>CALLGK010000096.1 GCA_938009905.1 uncultured Acidimicrobiales bacterium | reverse complement strand
CAGGATCCCACTTCATCGCGGAACTGGCAGCTCGCACGGTCTGGGCAGCTGATCGAACCCTCCGACGGCGAGATCGTCGAGGAGTTCTTCGACATTGGCCAGTCGCGCTCGCTTCCCTGGAAGCGGCGGCCCGAGGCGTCGAGGCTGCTCGAGTCGCTCGCCGACCCGTCGCGCGGCTTCGATGCCGTTGTCATCGGCGAACCCCAGCGAGCGTTCTACGGCAACCAGTTCGGACTCACCTTCCCGGTCTTCGTACACTACGGCGTCACCCTCTGGGTTCCCGAAGTCGGAGGGGCCATCGACCCGGGTAGCGATGCTCACGATCTCGTCATGTCGCTCTACGGAGGCATGAGCAAGGGCGAACGCAACCGAATCAAAACCAGGGTCCGAGCGGCGATGGCTTCGCAGGCAGCCATCGAAGGACGCTTCCTCGGAGGGCGGCCACCGTACGGCTACCGGCTTGGCGATGCTGGCCCGCATCCGAACCCAAGCAAGGCCGCTGTCGGGCAACGACTCCACGTCCTCGAACCAGACCCCGAGACTGCTCCGAACGTCGTGCGCATCTTCACGGAGTTCATCTCAGGCTCGGGCTTGTATTCGATCGCCGAGGGACTCACCCGAGACTCCATCCTCTCGCCTTCTGGCCATGACGCAACGCGCAACCGTCATCGAGCGAGCAGCAACGGGGTGTGGAGCAAGATTGCGGTCCGAGCCATCCTGCAGAACCCCCGCTACACCGGCTACCAGGTCTGGAACCGTCAGCAGCGCCACGAGGAACTGCTCGACGTCGACGACGTCTCACTCGGACACCAGTCCAAGATGCGATGGAACGATCGCACCGAGTGGATCTGGTCGGAGAATCCCACACACGATGCCATCATCAGCCTCGACGACTTCACCGCCGCCGAAGCAGTCTTCACCGGCGCCAAACGAGCCAAGGTCCGCCGCGAACGGACCAAACACACCTACCTGCTCAGTGGGCACGTCTACTGCGCCGAATGCGGCCGCCGGATGCAAGGATCATGGAACCACAAGCGGGCGTACTACCGATGCAAGTTCCCCGCCGAGTACGCCGTCGCCAAGGACAAGCATCCCAAGACCATCTACGTGCGAGAAGACTCTCTGACGCCAGCCATCGATCAGTGGCTCGCCCAGCTCTTCGATGACGACCACATCGACGACACCTGCTCCGCCCTCGAAGCCGCAACCGGCCCCGACATCGCCGAGCAGAACAGGCTCGCCACAGCGCGCAAGAAGCTCAAGGAATGCGACGACAAGCTCGCCAAGTATCGCCAAGCGCTCGAAGCCGGCACCGATCCCGCCATCGTCGGACAGTGGATCGACGAAGTGAAGCTCGCTCGCAAGGCAGCCGAGATCGCTCTGCGACCCAAGGGCGGCGATGGTCGACTCACTTCAACAGAGATCAAGGACCTCGTCCGCCAGCTCAAGGGAATCGTCGCCATCCTGGCCAACGCCGACCCGGAAGATCGCAAAGCCGTCTACAGCGAACTGAACCTCGCCGTCGTCTACCACGACGACGGACGCATGCAGGTCTCCGCAGGACCTGACGCGTGTACTAACGAGTGTGTCGGAGGGGGGACTTGAACCCCCACGTCCTTTCGGACACTAGCCCCTCAAGCTAGCGCGTCTGCCAATTCCGCCACTCCGACTAAGTGGGCTTCGAGATCCTACTGGATCTTCGGCGAGAACAAACCGATCTTTACCGTTCTGCCAGGTCGATCGAGCCGTCGGCACGCTGCACGAGCTCGCCTTCGCCACTGGCAGTCACCAGTCGACTCTTTCCGTAACCAAGAGGCGCTACCAAGCCGAGTTCGATGGCTGCGGTTTGGGCCTGGTTGAGCAGGTCCCAGCGAGCTTGATCGTCAGCAGTCGCCGCTGCTTGGGTCAGGAGTTCTTCCACGCCCAGGCTGGCTGCACCGCTGCCATTTGTCTCGCTCGTGCCGTCGAACAGGGCGGGCACAGCGGCGTCGAGCGATGAGGCGGGCAACACCCAGCCGGAGACGGCCAGGTCGATCTCGCCGGACAGAAGCTGAGCAGCCATGTCTTCAGGAGTGAGCTGTACGGCTTCGACGGTGACGCCCACGTTGAAGAGCTGGCCAACGATGGTTTCGGCGAGCTCACGCTGGTGATCTGATGTGTAGCCAAGGCGGAGGCTCGAGAGTGCTTCGCCGTTCAGCACATCGGTAAAGCTGTCTGGATCGCCGCCGCATGCTGTGCCGCAGGTGCCAGGCGAGAAGCCGGCGACCGATGGAGAGGCAACACCGTCGGCGGGATAGGAACGGTCGCCGATCACGAGCGCGAGGTCGTCACGGTTGAGCGCTGCGGCAATGGCTTGGCGCTGTGGTTCTGATGCCAGGCTGGAAGATCGAGCGTTGAGCACGAGTAGCTGGGTCACGTTCCGGGCAGGCAGGTCGGCGTTGAAGCTGTCGACCGCATCTTCCAAATGGTCCTGACCAACGATGGCGGAATCCACCATGCCTTCGTTGAGCCAGGCGAATGCCTCGTCTGTGGACTGGGCCCACTTCAGGGTGACGACGCCGGTGGCTGACACGAGCACGGTCTGTTCTGCCGAGTCGGCATCAATTCGATACAAGCCGGTCGTCGTGCCCTCAGGACCGACGACCGACGCGCCCACGCCACTCAGGCGCCAAGGCAGACCTGCCGCCGGAGCACTGGTGGTGATCGACACGGTGTCGTTGTCGATCTCGGTCACGGCGACAACGTCGCCCACAAGTACTTCCTGCGACAGCCCGGGCGTGGCAAGCAGCGCGTTGAAACTGTTGACCACGGTGGCTGCGTCGACTCGCGACGCATCGAGCTCGAAGGTCCACTCGGTCAGCGATTCATTGGCTGACCACGAGGTGGCGAGTGCCGGGCGTAGCGTTTCTGACGAGCCGGACACCTCGATAAGGCCGTCGTAGAGCAGATCGGCCACGATCACGGCGCCTTGGTCGGCGCTTGAGAGTTGGGCTGGCGTCCAGGTGGATGGACGCACCAGTCCGAGGCTGAAGTTGCTTGGATCAAGCGGCAGGACGTCGAGTTCGTCTTCTGCTGCTTCATCAGCCGTCAGCGCCAGGTCGGCCGGCGCCTCGCTGTCGACCCCGGTGGGGACGGTTTCAGCCGTTTGCGAGCCAGCGTCGATGGACGAACAGCCAGTTGCCGTAAGGGTTGCGGCAGCAACAATTCCGAGGAACTTCGCTGAGAGAGGACGCTTGGGCACACCCATGCATCGGCGCGCCCGCTACATCGCTGTAGTCAGTTCTCGTTTGGCCGCCCGAGGGCGACGACACGGCTAGGTGTCGAGAACGAAAGCCAGAATCACCGTGAGGAAGGCGAAAATCAGGCTGAACAGGATGGTCATTCGATCGAGGTTGCGCTCCATCGAGGTCGACCCTGCCGCTGCGGCGCCGAGGCCGCCACCAAACATGTCGGACAGACCGCCGCCTCGCCCGCTGTGCAGCAGCACAAGCACGATGGTGACGATTCCGATGATGACGTAAATGATGCCGAGCGCGACGTCCATAGCGAGAGACAGGCTACCGCTGACAAGAGGAATCGAGGTGGAGCCCAGCCAGGTTCACCCAACATCCTCCTGAATCGCATCAACGAGGCCTTCGCCATCGCCCAAGCGCCGCTTGTACAGCCAGGTGGGAGCTGTTCCATCGGCTGGACGAGAGGCCCGAAGAATCATGCCGGGTATCCACTGATCGAGCCCGTTCTTCACCGCATCGAACTCGGCTGGGCTTTCGATGCGATCCACGAGCATGGCCGGGCGCTTGCCGATCTCGACGACCAATCCAGTCGAGTTCGAGATGCCAAGCCCGTTCTTCAGCCCACCGAGCGCACCTCGGCTGGCGGGGCGGGCGATCGCCGTGACTTGATCCCACCCGAGCCGGTCAGTTCTGACCAGGCAACGGCGCACGACGCCGTCGGTTCCGATGGTGGTGTAGAGCGGGAAGTCGAACAGCGCGGCCGCGAGCAGCAGGCAGCCGATGATGAACAGGAGCGTGTTGAACACTTGGAAGCCGCCAGCCACGATCCCGTAGAGGCCGAGCCCAGCAAGCAGAAATGGAGCCGTCACAAACAGCACCCTGCCACGCCAACTCGTGTGCAGCACCACGGCGTTCGCAGCAGAAGACGTTCCTGCCCCGCCGTCACTCATCACAAGATGCGGCGATCAGGCGCCGACCCGCACCGAGCCCACACGGTCGATGAGCGTCTCGCCAGCTTCGAGATGGAAGTGGCAAGCCACCTGGTGACCGGGCCGAATCTCTTTGAGCGTGGGCGTCTCTTCTGAACAGACGGGCTGCGCAATCGGGCAACGGGTGCGGAAGCGGCAGCCGCTTGGCGGGTTGGCCGGGCTTGGAATGTCACCCTGCAGCACGATGCGTTCGCGACTGCGTTCGATGTCTGGGTCGGCGATGGGCACCGCCGACAGCAACGAATGGCTGTAGGGGTGGGCCGGTGCTTCGTAGAGCGAGGCCGAGTCGGCAATCTCGGCCACACGACCCAGATACATCACGGCCACCCGGTCTGAGATGTGGCGCACCACCGAGAGGTCGTGAGCGATGAACATGTAGGCCAAGTCGAATTCGTCCTGAAGGTCTTCCAGCAGGTTGATCACCTGGGCCTGGACAGACACATCGAGGGCCGACACCGGCTCGTCGAGCACGATGAGGCTCGGGTTCAGCGCGAGGGCTCGGGCAATACCGATGCGCTGACGCTGACCACCCGAGAACTCGTGCGGATATCGGTTGCCGTGCTCGGGAAGCAGGCCAACGGCAGAAAGCAGCTCACCAACCGTCTTGAGCGGATCGGACTTGCCGTGGATACGCAGCGGCTCAGCCACGATGTCGTTCACCGGCATACGAGGGTTGAGCGAGGCGTACGGATCCTGAAACACGATCTGCATTTCGGCCCGCAGCTCACGCATGCGCTCCGTCGATGCGGCCCGCACATCTTCACCACGGAACTTGACCGTTCCGCTGGTGGGCTCAATCAGACGAAGCAGCGAGCGACCGAACGTGGTTTTGCCACAACCTGATTCGCCCACGACGCCAACGGTCTCTCGTTCGTTGACCGTGAGCGACACACCATCAACGGCGTGCACAAACCCGATGGTCTTGCGAAAAAGGCCGGCCCGAATGGGAAAGTGTGTGACGAGATCGTCGACCTCAAGCAGCGGGGCTGCGCCAGACGCTTGGCCGTTCGCGAGGCTCATGCCGAGACTCCTTCGTTGCTGCTGTATGCAGGCAAGTCGCCCGTGCGATGACAGCGACTTTCGTGGCCGGCCGACACGAGTTCGAGCGAGGCGGCCGACGTGTGACAGGCCTCAATCTGGTGCTCGCAGCGTGGCGCAAAGGCGCAACCGTCTGGCATGTTCAGAATGCTTGGCGGCGTGCCTTGAATAGGCACGAGACGCTCGCCGATGGCGTCGAGTCGTGGCATCGACTGCAACAAGCCACGGGTGTACGGGTTCTGCGGTTCGTAGAACACGTCGTTGGTCGTGCCGCGCTCGAAGATGCGACCGCCGTACATCACCTGGATGCGGTCGGCCGCTCCGGCCACCACGCCAAGGTCGTGGGTGATGAGGATCATGGCCGCGCCGGTTTCGCCCCGGATGTCGGCCAGCACTTCCATCACCTGGGCCTGGATCGTGACGTCGAGGGCCGTGGTTGGCTCGTCGGCGATCAGCAGATCTGGCTTGTTGGCGATGGCCATGGCAATCATGGCTCGCTGGCGCATACCGCCGGAGAACTCGTGCGGGTATTGGTTGACTCGCTGGCCGGGCTCTGGAACACCCACCATCTCAAGCAGATCGGCAGCCTTCGACATAGCTTCCGAGCCAGTGGCAAGACCGTGAATCTCCATCGCTTCTGCGATCTGGTTACCCACGGTGAAGACGGGATTAAACGCCGTCATTGGGTCCTGGAAAATCATGGCCACGCGACGGCCACGGATCTCACGAAGCGCACTCTGCTTCATGCCAATCAACTGCTGGCCATCGAACTTGGCCGAGCCGGTGATTTCGGCGCTCTTCGGGAGCAAGCCCAAGAGGGCAAGCGAACTGACGCTCTTGCCAGAACCTGATTCGCCGACGATGGCCATGGACTCGCCGCGATAGACGTTGAACGACAAATTGCGGACAGCGGCCGCCATGCCCTTCTTGGTCTTGAACGCGACGCTGAGGTCATCGACTGCGAGGAGAGGACTCTCGGTTGACATGTCG
>CALLGK010000095.1 GCA_938009905.1 uncultured Acidimicrobiales bacterium | reverse complement strand
TCGGAAGCCTCGGCGACCAACTTCGAGGTGCCCGGCAGGTGTTGCGGCTGCCGATTGTGCTTGCCGTCGTGCTCAGCGGGTTCTTGTTGTTCACCGTGATCTTCGGCGTGTTCCTCACGACGTTGCCGATTCACCTCGAAGAGCAATTCAATCTTGGGCCGGGGGCTCGAGGCATCGTGCTCTCGACGCCGGCCATCGGATCGACCGTTGTTGCGTTCAACCTTGGCCGAATCCGATCACGCCTCGGGCTGAGAACGGTGCTGATGCTCGGGGGTGGATGCATTGCGGTTGCGTCGCTCGGCGTTGGATTGGCTCCGCTGGTGGTCATCGTCGTGCTTGCGTCCGTTGTGTACGGCATAGGCGACGGCGCCGTGATCGCCACGCTGCAAGACGTCGCCACCTCGGCCACTCCCGGGGCGCAACGAGCGTCTGTGATGGCTGCGTGGGTGTCTGGCGTGCGAGCCGGTCAAGCGGTTGGGCCGCTGGTGTTTGCCGCCCTCTTTGCCGCGACGTCCACCGAGATCGCCATGGTGGCGGGGGCCGCCTTGTTTGCGTTCGTGACCGGCTTCTTCTGGGTTGGTCCGATCAACGAATCAGCGATCGAATCTGCTGCGCAAACCGTTGATGGCGCCACGGCTGGCCCGCAGGGCTGAGCGAGCCGGTCGAGCTCACGTAATCGTCAGAGCTGCGTGCGGTCAGGTCGGGGGAGGAGGAGTCCGAGCTGTCTGCTCTGACCCAGGAGCTTTCCGTCTTCTGACCACAGCTCGGTGTCGATGTCTGCGTAGCCGTCGTGCGACACAGTTGTCCGATTCTGCACCCCAATCCATCCCGTCACCGGCGGGGCAAACGGGTGGAAGAGATGTGACGTGAGATCGAGTGTGTTGAGGACCTTGTCCTCGAAGCCATGCCGCACCATGACGGCAGGCATCCACGAGTCGGTGAGCGCAATGGCGAGCGGGATATCAACCGGCGCCTCGTCGGTCGTCCGAATCCAGCCCGCCACCTCGGCGACGTGGGTGTCTGCACCGTCGAACTCGTTCACTGGTCGGCCGATGACGTAGCGAGTGTCGTAGCGAGAGCGGACGAAGTTTGGATTGTCCCAAACTTCACGCTCGAGCGTGTCTGGCGCGGGGAACATCGGCGGGGTTCGGTCGACGAACTCGACCGTTCCTCCGCGACGAGGTCCGACGATCGCCCTGGCCGTAGTGAGCAGCTTGTCGTCTCGGACCAAGCTGACGTCGATGACCGAGACGCTTCTGCCGAGCCTCAACGGTTCGACAACAAGCCGGGCCGGGCCAGGAATCGGCGGACGGAGGTAGTGCGAGGTCATCGATCGCATGGCGATGTCTTCGCCATCGGGAAGAAGCGTGCCGAGGCTTTCAACGACACTCCGAGCCATGACGCCAGCGATGTAGCCGCCGTTGGCTCCCGGCCCAACCGACCAGCGATCGCTGATGGTCAGGTCGAACGCTGTGGTTCCCGGTTCGCTGTTTGTCGGAGTAAGCCGGCTGTCGTCGTGAAATTCGCTCACGCGTTGACTGTGCCGACGCCGACCAGAATCAACAACGCGACCCCAGCTGCGATTCGGTACCAGCCGAACACGTCGAAGCCCTTGTCGTTGAGCCACGACACCATCCACCGCACAGCGAGCACGGCAGACACGAACGCAACTACCAACCCGATGAGCGGCGTGACAACACCGAACTCGTTGATCAGGTCCGAGCCGTCTTTGAGGCCGGCATATGCGGTGGCGGCGCTGAGCGTGACAAGGCCGAGGAGAAAGCTGTACTCAACGGCAGCACGCAGGCTGAGGCCCACGAGGATGCCTGCGATGATCGTGACGAGCGAACGGCTGGTGCCGGGCCACACGGCTGCTGTCTGCATCACGCCGATGAGCGCGGCCTGCTTTGCCGTGATTGATCCGAGCTCCAACCCGGCCCGATCGAAGAAGCCGATGCGGGTGAGGGCGAGGATGGCCACGCCACCAACGATCCAGGCCGCGGCAATTGGAATCGGCCCGAAGATGTATTCGCGGAACGCTTCAAAGAGCACAACGGCAATGAGAGCGGTTGGCACGAACGACACCACGAGGGCAATGAGAATCTGGCGCCCCTCTTCGCTTCGGCCGAGCAGCCCATCGATCATCTGCTTGATGCGATCTCGATACACGACGAAGACCGCCAGGATGGCGCCGGCCTGGATGCCGATGGCGTAGGTGTCGAGCAGTCGCTCTGCCTCGTCGCTCACGTTGAGGCCAAGCAGTTCGTTGGTGACGAGCAGGTGGCCGGTCGAGCTCACCGGGAGGTACTCCGTCAGACCCTCGACAAGACCGAGGACGATGGCCGACAAGACCGTGAGTTCCAGATCGACGGGGGCCGTGTCGGACTGCGCAACTGCTGGCAGCGCCAGCGCAGCAAGCAGCCCGAGGCCGACGACGAGCGTCCGCAGAACCACAAGGGGTTTGCTGGCGGGCGCGTCAGATGGAGAGCGTCGTTTCGTGGGGGTCACAGCAGACCATTGTCCCACAGTGGCCCTCGAACCGTGTTGAGGAGTTCTGCTGGTCTGGTGCAGACGCGGACTAGACCTCTTCGCCGGCTACGAATCGGGTTTCGGCCAGTTTTCGAGCGCCAAGACGGCCAGTGCGATGATCTCGTCGATTGCGTCGTTGTCGATGGTCTCGTTCTGCATGAAGCGCCGGGCGAAGAGCGTTCCCTCAATGATCTCCACGGCGATCGAGGAGGGCACATCGGGGCCCACATCGCCTCGACCTTTGGCCAGATCGATCACCGTTGTGACGGGGACTTTGCGCTCGTCCATGATGGCGGTATGGATGCGCTCAACCTCGGGATCGTCGAGCGCGAGGCGCAAGATGTCGAGCAGAAGGCCCGCCGTTCCCGGATCGTTGATAACCGGAATGACTTCTTCGAAAAACACTCGTAGATCGCTGCGTAGATCTCCGGTGTTTGGCGTTGGGAACGGCGCGATCATCGAGTCGAGTGCTTCGATCATGAGGTGGTTGCCCGACTCCCAGTGCCGGTAGATGGTGGTCTTTGCCACCCCAGACTCTCGGGCCACCGCGTCAACGCTGAAGCTCGCGATCCCGCCACCGACGATGAGGCCGAGCGCGGCGTCTAGCACGCGT
>CALLGK010000094.1 GCA_938009905.1 uncultured Acidimicrobiales bacterium | reverse complement strand
CTCAGGTGCTGGCGTCGGTGTCCTCACCAGCGTCGCTGTCGACACCGTTGACCTTGTCCTCGATCCGCTCGGTCTTGTTCTCGAGCTTCTCGGCTGCCTCTTCCTCGGTGATGCGTCCCTCGGCCACCTTGGCATCGAGGCGCTCTTCGACATTGTCGACCAGGCCGTCTACGAGGGCGTCAGCTGACACGCCGTTGGCTTCAGCGATCTCGGCCAGGGTGGCGCCAGCGTCGAGCTCGGCTCGGATGTCTTCAGCAGGAATGCCGATGATCTCCGATGCGGCGTCGAGGCGGCCGTTGCAGTTGTGGCCCCGACGGCGCTCCGAGTCACCGTCTTCGGCGTCTTCACCTTCGACGTCGCCGTCTTCTGCGTCGTCGCCGTCGGTCTCGTCGCCGTCGGTGTCTTGCACCTGCAGAATGCCGTCGTCGTCGACGACAGTCTCTTGATCCACCTGCTCGGTGGGTTCGGTGGTGGGCTGCGAGTCGTCGTCACCGCCGCCGTACTGCGCTGATGCGGCACCGGCTCCGATGGTCATCGCTCCAGCCACGCACAGGCTGGCGACGAGAGTCTTCTTGCTGTTCTTCATGATTCGTCCTTCTCGTTTGGGGGATGAGCCGGATCGTTGTTGATCCGACAAACCTCATCTTCGAGATGGACTGGCAAGCAGAACGCGGGGCTCCGTCAAGAGATTGACAAGATGCTCAGCCGGTCTGCGACAGCTCAGTTCGTTTGAGAGAGCGCAGCACCCAGATCGATGTTCGGATTGTTCGCCGAGAGCACGTTCTTGAAGCAGCCCTCGAGGGCAGCGACCATCGTGAGGTCAGTGAACACCCAGAACTGATCGGTCACGATCGCATCGTGCACGAGCTCGCCCACCTTGGCCGGGTCCATGCCAGACCGCAGCTGGTCCTTGATGAAGTCCATGCGTGCGCCCTGCTCTTCTGAGGGCTCACCAAGCGCATCACTCACGGCCCACTCCGGCTTGTTGCGAGCACTCTCGGCGATCTTGGTGTTGACCCAACCGGGGCATAAGCACGACACGCCAACGCCGTGACCTTCTCGTTCCATCTGGCCATGCAGGCCTTCGCTGATGCCCACCACGGCCCACTTCGAGGCGGTGTAGGCGCTGTGGCCGGGGAAGTGTCCGGCCATCGAGGCGGTGTTGACGATGTGTCCTTCACCGTTAGCGATCATGTGGGGCAGGAACGCGGCGTGGCCATAGACAACACCCCAGAAGTTCACGTCCATCACCCACTTCCAGTCGGCGAGATCGAGCTCGCCGGGGCTGGCCGTGAGGCTGTTGCCGCCGACGCCTGCGTTGTTGCACAACACCGCAACCTTCTCGAACCGGTCGAAGGCGGCCGCGGCGAGTTGTTCGACCTGCGCGTTGTCGGCCACGTCTGTCACCACGGACATGAGCTCGACGGCGTCGTCGCCGTCGGCAGCCAGCGTGGCATTCACGGTCTCGATCGCGGCGTCGAGCGCTGGCTCTTCGATGTCGCTGAGCACAACGTTCATGCCCGTCTTGGCAAAGCGGGTCACCATGCCGAGCCCGATGCCGCTTGCACCTCCGGTGACGACGGCGGTCTTGCCCAAAAGGTCCTTCATGATGGTTCTCCGTGTTCGTTTCGTGCGTTGACGGCCACTAGACCGACCAACCCACCAGTTTGGTGTCGAGGTATTCGTCGAGGCCCACATGGCCTCCTTCTCGCCCAATACCCGACTCTTTCACGCCACCAAAAGGAGCGGCGGCCGAGGTCGGGTTGATGTCGTTGATACCGATGATGCCAAATCGCAGGCCCTCGGCGATACGCCAGGCTCGCGAGACGTCTCGGGTGTAGATGTAGGCGGCGAGGCCGTAGGTGGTGTCGTTGGCCTTGGCCAGGATGTCTTCCTCGTCGTCAAAGATGATGACGGGAGCCACGGGTCCGAAGGTCTCTTCGGAGTGAATGACCATGTCGCTCGTAACGTCGGCCAGCACCGTAGCGGCAAAGAAGTTGCCCTGATCGAGGCCATCGGTGGTGAGACGTTCGCCGCCGGTGAGCACACGGGCTCCCTTGTCGACGGCGTCGTTGACCTGGCGCTCCACTTTGGCCACGCTCGGCTCGTCAACCAGTGGCCCGATGCTCACGCCATCGGTGAAGCCGGAGCCGGCCTGCATCTTGGCCACCCGCTGGGTGAGGGTCTCGAGGAATGGCTCGGCGATCGAACGCTGCACATAGATGCGGTTCGGAGAAATGCAGGCCTGGCCGGTGTTGAGGAACTTCACGAGCGACGCGCCCTTGGCTGCGTGCACCGGGTCGGCGTCATCAAACACGATGAACGGGGCGTGGCCGCCGAGCTCCATCGAGACGCGCTTCACGTTGGCCGACGCACGACCACCGATGAGCTTGCCCACCTCGGTCGAGCCCGTAAACGTGAACTTGCGGACTCGATCGTCTTCGAGCCAGGCATCACCGATGGGCACAGGGTCCGATGCGTTCACCATGTTGACCACGCCGGGCGGCAGGCCAACCTCGTCGAAGATCTCAAACACAGCCTTGGCGCACAACGGTGTCTGTTCCGCCGGCTTGAGCACCACGGTGCAGCCAGCAGCGAGGGCAGGGCCAAGCTTTCGGGTGAGCATCGAGATGGGGTAGTTCCACGGCGTGATCGCCGCGCACACCCCGACGGCCTGGCGCATCACCATGAATCGCTGGTCGGCTCGAGCCGACGGAATGGTTTCGCCGTAGATGCGTTTGGCTTCCTCGGCGTACCAAAGCAGGAAGTCGGCGGCGTACTTCACCTCGTTGCGGGCGGCCTTGATGGGCTTGCCCTGCTCGGAGGTCATGAGCTTCGCCAGATCTTCGTGGCGCTCGGTCATCAGCTGCCAGGCGGCATAGAGCTTTTCGCTGCGCTGGTAGGCGGTGGTGGTCGACCAGTCGGCAAATGCGGCGTCTGCAGCATCGACAGCGGCGGTGGCTTCAGCGGCGCCACCGTCTGCCACCCGGCCGATTTCTTCACCGCTTGCCGGATCGGTGACGACAAACTCGCTGGCCCCGTCGATCCATTCACCGTTGATGTAATGCATGGCCGCCGAATCTAGGCGAGCAACGCACAAGGCCCAAAGGTCGTCCGACCTATTGGCCAAGCGACACCGACAATGGGTGGTCAGTCAGCGATGGCGACTTCGAGAAGCTGCAGCAGCGTTTCGCTGCTGAGGGCTAGGTCTTCAGGGTCGGTGCTTACCGTCATGAAGCCCGTCACCAGGTCGCCCTTACGGCCACCAACAACAGCCATGTAGCCGCCGTCGTCGTCTGATCCGTTGGCGTCGAGCACCAGCGTCTGGGTTGCGCTCGGGGCCTCGCCCTTGCCGAGCCGCATTGGCGACACGCCTGACTCGACGCATCCGTCGAGTGCGGCGAGCGAGGTCATCCACTGATCAGCAACCGTCACGCCCTCTTGGACGTACTGAGCGATCATGGCGCCGCTCGGAGTTTGGAACACCTGGGTGATGCGGCCATCGACGCCTGGAGCGGCAACACCGCACGTCACCGCTTGTGAGGCGGCCTCTGGTGGCACCGACCAGCTGGACTCAACCGTGATGCCAACGGCGGCGAGATCTTCGGTGGTCAGCACACGCTGGTCTGGTGTGCGAATCAAGTCTGAGGGAGCCGTAGTGCTGGAGGTTGTGGTCTCGTCGACGTCGTCAGGCTCGGTGGTTGTGGTCGCTTCGGTCGTGGGAGCGCCATCGTCAACGTCGCTGTCTTCCATCGCTTCTGTGGTGTTCGTTGCGGCAACATCGGCTGACTCGCCAGCCGTCGTGTCTGTGCCGGTCTCGTCGTTGCCCGTGTCACTGAATTCGGCTTCTGCCGGCATGGACGTGGTGTTGTCCGTTTCAGGAGCCGCAGAACCGCCAACGCTCTCGACGCTGCCGCATGAGGCAGCGGTGAGCGCAAGAAACGAAAGGCCGGCAAGGGCGCGTTTGGACACAGAATTCATGCCCAGATTGTCGGATCGATGTTCTCCCGACTTGAGAATGGCCGATTCTCAGGCGAATCGGGCCGACACCTCACCGATGCCTTCGAAGCTCGTGCGGACGTGATCTCCCGGCGACAACGAATACTGCCGAGTGAACGACCCAGACATGATCAGACTGCCTTGCTCAACCGCCCGGCCACGCCGAGCGAGCGCCTGGGCCAGCCACACCACGGAGTTGATGGGGTTGCCGAGCACTTCCGCACCGGTTGCCTGTTCGACCTCTTCGTCGTTGACGTTTACCGTCGCGGTTGTGGCCGCCAGATCCATGTCGACCGAAAACGGCGTGAACGGTCCGGTGACAAACGCGTGTTGCTGAGCGTTTCCGGCGATGGCGAGCGAGAAGTTGAGGCCAAAGTGGCTTCGCTTCTCGATGATCTCGAGGGCCGGAGCCACAGCGCCGACAGCGTCGGTCACTTCGTCGAACGTTGGGTTGTCGCTCAGCGTGCGGTCGATGCGTAGGCAGAGTTCGTTCTCGAAGCCTGGTGACTTCAGCGCCTCGAAGTCGAACTCGGCCGGCGACGTCACCTGCCCTGAGCTGAGCAGGTGACCGAGGCAGGGCTCATCGATGCCCTGCTGTTCTTGCATGGCCTTGGCCGTGAGCCCAACCTTCCAGCCCGCCAGCTTTTCGCCGTCACCAACGCGAAGGTTCAGCAGCTCAAACTGCGCGTCGTACGCGGCATCGAGCGTGAGGTCGCCGCCTAGGTCTTGGGGAAAGACATCGTCGGCCAAGTAAATCTCGTGAAGGGTCTGGGCGAGATCGTTGGTCGATGCCATGCCCAGAGGTTACGCGCCCTTGCGCCAGGCCTCAGCAACCTTGCTGGTCATCTGGCCAACGGCTTTCCCCGCGCCGTCGTAGACCTCACGAGCTTTGGCCGTGTAGGAGCCAGCGGCGTCACCAAGATCTTCGGCATACGACACCTGGTCGTCTGTGCGGGTCCGGTAGGTGCCGCTCACGATCTCGTCGTAGGCGCCGCTGTCGATCCAATCGCGTAGATCGGCCACTCGGGCAACCGCAAAGGGATGCGTCGTGCCGATGGCGGCCGCGAACTTGTAGACCCGGTCAAGCAGGTCGCCCTCGTGGCGATACTCGTCTGACTGGGCAATGAACTCGTCGAGGTCGAGCGTCTCGCCTCGTGAACCGCCGGCCAGCTTCATCAACGTGGTCATGACCACGGTTGGGTCTTGCACCGCGAGCAGGGCAGCACGGTCGGACGACAACTCGGCCTTGCGTGACCACTCGAGCAGCGCGTACTTGATGGGCTGGGTGGTGACGCCAACAAGTGGGTAACGAACGGATGCCAGCTTGAGGAGGATGAACAGCATCGTGCTGTACACGGC
>CALLGK010000093.1 GCA_938009905.1 uncultured Acidimicrobiales bacterium | reverse complement strand
CTCACGTCGTCTGGAACCAGCCGAAGGGCTCGCATGGCGAACCACTCCGGTTCTTCGATCGGCTCGAACCCAATGGCGACGTCCCGGCCGATGTCTTCAAGCGTCTCTACGCCAACCGGCTCGGTGAACTCAAGCTCGTGCACCTCCTCGACAAAGTCATGCAAGGCGGCGATCTCGGCCTCGGTGATTTGCCATGCTCCGCCGTCGATCACCACTGGCGTGTTGTCTGGCAGCTCGGTGGTGTCTGGCAGCGAGGTCGGCTCGCTCGTGGGCGGCGCGGTCGTGGGCAGCGCGGTCGTCGGCGCCGCAGTGGTAGCTGTTTGTGGAGCCCCTGACTGGAGTGTCGACTCGGTCGCTCGATCGTCAGAGGCAGCTTGGCCGCGATCAGACAGGGTCGAGCAGGCGGAAAGCACCATGGCGAGCGCAAGTGCGCTTGCCGTGAGCCGTCGGCGCCAGGGGGTGGTGACTCCGTCGATCATCCTCGGCGAAATCGTACGCCACCTCGCCTAATCCGTATCGGCGGCCGCCGGGCCGGCAGCCATCGGGGTCGCCGCGGAACTCAGCAAAACGAACAGACTCGGGCCGAGACCGTGAGGCCTCGACCCGAGCGATAGGGGTTCGTCTTGATGGGGTTCGTGATGTGTCTGTCAGGTTCGTCCGTCCTATGGCTGGAAGGCGCAGTAGCCAACGAAGCCGGCTTCGACGTAGCAGGTGGTGGTTCCGGTGGGGTATGGCGTGAAGCTGAATGAACCGCCGTTGACGTTGAGCGACTCGAGACCGAAGCCGTCGCCCTCTTCGTCACCGAGGATCGCTGCGCCGTAGTCGATGCCGTACTCGTCTCTGGTGAGGCTGTAGAGCGTTGCGTTGTCACCGAACATGTAGGCGGTGACGAAGGTGGATGCGATGTCGCCGGCCGAGCCATCGTTGCGGCTGAAGAACACGTCGCATGCTGCGTCGTTGTTCAGTTCGAAGCACTCGACACCCAGGGTGGTGAGCGATGCGGACTGCCACACCATGTTGGAGTCGTCAGCGATCACCGGGGCGTCTGTGCCGTCTGTGTCGTCAACGAGGCCGGGGTCGCCGGAGTCGTCGCCGAAGTCGACGATGGCCACTGGGTCCATCCAGGCTGAGTTGACCCAGGCTTCCGTGCCGTTCTGGGTGCCGACGAACCACCACACGGTGTCGTCGGTGCCGATGGCGCACTCAAGTTCGGAGAAGTAGGGGTAGACGGTGTCGCCCACGAAGACGGTGCCGACGATTTGGCCCACGACGGGCTCGGAGCGAAGGTCGGTGTCGGCGTAGAGCTGATACTCGGCGGCCTGTGGGTATTCGACGTCGAAGCAGGCGCCTTGGAAGTAGCCAGCCTCTGGGGTGTCGTGGGGCTGAGGCGCCGGAGCCGGCACCCGTGGAGCGGCAGGCACAGGGGCGGGAGCTGGCACAGGGACTGGAGCAGGGCGTGACCCGGGAGCGACCACGGGGCGTGGGGCTTCGTTGTTCGGAGCCTTCTCGTGCTTGAGCGTTCCGTTGTGCTCGGCGTCGTCTCCGTTGTTGGCTGCAGGAGCGGTGACCTCGGGGGCATCGACGCTCACGGCAACCGTTGTGGGGGGCTGGGCGACGTCTGCGGCGCTGGTGCCACAGGCACTGGCCAGTACGGCGATGACGCCGGCGGCAGCCATGGTGCGGAGTGTTTGGATCTTCGTGTTCTTGGCGGTCTTCGTGTTCATTGCGGTGTTGTTGTTCATTGGAGTGTCCCTCGTTGCGGAGTGGTTGTTGGTTGCCGGAGTTGGCGATGAGTCCACAATGAGGGAGCGCTCGGATTCCTTCTGTGAGGTCGTTCACACAGCGAAGAATTCTTCTTGGAGCCTGATCGGCAGGGGCGATCTTTCGTCTCAGTGTGAATTGCGAGACGAATCTGGGGAATAATCACCTGGTCCGTCCCGTCTTTTATCCAGGAGCACACATGGCCGACGTCAAGGGTTCGATTCTCGGGAACGCAGTACTTCGCAAGGAAGACCCCGGCTTGCTCGCCGGTGCCCGCGAATACTCAGCCGATCTCGACGTCCCCGGCGCCTTGCACGCCCACTTCGTTCGTTCGCCGTTTGCGCACGCAAAGCTCGGCAACATCGACACCTCTGAAGCCGAGGGCATGCCTGGCGTGAAGGCCGTCTACACGGCTTCAAACCTCGAGATGGCGCCGTTCCTCGGATTCCCGATGTTCCCGCCGCACACGGCTCGCCCCATGCTCGCCACCGGCAAGGTTCGCTTTGTCGGCGACATCATCGCCGTCGTGGTGGCTGAGTCCTTGGCCCAGGCCCAAGACGCTGCCGAGAACGTGGTGGCCGACTACGACCCACTGCCGGCAGTCACCAACGCCACCGAGGCGCTGGCCGACGGTGCGCCGATCATCATCGAAGAGCACGGCTCCAACATGATCTTCGAGACGGCCATTGGTGCTGGCGAAGACGACCCAGATCCTCTCGAAGGTGCCGAGCACGTCACCGAAGGCTCGATCTACAGCCAGCGTCTCGCCGGTGTGCCAATGGAGCCAAACGGCTGCGTAGCGATCCCACAAGATGGCGGCGCCATCGACGTGTGGATCTCGAGCCAGAACCCCATCGCCGTGAAGGAGCCGCTCGTCGGCTTGCTCGGCCTTGAAGAAGACAAGGTGCGCGTCGTCGCCCCTGCGGTTGGCGGCGGCTTCGGCCCGAAGGCCGGCCCTTACGTCGAGTTCATGCTTACCACCAAGGCTGCGCTCGAGCTTGGCACTCCGGTCCGTTGGACCGAGATCCGCTCCGAGAACATGGTTTCGATGGTGCACGGCCGCGACATGATGCTGCACGCCAAGCTGGCCACCACCAAAGACGGCGTGATCACCGGCCTCGACGTCGATGTGGTTGCCGACGGCGGCGCCTACCCAGCGATCGGTGCCTTCCTCACGATCTTCACCCAGACGATGTCGCAGGGTGTCTACGCCATTCCCAAGCTGCGCTACCACGCCCGCTCGGCCATCACGAACACCACAACCACCGCCGCCTACCGCGGTGCTGGTCGTCCGGAAGCCACCCAGATGCTCGAGCGCATCATGGACATGGCTGCCGACGAGCTCGGTATCGATCCAGCCGAGATGCGCCGCAAGAACTTCTTGCAGCCTGGCGACTTCCCGCTCACCACTCATGGTGGAGCCAATTACGACTGCGGCGAGTACGAGAAGGCCCTCGACGCCGCTCTCGAAGCTGCCGACTACCAGAGCATGCTCGCCGAGCAGGCCGCTCGCCGTGAGTCTGGCGATGCCAAGCAGCTCGGCATCGGTGTGAGCGCCTACGTCGAGGTCACCGCCCCGGCCGGTCTCCACGTCGAATACGGCGCGGTCGAGATCAACGAAGACGGCTCGGTCACTGCACGCGTGGGCACCAGCTCACACGGCCAGGGCCACGAGACAGCATTCTCGATGATCGTGTCCGACATGCTCGGCGTCGACATGGACGATGTGACCCTCAAGCAGTCAGACACCGCCGAGGTTCCTCGCGGCGCCGGCACGATGGGCTCTCGTTCATTGCAGACCGCAGGGTCGGCCGTGCACGTCGCATCCGAGACGGTGCTGGCCAAGGCCAAGCAGCTCGCCGCTCACCTGCTCGAAGCATCAGAGAGCGACATCGAGAAGGCAGACGGTGGCCTGCAGGTTGCCGGTGTGCCAGCCAAGGCCATCAGCTGGGCCGATCTTGCTGCCGCCGCCAACGACGACAGCAAGCGTCCGGCCGACATGGAGCCAGGCCTCAGCCACGAGCTCGACTTCGACGGCACTGACTCAACCTTCCCCTTCGGCGCTCACGTGTCGATGGTCGAGGTTGACACCGAAACCGGTGACGTCACGATGCTTCGCCATATTGCGGTCGACGACTGCGGCAAGATCCTCAACCCGATGCTGGTCACCGGCCAGCAGCACGGTGGTATCGCACAGGGTGCAGCGCAGGCTCTCTACGAGCAGGTCATGTACGACGGCGACGGCAACCCCATCACGTCGAACCTCATGGACTACGCCATTCCTTCGGCTGCTGAGCTCATCAACTTCGAGACCAGCAACACCGAGACCCCATCGCCTCGCAACCCACTGGGCGCCAAGGGCATCGGCGAGTCCGGCACGATCGGTTCAACGCCAGCCATCCACAACGCTGTTGTTGACGCAGTGAGCCATCTTGGTGTGAAGCACATCGACATGCCGCTGACCGCCGAGAAGGTCTGGACCGCCATCAACTCGGCCAGCTAGCAACTCCGTCTTTTCCCGAACTGGAGGCTGTAGGGCACGTTTCCGTGCTCTACAGCCTCCAGTTCGGACGTTTTCAGCTCAGATTCCTGCGTTTCCGAGCGCCAGCGAGGAAAGGCGCTTAGCGAACGAAGTGAGCGGCGGCCTCCAGTTCGGCGTTTTGCGGGAGGGTGAGACCTCAGAGCTAGAGGGGGATTTGGATCTCGCGGGCCTCGCCAGCGATGCCGAGCAAGCCTCGACCAGCCCGCGGATTGGCCCGCTGTTCTTCGCTGAGTCGACCATTAAGGCCAATTGCGCCACCGTCAGAGAAGCCGGTCGGCGCTACCAGCAAACCGCCACGGGCCGCAGGGAACAGCTTGAGCGCATCGTCTCGACCTGTCAGGTAGTCCGGTGACGCCGCGATCAAGACGGCGACTGGACGACCGCTGGTGAACAGGTCCCCGAGATCGAGATCGTCAGCGTCGATCCGATGCAGGTCGTCGACCAAAACCAGCAACGGTTCGTTAGGGGCCAGGCGGCCGGCAAACTCTGCGCATGAAGCCGCAAAGCGGCGAGCAGAGCAGACGACGTCGAACACTCCGTCGTGTTCTTCGGAGAGAATCGGCGTCCTGCGGGATCCAGCAACTGCAATTGAGCGCCAGCCGACGGTCTTCGCCATCCGCGCAACAGAAATGAGCGCCGTGCTTCTCCCGCTCTTGGGTCCGCCGGCCACCGCAAAGACAGGACCGTCTTCCACTGCGTCAACCCACGCCAGCTCACCCGAATCGATACTCACACCAACGGGCAAGGGCAGGACGAAGTCGGCTGGGCCGGCAATCGCCTCGAGATCAACGTTGGCCATGGGATACGGCCAGGTCACGCTGACAAAAGTCTTCGGCGGAAGCGCCATCTTGCCCACTGGCCACGCAGCCGCAAGACGCTGGGCCACCTCAGTTGGGTCGGACACACCGGCGAACTGAACTAACAGCTTTTGGTTCACGTCGACACATCGACCCGGGTTGTCTAGGTCGGCGGAAAGCTCTCGGGGAGCCCCGTATGACGCTGGCTTCACATCACCCGGCATCTTGAAGACGAAGCGCCGCTCAACGTTCGAGCCAAGTCGCGAGTCGGCGACGGCCGGAAGTCCAGCGAGCACAATGCGCACACCCGTGCTGATTGCCTCCGACAGCAGGTTGAGCAGCGGTGACAGCATCTGGCTTCGGTCCTCTCCCCTGCGCACCAACCGATCGGCACCAGCGACAAACAACGTGATGTCCGGCCGCTTCGGTTGTCCACCGTTCACGTCGGCGTCGTTGATCTCGCTGAACTGCGTGACGCCTGCGGTCACCATCGCCGCACGCCGCTCAGCAACTTCAGTGTTGAGGTACTTGAGCAACTGAAGGGACAGCGCTTCATCGCGGGTGGCCACCGTGCCGACGTGGGGCAACGTTTGGAGTCGAACCAAGCCAGCGCCTTCCAAGTCGATGGCGTGAATGTGGAGCTGATGTGGGCTGTGAAGTACCGACAGCGACGTCGCCATCGTGGTCATCGCATCGCCTAGGGCTGCGCCGGGTCCGCCAAGCAACAACACCTGCTCATCAGCATCGGTCAGAGCGAGCACATCGTGCCTCTGTTCCTGAGGTCGATCGGCAACGGCGATCGGCGCGTGCCCATCTCGCGCTTCCCACGACGGCAACAGTTCGCGCAGATCGGGGGCAGCGGGAAGCTCGTTCGGCCACGGGACAGCGCTGTGCGTCCACCCTGTGGTTCGCACCGCATCCCAGCAGGTCGCGATCAGCGCCGACATATCGGTTTCGTCAGTTGGCGGCTTGCCTTCGCGGCGCTGAGCCACAGCCCGACACAAAGCATCGACCGGAGTGCGAAACATCTGGAGCGGCGGTGGTCCGGTATGCAAATCGCGTCGTTGGCCGGCAACTCGAGCCGTTTGGAACTCGACGAGATCACGGCCATTCAAGCGTGCATACGCGCGACCGATTTTCGTGTCTGGAATCGTCGAGGCAATCCCCGAGTCGAGCACCACCTTCGAGTGACTCGGCTTCATGACCCGCAAACACACGCGAAGGCCCGCGTTCGCTTCGACCTGCGGAGGCAGCTGACCTTCGAAGTTCTGGGTGACCAACAGCAGATGCACGCCAAGGGCTCGTCCGATGCGGGTGACCCTCACCAAGTCTTGCAGGCGCTCCTTGCCGTCGTCGCTCGCCAGCAACTCGCTGAACTCATCGACGATGACGAGCAATCGGGGAAGCGGTGGCAGGTCTGGGCGAGTGAAACGTGCCGTCCGGTAGGCGTCGAGGTCGCCGCCAATCCCAGCGAGCAACTCCTGACGTCGGCGTTGTTCAGCATCAAGCAGGTCGATGGTGCGCTTGAACGCCTCAATGTGGAGGTTGGTCGAGAGCCCGACAACGTGGGGCAGCTGCGACGTGAGAGCGTGGTCGACACCACCCTTGAAGTCAACAATCACAATGGCGAGATCATCCGGGTGGTTGTTGAGACACAGCGACGAAAGCATGGTCATCAAGAACTCGGTCTTGCCGGAACCCGACATCCCGCCGACCAAACCGTGCGGGCCGTGCTCAGCAATGTCGATCATCATTGGTGTCTCGCTCGACATACCGATTGTGGCCGCAGTCTGGGGGGACATCCGGTCCCACCGCTCTACGAGTTCCTGAGGCGTCAGCCCTTCGAGGCCAAGCATCTCGGTGAGATGGACAACACCGTTCATGCCACCGCTGCCTTCATCGGCAGTGGTGGGCCGGAGAGTTGCCAACGATCGAGCGGCGAGCTCGGCTGACGCCGGTGCCATTTCGGCCGTCCGCAAGTCAGTAACCAGCGGCTGCACCCGACTCTCATACGTTGCGTCATCAGCTGCCGAGCCGAGCGTCAATGTGCCATTTACTCCTTCGGGCGTAACGATCGGGTCGGCAACAAGCGCAATGATGCCGACCCTCGGGCCACGCAGCAGAAGATCCGTTAGATCAGCGTCGCCAATCAGACTGGCCCGATCGACCACGACGAACTGAAGTGGCATGGGAATGCCGGAGTCACTCGGCTCTGCCGCTTCGCTGCGCGTGTCGAGAATCTGCTTCAACGAGCTAAGCAGCGCGGCTCGATCGGCTCGATTGAACGCAACGGACGACGTTCTCTTGCCCGAGAACATGTGGGGAAGCCAGCGAACGAAGCTCCATTCGTCGATGGAATCGTCGTCGGAGAACAGCCACATTTTGAGATCGGCTGGCGAGTGCGAGGCCGCGAGGCCGATGACCATCGCTCGTTGCAGGCTTCTGGTTCGCGCCGCTGGCCCCAACAAGCTGACAGCGCCGGTATCGAGGAGTGAGGCTTCGAGGGGCGTGCCCCAGCTTCGTGGTGCTCCCTCGATCTCGTGATGGTCGCCAGCATCAATCGAAGACGGCTGAGCGGCGAGTCCAATCGTGAGGTTGGCGAAGTCGGCATCGCTCGGGAGTCGCTCCCACAAACGTCGATGCCGAACGCCTGCCAACAACGAGCCAAGCCCTCCGCCGATGGCCGCATGTCGTTGCCGAGCTCGCTCCTCGCGACGGAGCGCCGCAACCGACACATCGAAGGCGGAGCGCTCGGCCTCATACTCGGCCAAGGCAGCCGCGGCGTCGGCAGTCTTCTTACGCTTCTTGCGGAACAAATCGACCGCAAAGACGATCGGCGCAAGCGCCATGATCATCAGGAACTCCCACCGCCCGGTGAGATAAGCGAAGCCAGCGCCGGTAACGAGCGGCATCAGGGCCCGCCACCAGGTGCTGCCACCGCTTGCTTCGGATGGTTTGCTCGGTGGCGTCAACCGTTGAGGAAGCTCGGCTTCGGCTTCGCGAAACCGTCTTTGCAGGGCAACGTCTGGCCCCGGTTCTTCGTTGACAACAGCCAACTCGGCCGCCGAGATGTCAGCGACCGAGAGAACAGAACTTCCAAGTTGCACGTAGCCACCGACAGCCAGGACAACCGGCTCGGTGGATAGCCACTCGCCCTCGACGAGGGTGCCGTTTGTCGAGCTGAGATCGGTGATGATCAGCTCAGAATCGGAGCTGACCGTCAAGACCGCGTGCTCGCTCGACATCAGCGGATCAGAAAGGACGACGTGATTGCTCGACGATCGACCGATCGTCCAACGGCCGGGAGTCAGAACCCAGCGTCGGCCGGCGTCCGGGCCGAACAGTGACACCAGATGGAGTCCCGTGTTCGACCTCGGAGCCGGAGAGTCATCTCGATTGTCGACTGGACCAACATCGAGAATCGAGCCATTTCGCAGTGGCAACTCATCGATCGTGTCGACCGATGAGATGTCTATCCCATCGACACACACCGGCGAGCCAGCAACGCCGAGGCGCTCAAGCTCTGCCGTCAGGTCCTTGGTTGATGACCCAAGTTCGGCATCAACCATGACGTCGAAGGTCCCAGCATTGCTGCGAACCTCCAGACGCCAGATCATTCGCTAGCTCAGCCTCGCAGCGATGCTGCGATGTCGGCGTCGGTCTGTTCGATGGTGTCGGCAGCCTGCGTGAGGAACTGGCCGAGGCCGTCGAGGGCCGCGATCAAGTCCTTGGCTGACGTCGACCACTCTTCGTACTTCTCGTCGAATGCCTTGGCGGATTCGCCTCGAAACGAGTCGGCGAGAGCGCCGAGTCGGGTCTTCAGGCTGTCGAAGTCCTGCTGTGCGGCTTCTGCACTCTTGATGACGTCCTGGGCTCCGGCCCGTGCGTCCTCTGCTCGAAGAAGGATCTCGCTCATGTGTCTGTCTCCTGTGACGATGTCGCCGCCGGGCCTGTCCCGTTGGCATGACCATCAACGTAAGAAACATCCATCGATGACGGAATGGGGACGGGTCCCCCCGAAGCGCTTCGCAACGATCCAAGCACGGCGAAAATCACCTCAGACAGTGGGTTCTTCAAGCATGACGAGGTCATCGACTGTGACAAGTCCGCTCTGGATCGCGTGGTCGACCAGCGTGGTGCGGCGGTCGGTCGCGAGGCTGCCAGCCCCACCTCGTAGGCCACGTACCCCAGCCTTCGACAGCCGTTCACAGACGTTGTCGAGCTTGCGGTTGAAGCGTGTGATCGTCCAACCCAAGCGGTGAGCAGCAGCCCGGTTTGTGGGCAGCAGAATGTCAACACTTGAGGAACGCAGCGTCGCCTCCGACAGCACCACGATCAAACGCCGTTGATCGTCTGTCAGTGGTAGATCGCCGATACCGATCGTGGCTCCGTCGTCACTCAGGTCATCGAGCGCAGCCAAGTCGTTCAAGACGGACTCGTTCTCGACACCGAGCGAAACCTCGAACTCGTAGTTGGATCGACCGGCCTGGAACTGCACGGCGGCATTGGGGAAGGTCATGGCCATCTCGCGACCAGGCGCAAGCGTCACCTGGGACCGCGAGGTCAGATCCTGCACAACAAGAGGAATGCGCGTTCCGGTGTTGACCAACCACCACACCGACTGGCGATGTTCAAAACGGCCGAGAAGTCGATGCAGGTACTGATTGTCGTCATCGACGGTGAGGTCGGCTTGGCGACCAAACGTCAACGAGTCGTCTGGACCGAGGTCGTGCAATTCTCCGACGAAGTCGATCTGAAGCCGTTCAGGCTTGGCCTTACCCACGATCTGTCTCATTTCCGTTGACCGCTACTGGCGATTCACCGGCGGCGACAAGCGTGATGGTCTGGTCAGCGAAATGGATGGCGGCTCCGGGCTCAATCAACTGCGGCATATCGGGCTCGACCTTCACAGGCGCCGCGCCATCGGTCGGTGTGAGCACGGTGCCGTTTCGGGAACCGCAATCGACGACATACACATCCCAGTCGTTGACGCTGATCTCGAGGTGACGACGTGAGATTTGGTCAGAGCGAACGATCTTCAGATCGCAGTCGACGCCGTCGGGTGCAGTTGGCGCACGCCCGACGACCAGATTCTTGTCGAGCGCGTGCCGTGTGCCGTCGCTGAACACAAGTTGACCGACGGGAGGTCGACTCATCATCGCCAAAGCCTCCTGGCCGGACGGAAGGAAAGCCTCGCAGATCGAGCAGGTAACCCGGCTCGGCCGGTTGGCGTGGCCTGAAGGGCAAGGACGAGCCATCACCATGGGCCCGCCAGCAGTTGGGGGTGGCGGCGTGGCGTTGGGAGGTGGTGGCGGAGGAAGTTCGGTCGCGGCGATCTGTTCTGCGCTGGGAGGCGGTGGCGCATCGAGCAGGTCGGCTGGCGGCACGATGGTTTCGCCACCGGCAACGCCAACACCGCCAGACTCGACGTCGGCGTCCGCGAGATCCTTCTCAAAGAAATCCGAGACTGGCTGTTGTTCGATCTGTGACATCGCCGACGGCACGCTCGCCTCAACATCGTCAGAACCCTGTTCGACGGGGGCTGTCTCTGCCAGAGCAGGCTGCTCCCCCGCCATCGGCTCAGCCTCGGTGACCGATTCAGCGGCACCGCGTTCCTCGACCGTGCTCGCCTCCACGACCCCCACTTCGGCGACGTCTTCTGCGACAGTGCCCTGCTCGACACTGTCCTGGTCGACAGTGCCCTGCTCGACAATGTCTTCGTTGGTTGTGTCCGCCTCCGAAGTGGTCGGAGCTGGTCCCAGAGCATCGAGTGCAGCAGCAACGCGACCGTCTTCCTCAGACTGAGTGGTCAGGGCCACAGCGTCCTCATTCTCATCGGCCGGAGCTTCCTCACGCGCTGCATCGCCAACGTCGGGGCGTCGCGCCAACAATCGAAATCCGCCAGCGGGAA
This sequence comes from uncultured Acidimicrobiales bacterium, assembly GCA_938009905.1. Taxonomy (GTDB): domain Bacteria; phylum Actinomycetota; class Acidimicrobiia; order Acidimicrobiales; family SZUA-35; genus CALEWY01. The sequence goes on along the minus strand of CALLGK010000093.1, from coordinate 20,778 downwards.
CTCGGCCTTCGACCAGGTCAGTGCTTGGGCGGTCAGCGTTCCCGGTCGGCGACTCGTGTCCGATCGACACGGTGACGCCTCCGTCGGCTGGCAATGCTGCGCCATGTTCGACCCACGTCGTTGACCCGGCACCCGAGAGCATCGGGGCCGACGCAAGGTCGGTGACAACTTCAATACCTCCAAAGACCCGAATCTTTAGTCGTTCGCCAAGACCGACACACGCAAAGTCAGGAACAGCGAACTGCAGCTCGACGACCCGGTCAGCCAGAGCATCAAACGTTGCATCGACGACTCCCCCGTTTGCACGAACAACATCGACGAGCGCTTCCGCGTTCTCATCGACACGCGGCACAAACAACACAACGTCGCGGTGTCGCATGAGCAAACCGTCGCCGGCGTCTACGGCTAGCTGAGTTTCGAGTTCCATCATGAGCTCTTTCCGTTTCTTGCTTTTCGTCGATCGGCCGGGGTTATCCCGAACTCGATCACCGTTGCCGTTGCGTTGTCGCGTCCGCCGGCCTCGTCTGCCATCGCCACGAGCAGTTCCGCGGCTGCGCTGCAGCTCCGACCCGTGAGTGCGTGCACCATTTGCTCTTCATCGAGCTGGCGATAGACGCCATCCGTGCACAGCAACAATCGATCGCCATCGATTGGGGCCAGCGCCGTCACGTCAGCCACCGAATTCTCGCCAACCGCACCCATGTACCTGGTCAGCGCATGCAGCGAGGCTTTGCCTTGCGGCAGCGTCGCTGCGTCAATGCCAGAAGACCGCAGCTCTTCCTTTACGGAATGGTCACGAGTCAGCGGTTGCAGCTCAAACCCGCGGCGGCGATATGCCCTGCAGTCGCCGACATGAGCGATCGTTACAAGTCCGCCTTCGATCGCGGCCATGACAACGGCGCTCCCCGCACGGTCGTATCCACGGCCGCGTGCAGAAATACGCACCTGGTCGTTGACCTGCCGCAGCACCGTCACCCAGTCGTCGATTGGGCGAGTTGCGCTTGAGAGCAGACCGGAAACTGTTGTTTTGGCGGCCAAGTCGCCGCCAGGGTGTCCGCCCATGCCGTCGGCAACGACGAACAGCACCTCGTCGAGGTTTCCGCTTGCGTCTTCGTTGCGGGCCCGCACGTTGCCGATGGATGTGGCGGTCCCCCAGTCGATCGTGCCAGTCAGCGGAGCGGATGCTTCGGCCTGCAATGATGCAAAGAGGTCGCCGTCGATCGTCTCGGTCGTCTCGTCTGGACGTTGTTCGGTACTCACTTGCCAAACCCCCTCACGTACGGGCCGTCCGGGCCATCGCTGCTGGCCGGATCCTCACCGTCTTGTTGGGTGTCGGTTGTCTCGGCAGACGGAAGCACGTCCCGCAGCACCCATCCCCCAAGCGCGAGGGCGGCGACCATCACAGCCGCAATCACCAACAACTGCACCCTGTTTGGCCGTCCGGCACGGGTTTCGACAACATCGGCCGTTGTTGGCAGCGAGGGTGGTGGGCTCCATCGAGCAAGCGTTGTGTCGTTCGATTCCCGACCAACACCAGAGAAGTGAGGCACGACGGGCACGGCCTGTGGTGTTGCCTTGAGCTCTTCGAGTAGTTCAGCGCCGTCGATCGTCAGTTCGTCTGGGTCGCCGCCAGCCTGGCGATTGTGCGCCGCCTGGAGTTCAGCAAGAAGATCAGCGCCGTCGATCGTCAGGTCTTCCGTGATGTCGTCGTCGATGTCGCGTTCAACGGCGTTGTTGACCTTGGCGAGATCCGCAGGTTCGATGCTTGGGTCGGTCATGACACCGACTCCAGCTCACGCGCTGCGGGGCGGCGCCGGCCAACCGGATCAGGACGGAACAGAGGACGGGGGTCGGTCCGCATCCACAACCGCTCTCGTCGATTGCGCTTGGCGTAGAGCTGGCCGACGGCGGCGTCACACGCCTGCCACGCATCGGCAGCGTCGTCTTCGCTCGGGGCGACAGGGTGGAAGGCGGCACGATCGACTTTGGCTGCAAGGTCGATGAGCGACGACGCCTCCTCTGCTGCCGACTGCTCATCACGCAAGTACACCTTCACCGATTCGGTCGGGGTCGACACATCAAGATGACGCACGCCGGCCTCGTGGTAACGGTCGACAAGTTCGCGCCACGCTCCAGCGATCTGTTCTGCACTGTCGTGTCGGCGGCGCCGGCGACGAGCGCGCAGCAGTTTGGCTGCCACGACGCCAGCACCGAGGAACGACAGCACCACGATCGGGCCAACGACGACACCGGTCGCCACTTTGGCTACCGCGCCCCAGCCGGTACCAAGAGCAGACGTTTCGTCGCCATCTTCTTCTTCCTCTTCGTCCGCTTCTTCTTCGCTCTCTTCGAGCTGACTCGGTGGTCGCAGCTCGGGTCGTGGAGGCGGGGGCGGAGGCGGGTTGGGAATCGCAACGTCCTTAATCGTGACGCCAAGCTCTTCCTGTTCTGGTTCTCGAGCCCGATCCGGCGTGACGTCGAATGGAATCCAGCCGTGTTCGACCGTCTCGATTTCGATCCAGGCTTCTATGTCGTCGGCCCGAACCTCGGCGGTTCCGTTTGTATAGCGACCGGCCTCGATCTTGTAGCCAACAACGACTCGGCTCGGGAGCCCTCCCACTCGGGCCAGCACTGCGGCTGCCCCTGCGTACTGTTCGCCATAGCCAACGATGCGAGTGGGATCTTCTAAGAACTCGTCGATGCGAGCGAGCGAATGGCCGGGTCGAGCTGCATCGCTCTGGTCGTAGAAGCCCTCTGTGGAGAACACGGTTGAGAGCTCAACCGCTCGACGCGAACCTGCATCGATGCCTTCGAAGATGTCACCTGCGAGATTTCGGATTCGAGGCGGTACGAGATCGAGCTCTGCCTCTTCATCGTTCGAAATAGCAGTGGCCCGACGCTTTTCACTGTTCGAAAGCTCGGGCCGAGGAAGCGAGGTCATCTCATAGACGAAGCCTTCAGCAAGGCCGTCAGGGCGGGCCACCGTGCCGGTCGCTCGGTTGAGTCTCAGCTCGATGCCATTGGTGTCTGCCTCAAGCGGCGAACCAGCGACGGGAACCCATGGTCCGGTGAGCGCTGCGATTTCGATCTCATACGAAAGGGGTGCGACAGCGTCGGCCGCTGCACCATCAACCATCGGGAAGCGAGAGTCGACAGGCACGAACTCTGCGGGTGCGTCTCCGTCTTCGTCGGCCACCGCCCAAACGGTGCCGTTGTAGCTCGCCAACACAGCGACGGTGAATCGTTCGATTGGCTCATCGCTCGTGACGCGGAACACCACTTCGTCGCGGTTGGCCTCTTTGAGCGATGCCTTCAAAGTCACCAGCGGGCTTGGTTCGTCGAGCGGATCCCATGGACGATCCTGGTACTGACGCAGATCAAATCGCTCGTTCGCACCGGCTAGGGGCAGACGAGGGCCGAGAGCGGGAGCAGCAAGGCCGACGACAGACAACAGCGCAACACTCAGCGCAAGCGATCGGGGCCTGCTGCGACCACCAGTTGACGTGCTGAAGTCGAGAGTGCCAGCGACGGTCTCCGTGTCACTGGCAGCAACCGGAAGGAGCAGACCGGCCACGCCGAGCACGATGGCACCCAGGCCAAGGGCAGCACCCTGGAACAATGCTATTGAGTCGTTCTCGACGGTCATGAGCAACGTGATGCCAAGGCCGAGAATCGGTCCGGTGATGGGGAGGACTGGCACGGAGTCTCGGCGGAGAATCTCACCGCCGACCAGTGCGGACATCCACGCGACGACATACGGCAACACCCGCAGTTCGGGCGTGACGTCCGCCGGTGGAATGCTCGACAACAGATCGGCCCAGCCGTCAACGATGCCCGACAGAAACGAGCCGAAGGCTGCTGGTGTCGGCAGGCCTGCCGTTGCAATCGGTCCGAGCAAGAAGAACAGCAGAAGCGACAGAGCGACCGACTCGCCCAGAAGCAGTCGATACCGACGAGCTGCGAACACAACGACAGATGCTGCAACCGCAGCAACTGCAGCGCCGATCATGAACGACCAACCAGCCAGCGCCCCACGGAACCCAACAGCAGTGATGGCCGAGAGGATGGCGACAACAACAAGGCCAAGCAGAAACCGGACCGGAACCGCGGCTGGCGGTCGGCGATGCCTGGAGCCCGAAGCGTCTGCCGGCTTGGACGAAGACGTCGTTGCTTGGTCGACAGTCATCTACGCGCCGATCCCGTGGTTCCACGACACTTGGAAGCGATCCAACGAATCAACATCGAGGACCGTTGCGCCGGGGAGGATCGAGGCTTTGATGTCGCCAGCGCTCCAAACCCGGACGACGATCACGTTCGCCGAGCGAGACAGCTGCTGCACGGTAGGCAGGAGATCCCGTGCGCTCAGTCCACCAGTTACCAACGTGATGGCTGAGGTTCCGCGCTCCTGGCTTAGCGCCCGCGCAGCTTGTTCCTGCAGTGGGACCCCGGCTGCCTGGGTGACGAGCGCCATCTGGTCGAGGACGTCTTCTGTGCTGCCACCGACGGCTTGCCCTAGAACGGCGTTGCTGCCGGTCCACAAGGCGATGGGTTGCTGAGCTAGCTGCGAGTTGATCGTGAGAGTTGTGGCAATCGAGACCGCAACTTCGAACTGTTCCGGAGCCATGGCTGCGCTGCGATCATCGAGCACAACCGCGAGGTGAGGCCGACGATTGTCGACGTAGTGTCGAACCATCAGTGAGCCAGCTCGGGCCGAAGACAGCCAATGGATGTGACGATGGTCGTCGCCCACCTGGTACTCACGAAGCGTGTGAAACGCGACGTCACCGGCCGGCGACGTGTCGGAGGTCGGACCTTCAAGGTCCTTGGCAAATCCAACGGGTACCGGACTCACAGAGACCACCCTGGGATGGACCCAGAGGCTGTCCGGTTCGGCCTGACGAACCTCACGACGCATCAGTCCGAGCGGATCAGCCTTCGCCACGATGGCAGGTCCAACAGAAACAATCCCGCGAGTCGAGGTTGGCAGTCGATGCATTGCCTCCCTGCTCTCCCCCGCCTTCAGACCCGTGATCTCAACGGAAACCGTCTCGCCCGCTTCGGTGATCTCGCGGTTCGGACCTCGCAAGATCGCCACGCGATCCTCGATGACACGATGCCCAACCGGTGTCTTCGAAGGGTTGGTCACGGTGAGCACGGCCACTGCTGGATCGCCAACAGTCACTCGCTTCGGATCAAGCTCCCTCGTCACATCAAGGCGCAACCGGCCCAACACGAACGGCAACGCGACAACCAGCGCAATCAGGCACGCAGCGGCAAGAACCATGAACTCGACCCAGCCGAAGCGCCAACCCAACACGTAGGTGAGCAGGCCAAAGAGCGTGAGCGTGATGCCGGCCCTTGTGAGGGGAAGTCGTTCCAACATGACGTCGCCCGAGTGCGTCCTCAGCCGGCGCGCACGGCGGCCGGAACCTCAACGGTGTCGAGAACCTGAGCAACAAGGGTCGCTGTCTTGACGCGCTTGAGTTCAGCGTCAGGAGTGAGAAGCATCCGGTGGGCCATGACGTACGGGGCAACCGACTTCACGTCGTCCGCGTTGACGTACTCGCGACCCTGCGATGCCGCAAGAGAGCGGCTCGCTCGCATCAGCGCGATCGCGCCTCGGGTGGACACACCAAGACGGAGCTCGGGAAGTTCACGAGAAGCAGCCACAAGCCGCACGATGTAATCGTTGATCTGGTTGTCGACGTGAATCTGCGATGCGACGTCGATCATGTCCCGTACGCCTTCTGGCGAGATAACAGGTGACAACGACTCGGCGCTTGCTCCCGAGGCGGAGGACCGCAGAACCGCAACCTCGTTGTCATGGTCGGGATAACCCAGCGAGTTCCGCATGAGGAATCGGTCGAGCTGAGCTTCTGGCAGCCGGTAGGTGCCGGCTTGCTCAACGGGGTTCTGCGTTGCGATAACCACAAAGGGGCGAGGCACGTTGTGCGTGGCCGTCCCGATCGTCACGTGTCGCTCTTCCATGACCTCGAGCAGCGCCGCCTGCGTCTTCGGCGATGCACGGTTGATCTCGTCGGCCAGGACGACGTTGGAGAACACGGGGCCCTTGTGAAGTTCGAACGCGGAATCAGCCTGGTTGTAAACCAGTCCGCCCGTGACATCTGATGGGAGCAGGTCGGGGGTGAACTGCACACGGCTCCATGTGCCCTCGATCGAGTTCGCTATCGACTTTGCGAGCACGGTCTTGCCCGTTCCCGGCACGTCCTCTAGCAACAGGTGACCCTCGGCGAAGAGGCAGACCAAGGCCATTGCCACCTGGTCTTGCTTGCCCTTGATGACGGTTTCGACATTGGTCAACAGTTCGTTGAACCAATTCGCAAACCCCTCGACCCTGGCCATTTCTACAGGTGCATCGCTCGCAGAATTCTCGCTCACATCGTTCCCATCGGCAGGAACGACCGCTGGTCAAGTCTCAGCGAAAGCCCGCCGCTCAAGCCCGAAAGAGTGGGATGATTGGACCGATAGGAGACCCGTCATGACCGAACGGCCCCAAGAGCGCTGGATGGAGCTCTCCGATGTGATCGTCGACTTCCGCGCCGACGGGAGCCGACATCCTGTTGCCGTCGCCGATGCGGCGCGCGCTCTCGGTGACACCACCGCGCGGTCGTTTCGGATCCTCGAGTCGTTCCCGCACGACGATGGAGTTCTCGACGATGAGGCAGTCGACGAGGTCTTGGTTCGATCGCATCTCGAACTCCAGCGGCTCGCCGAAGAGATCCAGCACGGCCAACGAGTGGCGCGGCTGATTCGACCGTTCCTCGATCTTATTGAAGGCCCGAAGACGGTGGTCGATGTGGGTTGCGGTCTTGGCTACCTCGTTCGCTACTTCGCTCATACGAGATCACTCGGCCATGACGTCAACGTCGTCGGATTCGATTTCAACCAGACGCTGCTCTCCGCCGCCCGAGATCTTGCCGCGATCGAGGGCCTCGAAGCCGAATTCATTGCGGGCGACGCATTCCAACTCGATCGAGCCGCAACCGTCTTCATCAGCTCCGGAGTCATTCACCACTTCGGAGCGGACGAGCTGCCTGACTTCTTTGCCCGACAGTACGCGGCAGGCGCCAAAGGGTGCTTCCACTTCGATGTCGCACCGACACCGCTCACCCCGCTTGGTGCCTGGCTGTTCCACTGGGCCCGGATGCGGGAGCCGCTCGCTCGTCACGACGGTGTGCGGTCAGCGTTGCGCGCCCACGACGACGCCGCCCTCGCGACCGGTCTCAAGCGCGGAGCCCCCGAGTGGGCTCCACTTCTGTTCGACGCAGTCGGACGCCGCATGGCGGTGCTGAACGTGATGCGACCGATCGTTGGCATGGACCCTGATCTCGTCGGCCCGTATCGAGCTGCGCTCGGCCGGCTCTCGAGTCGATTGGCAGACGCATGATCGCCGTGGTGCTTTGTGCGCTGGCGATGGTCGACGCCTCGTTCACTGGGTTTCGCGCCTTTGCAGGACGCGACGGCAGGATCGTGAAGCGGGACGCCAAGATCGCAGCGATACGCATCGGCGCATCCGCTGGTGTGGCGGCACTTGTGTTGATGGCGTTAGGGCTAGGGGCGCTGATGCTCTTCAATCTCGCCACCTACGACGAACTCGTGGATGCCGGAGGACGGATGTTGGTCGTCAACGCCATCTTCGCTGCGGCAATCACGCTTGGATTCGCCGCCTACTTCTCGCCCGCGCTCGAGGTGCGCAGCCTCGGAACCGTCATTGTGTTGGGGCCCGGAACGTTCCTGCGTCCGTTCGTCATATTGGGCGGCGCGTTGTACGCCTCGGTTGGAGCCTCGGCGGTGGTCGCCGGTGCGGCGCTCTGCGCGGCGACGATCATGATCGGCATCGAGCATGTGCTCACCCGCTACTTCGCTCGTTCGATAACGCTCCCCGGCAAGCGATAAGCCGAAGACACAAAAACGCCGGGCAAGTACGCGAGCGACAGCGGTCTGCTTCTTGAGCTACCAGACGAACGAGTTCGAGGTAAACGAACCAGACGTGTTGCCAAACACCGTGACCCACACTGTTCGTCCTGGAATGCCGAAGAAGCACTGCTCGCCAGCGTGCGACCCTGAGCCGTCCGCAGTTCGGTTGTAGGTCGCGTAAGGAGCACCCTGGTTGTTCGAGTAGCAGCTGATCGTTATTGCCTCGTTTGGCGCCAGATTCGACACACTGACAAACACCCGGGCACATGACGGATCGGTACATTCCGGACTGCTGTAGGGGCTACCACGACTAATCGAGGCAACTGGAGGCGGAGCCTGCGGTGTGGCGGTTGTCGCGACAGGCGCCGAACAACCAACGTCGTTACACGCGGTCACGCTGAGCGTGTGGGTGACACCGTTCGTCACACCGTTCCACGTAAAGCTGTTGCCGCTCTGCGACGAGTTCGCAAAGTTGTTCGGATTCATCACGACGCTGTACGCCAGTCCGGGTGCCCCGCCGTCGTTGTTCGGTGCGTTCCAGAACAACGTGATCGTGGCGTTTCCAGCGCTCGCGCTCACGCCGGTTGGCACGGTCGGCGGCCCCCACGTGGTTGCCGACACGACGTTGCTCCAGCCGCTACACCCGACGATGTTGCAGGCCCGCACCTCGAAGTCGTAGTTGGCGCTCGGGGCAAGACCGGTTGCGACGTAGCCGCTCGCTCCGCCAGGAATCGGCGCGCCGTTGTTGATGCGGACCTCGTGTCCGGTGATGGGGCTACCGTTCGGCAACGCACCGCTGTAGGAGATGGAGATCTGGCCCACTGCCGTCGGCGTGGCGTTGGCAATCGTCGGTCCAGGCAGCGGCGGCCCAGCCGGGGTTACCGATGCCGATGCCGCGCTCTCCGTGCTGTCGCCCTCTTCATTCGTTGCGATGATCCGGAAGGTGTACGGCGTGCCGTTGGTCAGGCCAGTGAACGTATGGCTTGTTGCGCCGGCGCCAGCGGTTTGCACCGTTGTTCCATTGGCCGTGATTGTGTAGCCCGAAATGGCACAGCCCTGGTCGTTGGGCGGCGACCACGAGACGTTCACTTCGGTATCGCCGCGAACCACGCTCGGGGCACCAGGTTGATCAGGCGCGGCGCAGGGCTTGACCGGGTTTGACCAGCCGCTCCATGCGCCTGCTTGGGGATCGCGGTTGATCGCTCGCACGCGGTATTCCTGCTCGACACCGTTGGCCAGGTTGGCCCATCGATAACTCGTTGTGCCGCCATCAGCGATCGTGACGACCTGACCGGATGAACGCATCTCGACTTCGTACTGCTGGATCGGGTCGCCGTTGTTGTTCGGAGCACCCCAAGTCACGTCCAGGAACTGATCGCCACGATTCACGATCGGCGCGGCTGCCGCAAGCGGTGGCCCGAGAGGATGCTCAGAGGCCGACCAACCCGACCAGTCGGAGTCGCCTGCTGCGTTTACCGCCGCTACTCGGAACTGGTACTCAACACCGTTGGTGAGGTTCGTCCAGTCGTACGACGTGCCCGCACCGAGAGTGACGATTTGGCTGTCACCCGCACCGATTTCGAGCTTGTAGCCCGTGATGGCGCTGCCGTCGTTTGGTGGTGGCGTCCACGTGACCTGCAGTTGTCCATCGCCGAACTGCACCAACGGCGATCCCGGCGCCTCGGGAATCGTGTCTGGCCTGACGGGGGCCGACCACCCGCTGAAGTCTCCCCAGCCTGCAACGTTGCGAGCCTGCACGCGGAAGCGGTACTCGTTGCCGTTGGTCAGGCCGTTCCATGTGTGGCTGTTGATCGCCCCGAGCTCGATGCTCTGGGTTCCGCCCCCGGTGATGTCTTCATACTCGAGGATGTACGCATCGACGAGCGATCCATTCGACGCAGGTGTGATCCAGGTGATCGTTGCGACCGCGTTGTCCGCCGTGGCCGCAGGAGGGGCCGGCGCATCGGGACGACCAATCACATCAACGGTTACCTGGCCAAGACTCGTGCGGTCATCGGCATCGGCCCCGTCACGAACGGTGTACGTGAATGTCGTGGTGCCGAAGAACTCGTTGTTGGGTGTGAACACGACTGAGTCGGGAGTGGGCCCCTGTGCGGTGACACCATCGGGACTTGCGCCAACCTGGCTAATGGTGAGGCCCTGCCCGAGTGGGTCAACGTCATTGCCGACCACGTTGATCTCAATGGCCTGGCCCTGGTTGGTCGTGCCCGTGTCGGCGACGGCTTGCGGCGGTGGATCGCTGACCGGTGTGACGCTGATGTTGAGCGTGCCAGCCGTCGATTCACCGAAGCTGTCTGTGGCCGTGAACGAGACGGTCGCAGTCTCCCCAGCCGCTGTTGCCGGAGCCGAAATCACCACGGTCGAACCGGTGACGTTGATGTCGAGTGAGCCCGGGTTTGGTGTGACATCAAAGGTGAGGGGGTCGTCGATGTCTGGATCAGTCACGAGTCCCGCCAAGTCGAAGGGAACACCAAGGCCCTTCTCAGCCGAGGCTGCTTCGACGCTGACGTTGCCATCCACAGCAGTTGGAGGCCGATTGTCTGGGGGCAACACATTGACCGTCACGGACGCAGAAACAAGGTGCCCTTGCTGATCATCCACCGAGTACGAGAAGCCACCAACGCCGGAGAATCCTGGACTCGGCTCGAACGTGACGTTCAAGACGCCCTCTCCAGAGGCATCGATCGTCGCGATTCCGCCGCGCGTGTTGTCACAACACACGAAGAACAGCGGGTCCTCGTCAATATCGGACGCTTGCGCCGCCAGGGTCAGGCTGACCGGAGTCTCGTTTGCCGTTTCGACGGTAAGTGGAGAGACGACAGGGGCCTCGTTCTCAACAACGAAGAGCGTGATGGTGGCCGTCGACGTCAGCTCGTCAGCATCGGTGATTGTGTAGGAGTGCTGACTGCTTTCGGTACCGGCCGTGATGGATATCTGTTGTCCGCTGACGACGACATCCGGGTCGTCTGAAGTCACGACGAGATCAGCCAACTCACCGTCGGGGTCTGTGTCGTTGGCGACGACGTTCACGGTCACTTCACTGCGGGCTCGAACCGGACCTGCCTGGTCGTCAACCGCAACCGGCGGAATCGGATCTGGCGCAACTTCGATCACCACCGTGACGATCGCTTCAGCCTCGTTACCTGCATCGTCTGCGATGCCATAGGTGAAAGACGTTTCGAGTGTCTCGAGGCCCTCGGCAATCTCAGCGGGTGGCGTGTACACGACCGAACCGTCTGACCCGACCGTGATCGTTCCGGCACTTGTGGTGGTTGCGGAAAGCACCGAAAGAGGGTCGTTGTCTGGATCGAAATCGTTCGCCAACACATCCAACACCACGGGGCCAGCGCCGGCCACCACGTTGAACGTGTCTGGATTGGCAGATGGCGGACGGTTCTCACGCGACTCAGGAGTGACACCTACCTGCACGACACCGACGGAGCGTTCGCCTTCCGTGTCGATGAGCACGTAGGAGAACCGATCGGTGCCCGTGAAGCCGCTGATGGGCTCATAGCGAATCGAGCCATCCTCGAGCACCGTGGCTTCGCCGTTTGCTGGTTGGGTTGCGATCGACTCCACCTGGATCGCGTCCCCGTCAGGGTCTGAGTCGTTGGCGAGAACCTCGACCGCGACTGCGACGTCGGCGATGGTGCGGCCAACATCGGGGCGAGCAATCGGGGCGCGGTTCGGCTCTCCAGGAGCGATTACTCGCACTTCGATGACGGACGCTGAGCTCGCACCATCCTCATCACGCACGTCGTAACCAAAGGTGAAACCGCTACGAACCTCTGGCCCGACAGTCAGTGAAATCGACTGGCCCTGCGGCCCAACGGACATCTGAGCGTCGACACCGAGGATCTCCGCAGCACGCAAGATCTCAAGCGATCCACCTTCAGGGTCGTAGTCGTTGGCCAACGCCTTGATGGTGGTGGATCGGCCTGCTCGCACCTCGACAGCGTCTGGCCGAACGATGGGTGGTTGATTCACTGGCTCGACGTCGACAACCGCCACCACCACAGCGGTGCCGACTGGTTCGTTCACACCATCGGAGATGGCATACCGGAACACAGCCCGGGGCGGAGCCGTAGGTTCGACAGTCACCTTGAACCCAATTCCCGGAATCTCTTCGATCAACAATCCGTCGGTACCCGACCACTCGACAATGCCGACGACGTCGCCATTGGGATCACCGTCGTTGTCGAGTGCGTACACGATTCGCGTGCCACCGATCGGAATCGTGACATCGTCCCGAACGGCCACGGGTGGCTCGTTTGTGGTTGCCTCCGTGACATCGACTCGGATCTGGGCTTTGTCGTTGTTCTGCCCGTCAGAGATCAGGTACTCGAACAGATAAGTGCCGGGTTGATCCGGCACAAAGAAGAACTCGCCATCGGTCGTCACCTGAGCGGTGCCACCGGTTGCCACCGTGCCGTCGCCGTTGCTTGGCACGGCGCCTACGGCCACCGGACCATTCGGGTCTGACACAAGAATTGGCTGGCGAGCGACCAAGAGCGGGTCATCATCCGGATCATTGTCGTTTTCGAGGACGTTCAGGCGGGCTGGGCTGCCGACGCTTGTCACGACCGAGTCGTTTCTGGCGTCTGGCGGGTTGTTTGCATCTTCGAGACGCACGTTGACGAGAACCCGCCCTTCAGCCGTTGCCCCGAAGTCGTCGGCAACCGTGTATGCGAGTTCGATTTGTGCGTCTGTTCCCGTTGTGTCTGGCGTGAACGTTAGTTCGCCACCCGGATCAAACACGACAGAGCCGGTGTCTGAGGAGACGTCGAGGAGAACGAGCGCATCGCCGTCAGGATCAGAGTCGTTTGCCAACAGGTCGAGCGAGACGGGAGAGCCTGCTCTCGCGGCAGCAACGTCTGTGACCGGCTCGGGTGGACGGTTGCTCTCAGCTGAGTTGGCCGACACCTCGACGACCACCTCGGCACTGCCCGACCCGCCTCGACCGTCAGTCACTGAGTATTCGAATCGGATCGTGCCGACAAACCCAGCTGGCGGTGACAGCTGGACGCCATCACGGGTCGGAGTGATGACGGCCAACACGCCAGGTGGCCCGTCGATGAACACCTCCGACACGAGGAGCACGTCGCCGTCGGCATCTTCATCGTTGGCCAACACCGGAACGATCACGGGCCGGTCGATACGAGTGCTCGCCTCGTCTGGTCGGACAACAGGAGGCTCGTTCTCTGCGTCTTCGTCCAGTTCGTCAGCCTCGATCAGTTCAGCGTCCTCGGCGTCGGGATTGATCTGCACTTCTTCGATGCCGCCGCCGTCTTCCGTCGTGGCATCGGACTCGTCGAGGTTTTCATCAGCCAGGGCTGCGCCCCAGTCATCGATACGGGCGAGATCGCTGTCTGGGCTGGTGATCCAGGCACCACCGGTTTCGAGGTCGTTGATCCACACCCAGCCGTTGACCAGACGGAGTCGCAGCTCAGCGCCTGTACCAGTCAGCTCAGACCGCTCGACGACGTTCCCTGCGCAGACCTTTTCGAACACGGGAGTCGCTTCGGCTGACGTCGAACGCATCACCACGAACTGACAACCACCGTGGTCGATCAGGGGCAGAACGTCTGCCGACTCGAGTGTGTGGAGGACTTCGACGTCGCCGTCGTCAAGGCGAATGCGAATCATGTCGCCGGCTTCGGTGACGCCAACAACGGAGTCGCCGGCCGAAGCTGCCTGTTGCAGCGATACAGGACTGGCCCTGAGGCCATGCGTCGTCACAGAGCCATCGTTCGTCACAACGGCGAGCGATTGATCGCCCACGAAGACGGCACGATTCCCAACCGCAGTTGTGAGCCTGATATCGGACGGCATCTCCACGTCGGTGATCGACGTCATGGTGACGACGCTGCCCTCGATCCACGTCAGCTCGTTGTCACTGGGCACGAAGGCCGCGACGTCGCCAGACGTTGTGATGGCCAGCGAACCACTGGCGTCGGCCTGGAGCGACGGCTGTTCATTCTCGATGTCACCGATCTCGAGCAAGCGGCCTTCGGTGAGACTCCAGATGATGAGCGGCTCGTTTGAATGAACGACAACACCCATCTCGGTAGGCATGGCCGAGACTCCTACCGGAACGAGCAGATTGCCACGGGATAGGTGTGTACGACCGTCGATCAGTGACAGCTGCGTTGTTGATCGGTCGTGCACGAGGATCAGATCCCCGGCCTGATCGACGTCAAAGTCGGCTCCCGCATCTGCGACGCGAACACCGGCCGTGACCTCGAGTACCTCACGATTGAGGTGACCGATCGCGCCTGCGTCGCGCTTGAGGAGCCACGCACCGCCATCGTTTGTCGTGGTCTGCGTGCCGGTGCGACCATCTGAGTTCGTCGCGGCCCATACGATCCCAGCGACGCCGCAAAGCACGAGGGCAAGCACAACAAACGAACGCCAATGCCGCAGGCGCGGTGCATTCGTCGTGTTGTCCAAAGCCACGAGTCCCTATCGACCCTTATGACCACGGGTCAAGAACTGGCTTAAGAGATGGCACGGCAGACCGATTGGCATGCGATGCGGACACGACTGTCTTCGATGCTGCGGCGCGAGCCGGCTGAGCAACCGAAGACCGACGCGTCCACCCTAGAAATCGACGGATTCGAAGCCCTGGAGTCGATTGGATCTGGCGGCTTCAGTCGGGTCTACAAGGCGAAGCAGACGGGGTTCGACCGCTATGTCGCCGTCAAGGTGCTGAATGTCGGCCTTGAGTCGACCGCTCAGCGCACCTCATTCGAGCGTGAATGCCGAGCGCTCGGAGTGCTTAGCCAGCATCCGAACATCGTCACGGTGTTCAACGCGGCCTTCACCAACGACGGTCGACCCGCCATCGTGATGGAGTACTTCGGGCGAGGCACGCTTGGGGAGTTGGTCAAGGACCATGGTCCGCTTTCCGCAGAGGCGGGACTGTCGCTCGGCATCCAAATGGCGGGTGCCCTCGAGACGGCACACAGCAACGGTGTCGTCCACCGAGACATCAAGCCGAACAATCTGTTTGTCTCAGATTTCGGCCAGCCAGCTCTTGGCGATTTCGGCATTTCGAGCTTCGCCGACGACAGAACGATCACGGGTGCTGGTGGTGGCCTGACAGTCCACTACGCACCGCCGGAGCTGATCGAAGGTGATACAGCGACCGCTGCGTCTGACGTGTACTCCCTCGCCGCAACGATGTTCACGTTGCTCGCTGGCCGACGGCCGTTTCCCCGTCCGAGCCACCAGTCGGTCGGTGAACTCGCACGCCGAATTCTGATCGAGCCGGCTCCCCGACTCCCGGTGGAGAACGCCCCCCGAGGCCTTGCCGAAGTGTTGCAGCGAGCAATGGAGAAGGATCCTGGCCAGCGCTTTGAGAGCGCGGCCGAGTTCGGTGAAGCGTTACGCGAGGTTCAGCGGGCTAGCGGTATGCCGCAGACCGCTATGCCGCTCACAGTCGATGCAGCAGGAGCAGGCACGATCGCAGCATCCGCAACTGCGGCGACGCCGATCGTTGCGCCAACATCGCCAACTGCCCTTGCTGGTGAACCGGTCGTAGCGACTACACCGCCGTCGACATCTGCCCCGGTTGTCGAATCGGATTTTCGGAGTGGCGGCGCACTGTCTGCCACCGACGGGGACGACGACGCGCAAACACGCACCGTCGCTCGTGCTCGCGTCGAAAAGACCGCAGCAGTTGAGGGCGACCGACCACCTGAAGCCGAGGCCCCCAGCCTCTCCATGCCGTCGAAGCGCAAGCTGCGTGGAATGGTCATGGCGGGCGTTGCTGTCGTCGCGATCGTGCTTGCCGCTCTCATTGCGAGCGCCGGCCGTGACGAGGCGGAGGGTCCTGAGCAGACCACGACAACCGAGCTCGATGAGGACGCCTTCTTTGGGGCGCCAGAGCAACCGACTGGTGTCGTGTTCTCGCCTACCGCTGATCCGCTCGTCTACGAAGTGACGTGGAACGGCCTGACCGATGGTGCGAGCTACCAGGTGGAGCGGCTCAACAGTGTCGATCTTCCCGAGGACATCCCGGTTGTGGTCGAGGCACACACGGCCCCGGCCCTCCTCGTGTTGATATCGGCCGATGAGCGGCCATGCGTGGCCGTGCGAGCCATCGGCAGCAACGGCCGCATCTCCCCCGACAGCGACCCCGCCTGCCTCTAACGCTTCACGCCCTTTTCCGATCTGGAGGCTGTAGGCCACGTTTTGGTGCTCTACGGCCTCCAGAAATCGGACCCGTTCCTGAACTGGAGGCTGTAGGCCACGTTTTGGTGCTCTACGGCCTCCAGAACGGGAACACCGGGGCGGGAGAAGAACGTGGTGAAAACGCGAATGTGGGAGGTGCCGTAGCACCTCCCACATTCCTAAATCTCAATGCAGCTCGGAGAGCTGCGAGCCATTAGTTGATGGCTGAGCCAACCTGGCTGAACTTGTCCGAGGCGCTGCCACCGAGAGCGGTGACGGCGGCGATGCAGACAACAGCGATCAGGGCGACGAGGAGGGCGTACTCGACGAGGCTGGCGCCACGCTCGGTCTTGGCCTGGGCCTTCATCCATGCTGAGAGGAATTCGAAGTGAAGCATTGTATTTCTCCGGGTGTTTGTTGTTTGGTACCTACAGCAGGGAAGCCGTGGGCTTGTACCAACAACTACGACGCAAACCCCGAGTTGCTAGATGGACCATTCGCCCTATTCAGCTTGAGTGAGGACACCCCACTTGTTTCAGGGGGATCGACCCGAAAACCGCTGATTTGGAGGCCGTAGAGCACGTTTCGGTGCTCTACGGCCTCCAGAAGCGAAACCTCCCCCGAACGAACCTGCCTTGGATTGGAAGATCGGTCGGGGCTCGGCGAGACTCTGCGGCATGGCCGACACGTCATCGTCAACACTGATTTCCGCTGAATCTGAAGAGAAGCTGATCGCCGATGCGGTTGCTGACTTGGTCAGAGACCACGACCCCACCACCATGAGCCGCGTGGAGTTCCGCGGTCACCAGTTTGATGCTGGCCTTGCGTGGGTCGAGTTCGAAGAGGGCCACGGCGGCCTCGGTGTTTCTCGGCCCCAGTTGCAGAAGGTCGTGGCCACGATGCTGCGCGACGCTGGCGCCAAGCCGGCCGACCCAGCCACGTTCTTCATGTATCTGGCAGGGCCAACCATCCATACGCACGGCAACGACGAGCAGAAGAAGCGCTTCCTCAAGCCAATGTTCACCGGCGAGGAGCGCTGGTGTCAGCTGTTCAGCGAGCCGGGCGCCGGCTCTGACTTTGCTGGACTCGGCACCAAGGCGGTGCGCGACGGCGACGAGTGGATCGTCAACGGCCAGAAGGTGTGGAACACCATGGCCCACCTGGCCGACTGGGGCATGCTCGTCACTCGCTCCGATCCAGACACGCCAAAGCACAAGGGCATGACCTACTTCGCGCTCGACATGAAGGGTGAAGGCGTCGAGGTTCGTCCGCTCCGGCAGATCACGGGCGAGGCCGAGTTCAACGAGGTCTATATGACCGACGCTCGGGTGCCAGACGAGAACCGCATTGGCGACACCGGCGATGGTTGGCGAGTGTCGCTCACCACGCTCATGAACGAGCGCAACGCCATCGGCACCGGCTCTGGTGGCCCACCAAAGCGTGGCTCGGGCACCATCTCGGCCGCCGTCGACATTTGGAACGACCTGCCGGAAGATCGCAAAGACTCAGCCAGCCGAGACGCGCTGATGAACCTGTGGGTGCACGCCGAGGTGTCGCGCCTCACCAACATGCGGGCCTCAGACAATCGGAAGTCTGGCAACCCTGGTCCCGAGATGTCGGTGGCCAAGCTCGTGTCTGGCCAGCTCAACCAGCAGATCACCAACCTGTGTCTCAACCTGCTCGGCCCAGCCGGCATGGTCGACTACGACTACACCTTCCGTCGACCTGAAGACCTCAGTGTGTCGGGTGTCGAAAACGGCATTGGCCACGCGTTCTTGCGAGTGCGAGCCAACTCGATCGAGGGTGGCACATCCGAGATCATGCGCAACATCATTGGTGAACAGGTGCTTGGATTGCCGGGTGAGCCTCGTGTCGACAAGAGCGTCAACTGGAGCGACGTTCCTCGCAACTAAGCCCGTCTGGCGCCGACTGCGCCGGTGGGTTGTCATTTGCGCGGCCGTTGCGTGCTTGGGCGCAGCCTGTTCGGCAACGTCAGACACCGAAACTGGCCAAGCAACATCAACGCTTGGCCCTGACGTCGTCACCGACCCAGCAGAGATCGCTGTGAGCATCGGCACGTGGAAGGTCGCGGGCCCCGTCAGCGAAGAGTTCATCGACATCGTCAACAACGGCACCGAGCCCGTCTCACTCGAGGGCTGGACGCTCGACAACGGCTCCGATGATCCATATGTGTTCCCGCCGGGAGCCGTCGTCGAGCCAGAGTCTTCGGCCCGCGTTCACGCCCGTTGCGGGCTCGATCTGCTGGCCGACCAGAGCTTCTTCTGGTGCCACGACGACAACGAAGCGTTCGATGAGGCGTCCGGGCAGGCCGTGCTCATCGACCCGACCGGTGCGGTGCGAGACGAACAGACGTACCAGTCCTAGCAGTTCGAAATCGACAGTTTCGACACGCCTCCCCTACCGTCATCGCCATGCCCAAAAACGGTGACGAAGCAATGCGTGAAGTTGGGAACGGGCTACCTGTTCCCGAGTTTGAAACGACGGCGTGGACAACGCCCAAGCCCCTCGCCGAGGCCACGGTTGGCATCGTCACCTCGGCTGCGCTGTATCCCCCGGGAGGCGAGGCGTTTGCTGCTGGCGACACCAGCTACCGCATGATCGACAGCGCCCAGCGCGAGCTCGTGCTTGGCCACTGGAGCCCCAACTTCGATCGCACCGGCGTGGCCATCGACCTCAACGTGGTCTACCCAATCGACCGGCTCGACGAACTGGCCGCCAACGGCACCATCGGCGCCGTTGCCCCTCGTCACGTGTCGTTCGCCGGCAACCAGCCAGACGATGTGGCAACCATCCGAGTCGACTCAGGCCCGGCGGCTGCGGCGGCGATGAAAGACGACGGGGTCGACGTCGTTCTGCTCACACCCGTTTGACCTCTTTGCACGCGTACCGTGAGTACGCTCGCACACGTTTTTGAAGCCGCCGGGATCGCCACCATCGTGCTCTCGTCGAACCGCTCGGTGACCGAGCGCATGAAGACCCCTCGAGCCCTTAACTGCGACTTCCCCTTGGGCCGTCCGCTGGGCAAGCCGAACGACGCCGAGTTTCAACACGGCGTGCTCAGCCAGGCGTTTGGCCTCCTCGATGCGGAGGCTGGCCCCGTTGTCGACGACCACCCCGAGGTGATCGTGGCAGACGAGACGGCCATGACCTGTCAGATCCCACCGGGGTTCGATCCGAGCCTGCCGCCCGCAGTCGACGAAGCGAAGGGCATGCGCAAGGCATATGACCGGGCCGTCGAAGCACGAGGGTCGACGGGAGTCGGTCGCAGCATCGACGCAGACGGCGTGCCAGACGCCCTCGGCATTCTGCACGCCATCGCCGAAGGTGCACCGTGGAAGGACGCCGGCATCCCCGGCGGCAACACGACCGCACTGTGTCACGACATACGCACCTACTACGAAGAGGCCGGCCTTGAGCTTGTGGGCGCCCTCAATGGCTCAGCCGACGTGCCAGATGGCCGAGCTGCCGAGGCGTGGTTTTACGAGTCGACCGAAGCTGGCAAGACCGTGATGGCTGCCCGTCAGGCCATCAAAGACCAGGACGGCCCATTCCCCGCTTGGTTCTACATGTCACCCGGCCACCGCTAATTCACCGTTCTGGAGGCCGTAGACCACGTTTCGGTGCTCTACAGCCTCCAGAACGGGATTTTTAGGTCGGCCGGGAGGGCTCGGGAGCCGACTAGATTCCTCTCCCAGTGGCGCAGCACGGCAAGACATTTGCATACCGACCAGCCCTTGATGGGCTGCGAGCGATCGCCGTTGGATCCGTGGTCGTCTACCACGTCGACGACGGCTGGTTGCCCGGCGGATTTCTTGGCGTCGACATCTTCTTTGTGCTGTCTGGCTTTCTGATCGCCACCCTGCTGCTGCAAGAGAAAGACAACACCGGCCGCATCGATTTGCCCGGCTTCTGGACACGGCGATTCCGCCGCCTCATGCCGGCCCTCATTGTTGCCTTGCTCGTCATCGCCACGGTCGAGAACTTCCTGCTCGACGACGCGTTGCTGCGCTCCTCCCGACGAGACGAACTGCTCGCCGCCATCTTCTACGTGGCCAACTGGTTCTTTGTTGTCACCGACAGCTCGTACTTCACGCTGTACACCGACGCCTCACCGGTGCGCCACACATGGTCGTTGGCCATCGAAGAGCAGTTCTACATCGTGTTCCCACTGGTGATGGCCTTCGGCTTAGCGGCAAACCGTCGTCGTTGGCTGCGCATCTTCTTCGGTGTCGCGACCGTGGCTTCGATTGCCACCATGGCGATTCTCTACGACCCAGCGTCTGCGTCCCGGGCCTACTACGGCACAGACTCCCGCATCTTCCAGATGCTGATCGGTGTGCTGCTGGCCTGGGCCATGCACGTGCGAGCTGACCGACCGATCTTCGCGGCGCTTGGCAAGGCGACTCCAGCCCTCGTGGCTGCCCTGTTCGTGATGTTTGCGCTGATTAGCGACCAGTCAGCTGTCTACTACTACGGCGGCGCGGTCGCCGTTGCCCTCGTGACCGCGGCGCTCATCGTGGCCCTCGAGTCCGAGTCATCAACGCAGCAGTTGCTCGGCTCCAAACCGATGGTGGCTGTCGGCCTCGTGTCCTACGGCGTGTATCTGTGGCACTGGCCCATCAT
>CALLGK010000092.1 GCA_938009905.1 uncultured Acidimicrobiales bacterium | reverse complement strand
GACTGCCTCGACATTTTCCCTCAAGGGATTTGCATGCCGCGCCGATGCTACTGACACACCGGTGGTCATCGCCCTCACCGGTTCATACGGGGCAATGAGCGGAGGATGTCACTCCCTCCACACGCATCGCCACCAGTGCCTTCGGGTACTGGACGCCGACGTCCTTCGCTCGCCCTTCGTATCTGGAACTGGATTCCAGGCGGCCGCTACATCGGAGCGAGGTCGTCTTCTGTGACCTCGGTGCGTACCTCTGTTGCGCTGAACCGCTCGAGGCGGTTGCCTCGCCATGTGGTGCGCTCGATCAGCACGCCCGTTTCTTCGTCGAAACACCAGCGAGACACCTGACCCCACGTGCCCGTGGTGGTCGGCTCGATGGCGACCGCCAGCAAGCAGCCGTCGTCGAGCCACACGTCATACTCGGCGTCGTCTCCCTCGATGCGCGATGAGATGAGGGCCAAACGACGTTCTGTTGTGGGTGCCTGAGGGTCCGGATCGGTGCACAGGAACACGTTCGTTGCCGAGCGTTCACACGTGCGCTGCCCAGACGGTCCGGTGCTGAGAGCAGTGTCGTCGACTTGATCGAGCTCACGCCCGTCGATGGCGGCCCGCCTCACGGGAACCACCACAGTCGGTTCGCTGTCAATCGATCGAATGTCGGGATTGTCGCCTTCGGCAACTTCGTGAATCTCGAGGGTCCCGTCGAGGGCGTAGGTGGCGTCGTAGGCCCGTCGCCAGAGGCCGAGCACCTCATCGGTGGTCGCTCGAGGCGATGACGGCCCGGTGTCTTGAACCGGTGGGGGAGCGGTCGTTGTGGCCTCCGGTGACGCCGTGACCCGATCCACACCCGTTGCTGCATCGTCGCGAATCCCAAGCAGAACGAACGCGGCAACGGCAAGGAAGGCACCAACCACGAGCGCAAACAGAATTTCGAGTCCACGGTTGGCCATTGCTCCAAGTGTTGCGTGTGCCGTGACGTGATCGGCGAATGGCCTGGCCACGGCACGTCGTTCGCTCGGGTGTGACACGCGCAACACCGGCTGGGTGCTCGTGCGCGGCCTGTTCTACGTTGGCGAAGTGACTGAGCCATCGCCCCAAGCAGATCCATCAGACGACTCGGACCTGATTCCGGCGGCCACGGTGGTGTTGCTACGCGACGGCGCAAGCGGTGTCGAAACGGTCATGTTGCGCCGCAACTCGAAGATCGCGTTCGGAGGAACGTGGGTGTTCCCCGGCGGGCGGGTTGACGACGATGAGAACGATCCAGACGACGTGCTGGGTTCCGCTCGACGAGCCGCAGCCCGGGAGGTCGAAGAAGAGACCGGTTTGGTTGTCGACCCCAACGAGTTGGTGCCGTGGTCGTATTGGATCCCGCCACAGATGGCCGCCATGACAACGCCGGGCCCTCGTCGACGCTTCTCCACGTGGTTCTTCGCCATCCGCACGCCATCCGACACGGTCTTGATCGACGACGGCGAGATCAAAGACCACGAGTGGATGTCACCCGAGGTTGCGATGGCGAAGCGAGACGCGGGCGACATCGAACTGGTTCCCCCGACGTTCGTGACGCTCACCCAACTCGGCGCCTTTTCCGACGTCGATTCCGCCCTCGCATGGGCCGCAGGTCGAGCACCAGAGCGGTTCGCGACCCGTCCGCTCCCCGGCAAGCCAATGATCATCTCGTGGGCCGGCGACGCCGCGTACGAAAGCGGCGACCGTGAGGCAGACGGTCCTCGCCACCGGTTGGTGATGGCCGACGGCGCATGGAGCTACGAGCGGGGCTAGCGATTCGTTCGTCGGAACGAAATTGCCAGGCAAGAGCCGAGAAGCACGCTAGGAAGGAACACGTGGCTGCGGGAACGGTGAGTGGAGGCAAGAGCGACGCAGCGCGGTCACCGGGCTGGCGTCTCTTGATCGAGGCACTCCGTGGCCAACGCAAGGGCC
The DNA here is from genome assembly GCA_938009905.1 of uncultured Acidimicrobiales bacterium. Classification (GTDB taxonomy): domain Bacteria; phylum Actinomycetota; class Acidimicrobiia; order Acidimicrobiales; family SZUA-35; genus CALEWY01. The sequence continues at coordinate 5,297 of CALLGK010000092.1, read as the reverse complement.
TGTTCATCGGCATGCTCGTCGCCCTCGGCTGGACCGCCGTTCGAGTTGCCATTCCCACCCTCATTCGCCTCGGTATCGACAACGGTGTGCAGGGCACCGACCCGCTCTGGAAGTGGTCGGCCATCATCGTTGCCGTTGGTTCGCTCAGCGGACTGTTCATGGGCTTGCGCCGATTCGTGGCCTTCCGCAACGCCCGTATGGTTGAAGCCCGCTACCGCGATCGCATCTTCGCTCACATCCAGCGGCTGCACTTCTCGTATCACGACACCACCGCGACCGGTGAGCTGATGAGTCGGGCCAACACCGACCTGCAACAGTTTCAGAACGTTGTCACGATGGTGCCAATCACCACGGGCAACGCACTGATCGTGGTCGCCGTTGTGACCGTGATGATGATCGTGAATCCGATCCTGGCGTTGCTGGCGTTGATCGGCTTGCCCTTCGTCAATGTGCTGGGTCGGCGCTTCTCCCAGAAGCTGCACCCGGCGGTGCTCGGCGTGCAACGGGAATCGGCCGAGCTTGCCGGTGTGGTTGAAGAGACGGTGTCAGGCATTCGCGTGGTCAAGGGATTCGGCGCCGAACCCGTGCAGTCAGCCAAGCTCGATGTCGAGGCAGACGACATTTTCAATCAAGCCACGGACGTGGCCCGCATCCGATCTCGGTACCTGCCGGCGATCGAGCTCATGCCAAACCTTGGCCTCGTTGTGGTGTTGGCCTACGGCGGTCATCTCGTGATCGAAGGCGACCTCACGGTCGGTGAGCTCGTCGGCTTCAACCTCTACGTATTCATGCTGATTCAGCCTCTGCGCATGCTGGGCATGGTGGTGGCGCAGGGTCAGAGGGCGGCCGCGGCCGGCGAGCGAATTGCCGAAGTGCTGTCGACTGCCCCCAGCATCGTCGACCCAGCTCGACCAAGAGAGCTACCAACCCGCGCCGGTGCAGGCACGGTCGAGTTTCGGGGCGTGACCTTTGGCTACGAAACCCTTGCGGGCCCTGACCGCACCGACCCGCCGCCGGTGCTGCGAGGGCTCGACCTCACCATCGCAGCGGGCGAATCCGTGGCCATTGTTGGGTCAACCGGGTGTGGCAAGAGCACCGTGGCCCGCTTGCTTCCTCGCTTCTACGACGTCGACAGCGGCCAGGTGCTGCTCGACGGCATCGACGTGCGCGAGCTTTCTCGTCACGACCTGCGCCGTGCCGTCTCGATCGTGTTCGAGGAGACGTTCCTGTTCAGCGGGACGATCCGCGACAACATCGCCTTCGCCGACCCAGACGCATCAGACGAAGATGTTCGAAGGGCCGCCGAGCTGGCCGGTGCCGCTGAGTTCATCGACGAGTTTGCCCACGGATACGACACCGAACTTGGCGAGCGAGGCCTTTCCCTCTCTGGCGGACAACGACAGCGCCTTGCCATCGCTCGTTCGCTGGTGGCCGACCCGCGAGTCTTGGTGCTCGACGACGCCACGTCGGCTGTTGATCCCACAAAGGAACACGAGATTCGCGATGCCATGGCCGAAGTCATGGACGGTCGCACCACGATCGTGATTGCGCACCGGCCGGCAACGATCGCGCTTGCCGACCGTGTGGTCTTGATGGACGAAGGCGTGATCGTGGCCGAGGGGCTTCACAGCGAACTGCTGGCCACGAATGCTCGCTATCGCGAAGTGTTGGCGGCCGATGGTGGCGACGCCGACCTCGAGAAGGCGAGCGCCTGATGGGAGGGCAGCACTAGTGGGCTGGCTCCAGGGTGGCGTCACAGAAGAGGATCGCCTCGATCTCAATGCCACCGGCAAGGTGTTGGTGCGGGCCGCTCGTTTGCTGGGCCCGTATCGGCGTCGCGCCTTCTTTGCCTTCCTTCTTCTTGTGGCGTGGACGGCCACGATCCTTGCCGGTCCGTTCTTCGTTGGTCGGGCGATCGACAACGGCATTCGTGAGAGCGATCGCAATGCCCTGTTCACCTCGGTTGGCGGCTACCTGGTGGCGGCGCTGCTCGGCTACGTCCTGTATCGAACGGCGATCGTCATGCTGGCCACGGTCGGCGAGAACTTCCTCCGTGATCTTCGACGTCGGGTGTTTGGTCGCATGCTCGATCAATCGCTTGGCTTCTATGACCGCGAGAAGTCGGGCGTCCTTGTTTCGCGCATGACATCAGATGTCGATTCACTGTCTGAGCTCATTCAGTTTGGGCTGCTGATGTTTACGGGCGCCGCGTTGCAGCTCATCGGCTCTCTGATTGCTCTTGGTTTGCTGAGCGGTCGGCTGTTGCTGATCTGCTTTGTGTCGGTTCCTGTCGTGGCCCTTGCGTCGATCAAGTTCCAGCGTGACTCCAATCGGGCCTACCTCGACGTGCGAGACCGCATCGGCAACACGCTCTCCGCGTTGCAAGAAGGCATCGCCGGCGTCCGGATCGTGCAGGCCTTTGCTCGGGAAGACATCGAGGCCGATCGCTTCTCTCGCACCAACCGAGAGCTCTACGACTCCCACATGGCATCGGTGCGAGTGGCGGCCTGGTATCTGCCAATCATCGACTTCGCCGGAATCGTCACCACGGCACTCGCGATTGGTGTGGGCGGGTATCTCGTGCGTGATGGCCAGATGTCGATCGGCACCGTGGTCGCGTTCATCCTGTTGTTGCAGGGTTTGTTCGAACCGGTGCAACAGCTCAGCCAGTTGTTCAACCTCGTGCAATCGGGTACGGCTTCGCTGTCGAAGCTCTTCGATCTGATCGACGACCCCATCGACGTGCCAGACCCAGCGAACCCCACGTCGTTGCCAGCCACGGGCGCCATCGAGGTGAACGGTCTCGACTTCTCGTATCGCAATGGCCCGCAAGTGTTGTCAGGCGTCGACCTTCAGATCCACGAGGGTGAACGCGTCGCCTTCGTTGGCCCCACGGGTGCTGGCAAGTCGACCTTGGCCAAGTTGATCGCTCGTCTGTACGACCCGAGCGACGGGTCAATCACATTCGGCGGCATCGATCTGCGACACAGCACCGCTCGTGAGGTGCGGGATCGTGTCGTTGTCGTGCCCCAGGAAGGTCACCTGTTCACCGGAACAATCGCCGACAACGTGCGCATCGCTCGACCGGAGGCGTCAACCGACGACATCCGTGAAGCGCTGGATCGTATCGGCGTCCTCGATCGGATCGAGTCGTTCGAGCAGGGCCTCGATACCGAGGTGCAGGAGGGCGGTAGTCGCCTGTCGGCTGGCGAGCGGCAACTGGTTTCGCTGGCTCGTGCCGCGCTGGTTGACCCTGCGGTGCTCGTGCTCGACGAAGCAACCTCGAGCCTCGACCCCGGCACCGAGTTGATCGTGGAAGACGCGCTCGAGCGCTTGATGTCTGGACGAACGGTCATCGCGATTGCTCACCGCCTGTCGACATCGCAACGGTGCGATCGAGTGGCCGTGATTGCCGATGGTGGTATCGCCGAGCTCGGTCCGCACGACGACTTGGTGGCCAGCGGTGGCCACTACGCCGCCCTCTTCGAAGCCTGGGAACAAGCGAGCTAACCCCAACATTGTTGCCCGCGTCCCAAAACCCCCGTTCTGGAGGCCGGAGGGTACCTTTCGGTGCTCTACGGCCTCCAGAACGGGAGAAATCGGTGAACGGGGAGGGTGTGGCGCGTGCCACAGTGGGTGGCAATTCCGAGGGTTGACACGCTTGTCGACATAGGTTGAAGGCTTGCTCGTGCCCATTCCGGGGTCTGAGCCCGAATGGAAGTCACGCACATGTCTGCTCCCCTCACGTCGGATCCCGACGTTTCTTTCGCCTCGCTTGGCGTGCCCGCACCGATTGTTTCGGCGCTCGACCGACAGGGCATCAGCGCCCCGTTCGACATCCAGCGCGAGACCATTCCCGATGCTCTGGCTGGCCGCGACGTGCTTGGCCGAGCTCCCACCGGATCAGGAAAGACGCTGGCCTTTGGCATCCCGATGCTTGCTGGCCTTGGCGAAGGCGGACGCAAGCGACCCCGCGGTCTGATCCTCTCGCCAACCCGTGAGCTGGCCGAGCAGATCAGGCGAGAGCTTCAACCTCTGGCCAAGGCCATGAACCGTTCGATCCTGACGATCTACGGCGGCGTTGGATTCGGCGCTCAGCTGAAGGGTCTGCGCGATGGCGCCGACCTGCTGGTGGCGTGCCCTGGTCGTCTCGAAGACTTGATCAGCCAGGGCGAGGTCACACTCGACGATGTCGACTCGGTTGTGGTTGACGAGGCCGATCGCATGGCCGACATGGGCTTCTTGCCCGCGGTGCGCCGTTTGCTCGACCTCACTGCGTCGAAGCGCCAGACCGTGCTTTTCTCGGCCACGCTCGACAACGAAGTACAGGTGCTGATCGACAAGTACCAGACCGACCCGGTGACGCATCAGGTCGGCGAGGTCGAGCCGGATCTGAGCGCCGTCGACCACCGCTTCATCGTGACCGTCAACACCGAGAAGCTGCGACTTGCCGCCGACCTGGTTGAAGACGCCGGTCCAACGATGATCTTTTGTCGGACCCGGCACGGTGTCGACCGTGTTGCCCGCCAGCTCAAGCGAGCCGGTGTGAAGGCGGGTTGGATTCACGGTGGCCGCTCACAAAACCAGCGCAACGCCGCCCTCGACGCCTTCACCACCTCAAAGGTGCAAGCACTCGTGGCAACCGACGTCGCCGCTCGCGGCATCCACGTCGATGGCGTGGCGCAAGTGATCCACTACGACCCGCCAGCCGACCACAAGGACTACATCCATCGATCGGGCCGAACCGCCCGAGCCGGTGCCGGTGGCGTGGTTGTCTCGTTCGTGAATCAAGATCAGCGCAAGCCCGTTGGTCGTCTGATCAAGCAGGTTGGGCTGCCGCCGACGGAGTTTGAGGCCACGCCTGAACTTCGCGAGCGCGAGGCGCCGAAGTGGGAGAACAAGCCAGGCAACAAGAACGGCCACAACAAGGGCGGCCAGGGTAAGAACGGCCAAGGCAAGAACGGCCAGAGCAAGAAGAACGGCCGACACAAACCCGCTCGCCACAACGATGGCCAGAGCGCGCGCCATGAGTCTGATGCCCCCGCTCGCGCCGAACGGTCTGATCGTTCGGAACGTCCAGAACGCAATGATCGCAACGACGGCCCTAGTCGCCGGGGCGAGCGACCGGCGCGCAGTGATCGATCTGACAGGACTGACCGGTCCGAAAGATCTGAGCGGAGTGAACGCTCCGAACAAGACGGCGATCGTCGACGTTCCAGCGGACGCCCGGCCGGTCGAGGCAAGCCCAAGTCTGGTGGCAAGCCGTACGGCAAGGGCAAGGGCGGCAAGCCTGGCTC
>CALLGK010000091.1 GCA_938009905.1 uncultured Acidimicrobiales bacterium | reverse complement strand
GTTGCCGCCATCCGCCGAGCCAGCACCGCACGCTGATCGGGGGAGAGCTCGGACGCCAAGCGTCCCTTCGCCAGGTCAAAAGATTTGATCGGAATGATCACCGCACTTGTCACGGGGTCAAGGATACGGGAGGCCGCGTTCCAGATGGTTGAGGGCTCTTACTCCCTCCGGGGGCCGTTTGGCACGGAGCGGGCATTCCCTCCGAGGGGCCGTTTGGCACGGAGCGGTCATTCCCTCCGGCCGGCCGCTGCTGAGTAGGCCGCCGTTAAGGTGATTGGGTGTCTGGTCTCGCCTTCGGTCCTCGTTCAGTCGAACGCCCAGCCGATGCCGGACACACCCTTGTCGGTGTGCTCGACACGACCGAACCAGCTCGTGTCGACGGGGGAGGAGCGCTCCAGCTCGACGGCGCTTCATGGTGCCTCGACTGGATGATTGGCGCCGATGATCGCTGGCATACGCCGGCCCAAGAACCAACGGTTCGGCAACGCCGGATCGGCGTTGGCCCTGTCCTTGAAACAGCGGTACGAATTCCGTCTGGCGATGCCATCCAGCGCGTCTATGCAGCCAACGTTGCCGGCGGGCAGGCCATCGTGCTCGAAGTCGAGAACGACTCGCCTGTTCCGTTCGCACTCGCGCTGGCGGTGCGCCCCTATGACCTCACTGGTCAGTCGGCCGACGGGCTCGAACTCGCTCTGACTGACCCGGCCAACCGCGGATCGGCGGCAGCGGTGCTCGACATCGCCGACTCGGGTGGTCCGGCCATACCGATCTCGCTCCCACGCTCACCGAACCACTTCGGCGTCTCGACCGGCAACGACATCGTCGACACGATCCTCACCGGCGGAGACCTCAGCGGTCGTTCAGTAACGGGGGCGGCTCCAACGGCCATCGCCCTCTATCCGGTGCCGCATCGCACCTCGATCCGATTTGTCATTGGAGCTGTCGTCGACCCCCACGTCGTGCCAACGCCAGACGACGTGGCCCAGGGCTGGACCACAGTCATCGAGCGTGGCGGACGTTTTGAGTTTCCAGACAACGGCGTCACCAATCAGGCCTCGGCTGCTCGAGCTCGTCTGATGATGGCCGGATCGCAACTTCCTCGCCGTGTTGCCGATCTCGAACCGGGTGCCGGCCGAATTCTCGAAGGCCTCGCCGTAAGCGGAGCGGTCGCAGAAGTGCTCGGATCGCTTGGCGCATTCGCCGGCTCGTTCCCGACCAAGCTCGAGACCTCACCGGCGGCCGCTGCCGCCGTGCTGTCTGGCGTTGGTCGAGCGTCGCGATTGGCCGACGACGTTCCGATGGCCGTCGAGATGCTGGCGCCAGCAGCGCAGCTCACCAAGCTCGTCGAGAAGTCCGGTGACACCGCAGCAACCTCCGAAGCATTCATCGGCCTGGCCCGGCTGTTGGTTGCCGCCGAGCAATCGGAGCCGGCGATGGAACTTGTCGAACGCAGCGATGCGCTCAAGGCCGCCGAGCGCCCAGACGTTCCAACATCGGTCGAAGCCTTGTCTGAGTTCGCACAGACCGCAGCCCCAAGTGGCAGCTTCCAATCCGACGACGCAGTGAGTGCGGCCCAGTTCTGGCTCGGGGCCCGCTCGGTGCTTATCGAAGACCGTCCTGGGGCGCTCGATCTTCTGCCGTCGTTCCCCGCCGCATGGCGAGGCGGCAATGTTGAGGTGCACGGCGCAGCCACCAGTCACGGCGTCACGTCGTTCGGAATCCGCTGGCACGGCTACCGGCCGGCGTTGCTCTGGGATGTTGAAGCAGACGACGACGTGATCATCCGTTGCCCCGGCCTCGACGCCGATTGGGTCACGATGGAACACCGGGGTGAAACCCTTCTCGCCGGTACCCAAGACGGCCTCGAACCAGTGCCGCAAGCAGGCGACTCGTTCCAATAGCTGCGCCAGCGCTTGTGGCTCAACCCATGCCGGCAAGCCGATAGAGCACGAGCGATCCGGCAACGGCGACGTTCAGGCTTGAGCCACGGCCGATCATCGGAATCTCGACCACGTCGTCGATCGCGTCTCACGCTTCGTCTGGCACGCCTTGATGCTCATGTCCGAGAAGCACAACAGTGCGCTCGCGTGCGGAGCGCCTGTTTGTACAGCGAGGTTCTGGGCACAGCCATGCAGCCCCGACGGTCGCTCATGGTGTGACGCATTGGCGGCTGCGCTGGGCCATCGTCGAGCCGTCTCAGACGGCTTCGGTGGGTTCGTGAGCGTAGCGAAAAGGGTGCGATGCGCAATGAGTCGACCGCTACGTTTGGCGAATGGAAGCAGCTGTTGGCGACGAGGTGATTGCCGTGTTGCGCGATCGGTTCGGCCCCGTGGCTCAGATCGGAGCTGGGGCATGGTCGACGGCTTTCCGCTTCGACCTCGACGGCGCGCCGATGGTTGTTCGCGTGGGCGAGCACGTGGACGACTTCGAGATCGATGCCGAGATGTCGGCGTTCGGCCGGCCCGACCTTCCGGTTCCGAAGGTGACCGAGGTATCGCGGCTCGAGCCTCCCCACGACCATCTACACATATGTATCTCGACGTTCGCACCAGGCACGCCGCTTGAGTACGCGGCACGCGAACACTGGGCTGAGCTCGTCCCCAAGGTGGCGGACTTGCTTAACGCGCTACGAGCTGTGTCGCCGCCCGCTGGGTTGACCGTTCCTTCCTGGACTGACGTGTTGTGTGCCGAGAACGACAACGAACGTGGTCGCATGGCGGGTTGGCGAGATCGGCTCGCCGAACGACCGGCGCAACACGACATGTACGAACGGGCCAGAGCTCAGCTGCGGTCGCTGTGTGCGGAAGATGCGATCAGCTCCATCGTGCCGACGTTGCTGCACTGCGATCTCATCAACCGAAACGTGCACGTCGAGGGCGGCCGCATCACCGGCGTGTTCGACTGGGGGTGTCGCCGCTGGGGCGACCATCTCTTCGACTTCGCCTGGTTTGTCTTTTGGGATCCGTGGATGGAGACCCTCGATGTCGGCTTGCTGAAAGCGGAGCTGGTCAAGCGCTGGGGGGAGGAGCCGCATGGCGATCGCCTTCGAGCCTGCCTTCTCCAGATCGGTGCCGATCACCTGGCCTACAACGCCTTCGCTGGCGATCATGAAGGCGGTCAAGAGGTGATGCACCGGATTGATGAGCTTGGATTGTTGACATCATGAAGCTCATGCACACCCTGACCGACGGCGATGTATCGGTTCGTCCGTTCGACGTGGCAGACGCAGCGGATCTCATTGCGGGTCGAGATGATGAATCTCGCCGCTTTCTCGGTGAGGGTTCGCCGGACCCTCGTCCGCTTGGGGTCATCGTCGTCGAGGGTCAGATCGTCGGGTGGGTTGATGCAGACGACGAACGGGATTGGCTCGCACCTGATCAGGTCAACGTTGGCTACAGCGTTCATCCCGAGGCTCGCGGCAACCGCGTCGGCACCTGGGCCCTGGTGCTCCTGTGTGGGCATCTGGCCGCGCTTGATCCTCCGCTGCGGCCAACGTTGCTGATCGATCCACAAAACGCACCATCGCTTGCCCTCGCCGGCCATGCCGGCTTTGTCGAGACTCGGCGCATCGATGGCGAGCCATTCTTCGAGCTCGTCGAGCAGGCCGGATAACTCTACGAACCCGTGAGCGCCAGCACGACGGGAAGCGTCACGAGTGCGAGTGCTGTCATGGTGACGACGTTGGTGGTCACCCGGTCTCGTTCGAGATCGTGCTCGGTGGCGACCACGAGGCAGAACACCGCCGGGGGCATCGCCGATTGAATAGCCACGACGCCAAGGTCGTCACCGGAGAGTCCAAGCAGCCAGGCTGCGCCAGTGGCAACCGCAGGAGCGACGGCCAGCTTGGCGATCGTGCTGGCCGCCAGACTCGACGACGGCGCTCGCCACCCAGTGATAGCGAGCTGGATACCAAGGGCGAGAAGCATCACGGGGATCAGCGCGCCAGCCAAGAGTCCGATGGTGCGATCGGCCACGAGCGGTAGCGAGGCGTCGGCCAGGTTGAGGACCAGCGCAACAAAAGCCGCAATGGTCATTGGAGCGAGAAGTGCGGTGCGCACGCCTTTGAGCAGGCCTCCTGATTGAGACGTGGCCAGCGTGATGCCGAGCGTCATGCCGGCCATGTTGATGACGATCATCAGCACGCCAGCGGCAGGCAGCACCTCGTCGCCAAGAGCGAAGGCCGAGATAGCAAGGCCCGCGTTGCCGACGTTGCCGTACGCCGATGTCATCACGTCGGCCGAACGCTCAGATGGCGAGAGTCCGATGAGCGTCGCCGCCCCCCACGCCACGAGTGCAGCGGCCACCATGCCAACGATGGCCGCGGCCGACAGGCGCAGGGCGGTCTCGCCGGCAAGGGTGCTCTCGGCAAACAGATCGATCGCGAACGCAGGACCGAGAATCCAATAGGCCAGCTTTGAGAGCGAGCCAACCTCAACGCCGAGGCGGTGGCCGAGTGTGGCACCGAGTCCGACGATCAGCACGACGGGCCCGAGCACATCGATGAGCAGGCGCAGGACAGACACGAGGTCGTGAATCTACCTGACCCCTCGTCGGCCGGGTAGCGTCGAGGCATGGCGTCGAAGACCGCGGTGGTGCCAAAGTTGCGCAAGGCGCTGAAGGCGTCGTCTCCCGGGCTGGCCGAGGAGCGAGCGCTTTGGGAATCGGGTGCTGACGTGGTCGTTGGCATCGACGAGGTCGGCAGGGGAGCCTGGGCCGGACCGCTCACGATCGGTGCCGTGGTGGTTCCCAAGGACCGACGTATCTACAAGCTGCGCGATTCGAAGCAGCTCACCGAGGCCGAGCGTGAAGCGATGTATGACCGCATCGTTGATTGGGTTGATGCTTGGGCGATTGGCCACGTGAGCCACGCCGAGTGTGACCAGCTCGGCATGTCTGCCGCGCAGAAGCTCGCGGCTCGCCGTGCCATCGAAGGCCTTGGCGTGGCGCCCGACGCCGTGATTCTCGACGGCAAGTGGGACTTCGTTGGCCACCCGCGCACACGCAAGCTTGTGAAGGGCGATTCGATCTCGGTGTCGATCGCCGCAGCGTCAATTCTGGCCAAGGTCACCCGTGACCGAATCATGCGAGACACCGCGGCGGCCTATCCCGGCTTCGACTTCGAACTCAACAAGGGCTACCCCTGCCCCCGGCACAAGGCTGCCATTCAGGGCTACGGGCCAACGCCGATTCACCGCCAGTCGTGGGTGTTCATGGACACCCTGCCATGGTCGGGCTGTCGTCGATTGCCGCCGGGGGGCCAAGCCGCGCTGTTCTAGCCGGCTGTTCTCCATAGGGCTTGCGTGGCCCGCCCTCTGCTCATCCCAACAGGTCAGTACGCTCAGCATCCGTGGTTCGTCGAACAACTCGCTCGATCTCCCAGACTGCTGTGATTGTCTGCACCCTGCTGCTCGTCGCGACGGCGTGCACGAGAACGGAAGAGGCTGCATCTCCAGAGACCCTCGACCAGTTCTGCGGTCGAGCTACCGAATATCTGCGCTTCGAGCCGTCACTTGGGCGGGTGGCCAACGATCCAGAACAAACCCAGGTCTTTGTGTCGGCTTGGCAGGATCGTCTGATCGTTTTGGAAGAGCGAGCGCCAGACGACATCCGAGACGACATCACCACCATCAAAGGGTCGGTTGAAGAGCTCGATCAAGAGCTCGAGAAGGTGGGATACGACCTGCTGGCGCTCACCATTGATCAGCTCGACGAGTTGGATGCCCTCGCCGATGGCGAGGGGTCAGATGCCGACCGGCGGTTCCGGGGTTACGTCGATGAGAACTGCACCGCTGCTCCGTCAGCGCTCACAGATGAAGAGCTCAACGAGTTGCTTGGCGACGAGGATGTCGATCCTGACGACCCCGCCGCCGTCACCGCAGAGCTCGAAGCTGCGCTCGGTGTTACGCCGGAGGTCAGCGAATGTTTGGCCGAGAACCTCGACTCGAATGCTCTTGATGAGTTGCTCGGCGGGGTTAACGGCAGCGGCGAAATGTCGGAAGCAACTATCGACGCCCTGATCGCCGTCATCGACACCTGCGGCATTACCGCTGACGACCTCATCGGCGAATGACAGATCGTCTCATTCGACCGGCGCTTGCTCTGTCGGGCTGGACGCTCTTCGTGTGGCTCAGCCGGGTCAAGAACGTGATCGACGATCGGGCGAGCGTCGGCGGCGAGCTCGCCGGATGGTCGCTCACCTGGCGGCTTGGCGTTGCCGCCGTCTTCTGCACGATGGCCATCGTCGGTTCCGTACTTCTGCTGATAACTCGGCGGGGTACGGCACCTGGTGAACCGAGCCGCTTTGGTCGCCTTGCAGCCACCCTGTTCATGGCGCTTGCCGGGCTTGGCATTGTGTGGTGGACGGTCCGAGGCATTGGGACGTTGCTGGCCGACTTCAGCGTTGGCTTCAAGGTGGTCCACACCATCCTTGCCCTCGTCACGATCGGCTTGGGGCTACTGGTGCTCCGAGTCGCTAGACTCGGCCCTCGCTATGGGTGAACCAGTCTCCGTCGTACAGAAGCCATCGGCCATTCACGGTCGGGTCCGCTTCGAGACCAACCGATCGTTCACGGGCATGGGCCATGAGCGGTACAAGATCGATGAAGTGATCTACGGCGAACGGCCACCTGACGTTGTGGCGAAATTGCTGCTCGACAGCGGCAAAGTCGATGCGGTCCACGTGTATCAGCACACCATCACCGTCGAGCTTGCTCCGGGCGCAGATGCCAGTGGCCTCAAAGAGATCATCGAGAGCCTCTACACCCACTACAAGCCTGGTGTGCCGGTTCCCGATCCGGACAACTTCGCCGGTTGATCACGCGCTCGGCTCCGGCTCGAGTCGGGATTCTCGGGAATCCCTCAGATGGATACGGCGGTCGAACTCTTGGCCTGGCCGTTGACGCGTTCGAAGCGACGATCGAGCTCGAACCGGTTGACGGCACGGCGATCTCGATCGTCCCCGGCGAGGCAGACCACCCCACGTGGACATCGACGGCCGACTTCGTCGAGTCGGTCGATCGCTATGGCTACGACACCGCCGTGCCGCTCTTGGCCGCGACCATTCGCACCTTTGTTGATGTCGTGCGTGCGAGCAGCGAGGGCTCAGCCTCAGATCGTGGCGTAGCGGAGCTTGGCGGCTTCAACCTCTCGTACCGCACCACGATTCCGAGGCAGGTTGGTCTCGCCGGATCGTCTGCACTGGTGGTGGCCACGCTTCGATGCCTCTGTGAGTTCACCGGTGTTGAGGTGCCGGACGATGTGTTGGCATCGGTCGCGCTCGCGGTCGAAACCGAACAGCTCGGGATCACCGCCGGGCTTCAAGACCGGGTCATCCAGGTGTATGGCGGGTTGGTCTCGATGGACTTCGGCGAGATGACGACTGACGCTCGGTTTGGTGTGGCTCACGGTGAGTATGAGCGAGTTGATGCGTCGCTGTTGCCATCGCTGTTCTTGGCGTACCGCGAGACGGCGGCCGAATCGAGCGGCACCTATCACCGAGAATTGCGAGCCCGCTTCGATGCCGGTGACGGCATGGTGCGCGAAACCATGCGGGCGCTCGCCGCGCTGGTGCCAAAGGGGCGAGCCGCGCTGCAGTGGAATGACCACGCCCAGTTCGGCTCCCTCGTGGCGCTCAACATGGAACTTCGACAACAGCTTGGCCCGCTGCCTGCCGCGCAGCTCGCGTTGATCGAAGCAGCGACGCGAGTAAAGGCGCCAGCAACCTTTACTGGCTCTGGTGGAGCAGTGGTTGGTGTGTACGACGATGCCGACCATCTCGAGGCCCTGCGCACCTCCTACGGCGGTCTCGACGCCGTCATCGTCCCCCTCTAACCCCGTTCTGGAGGCCGTAGACCACCAAAACGTGCCCTACGGCCTCCAGAACAGTGGTTTTGGAAGTGTTTTGGGCGGGAGTTGCCAGTATCGAACATATGTTCGATACTGGACGAATGGCGGTACTGGCCGAACGACTCGACCCCGAACTTCTCAGCAAGCTCAAACCGGTAACTCTGGCGCAAGACCGTCTGATCGAGGTGCCTGAGGTGCTTAAACCGTTGGTGCCTTGGGGAGGGTTACAGCGGGGAACCAGCGTTGCCTTTGACGGCGTTGGCAGCTGGTCGTTGGCGATGGCCGTGATGGCGGTGGCGCTTGGTGGGCAAGCAGCAGGACAAGCGCCGAGGCAGGAGCAAGAGCACACCATCGACGAATCATCCGGCGGGGGATGGATGGCTGTGGTGGGGGTGCCGTCGTTCAACCTGGCGGCTGCCGCTGGGTTTGGTGTGCGCCTGGATCGACTGTTGGTGGTGGAAGACCCGGGGCCTGGTCGTTGGGCCACGGTGGTGGCGACGCTGCTGGAATCGGTTGACCTTGTTGCGGTTGCTCCCGGCGTGCGTGTTGGTGATCGTGACCGTCGTCGGTTGAGCGCGAGGGCTCGCGAGCAAGAGTCGGTTCTTGTCCATCTTGATGGGGGCCGGACGTGGCCGAGCCTGCCCGATCTCACCTTCCAGGTTGAGGCGCAGGGATGGGAAGGCATCGGGGCAGGCCACGGTCATTTGCAGCGCCGTCGAGCCACGGTTGCGGTGCGAGGTCGTCGTACCGGTGTGGCGTCAGGCGGTTGCGAGGTGTGGTTACCAAACGAACACGGCCACCTCGCCCCGTGCCTAGAAGCAGAGAACCTCATCATGCAAGGCTGCGCAACGGAGTGAAGCAACACAGCACGCGCATGTTGGTGGTGTGGTGCCCTGATTGGCCGGTGGTGGCGTGGGGGGTGCCGCTTGATGAGCCGGCGGCGGTTGTGGTGGCGAATCGTGTCATTGCCTGTTCGCCCGCTGCTCGGGCTGAAGGGGTGTCGGTGGGGATCCGCCGACGGGATGCGCAGGGGCGGTGCCCTGATCTTGCGATTCTTGAACGCGATGTCGATCGAGAAGGTCGACTGTTCGAGCCGGTGGCGGTGGCGCTTGAGGCCATCACGCCCGAGGTCGAGGTTGCTGGGCCTGGGCTTGTCGGGTTTCCAACGCGTGGGCCGTCGAAGTTCTTTGGTGGAGATGAGTTGCTTACCGACGAGGTGCTTGCCGTCGTTGAGCCGGTGCTTGCCGGTCGAGGCGTGTGTCGAATTGGCGTAGCTGATGGAGTGTTTGCGGCTCGGCTGGCAGCCCGGGCGGTGCGGACCAACATCGGCAATGCGGTGGTTATTCCTCCGGGGGAGTCTGCGTCGTTCCTTGCTCCTATTGCCATTGGCGAGATCGGCAATCCAGAGCTTGCTGATGTGCTCGGGCGCCTTGGCCTCACAACCCTTGGGGCCTTTGCGTCGCTTGCTGCGGCTGATGTTGTTGGCCGGTTCGGACAGGCCGGCCAGATCGCACATCGATTGGCGAAGGGCGACGACGAGCATCCGCCAGACCTGCGTCGCCCTGCACCCGACATGGCGGTTACCTGGCAGTTCGAGCCAGCGGCGATCCGAATCGACCGGTGTGCCTTTGCCGCCAAGGCGCTTGCCGATGAGCTGCATGCCACGTTGTCTGCAAACGGATTGGCCTGTGTGCGGGTCGCGATTGAAGCCGAGACCGAATCGGGCGATGTGCACGTTCGGTTGTGGCGCCACGAGGGTGCGCTGTCGGCTGCGGCGCTTGCTGAGCGAGCCCGTTGGCAGCTCGACGGGTGGCTGCACATTGCTCGGGCTGCTCGCCAGGTCGGATCCGGGGGCAGCACCGCGGCGTATGACCATGCCGATGCAGCAGAACCAGACGATGTGGGTGTTGGGGCTGGCATTGTGCGGCTGAGCCTGATCCCCGATGAAGTCGTGCCTGCCACTGGTCGTCAGCTTGGGTTCTGGGGTGGTCGGGCTGAGCGGGCCGATGAGGTCACTCGAGCAGTTGCTCGTATTCAGGGGTTGCTCGGACCAGAGTCGGTGTCTGTGCCCGAGTGGCGTGGTGGGCGAGGTCCGGCCGAGCAGATCTCGCTCATTCCTGCTGCCGCCGTTGACCTTGGTGAAGAGCGGGTGGCAACGAAGCCTCACTTTGTTGCTGATCCATGGCCTGGTCGCTTGCCGATGCCGGCTCCAGCAAAGGTGTCTGCCGATCCTGCAGCTATTGATTTGCTCGATGCTGCCGGTGGAAGCATCGGGGTAACAGGGCGAGGTGAGCTGACGTCGTGGCCCGCTGTTGTGGTTGGCAAGATGCGCCGCCGAACGGTTCAGGAGTGGGCAGGACCATGGCCTGCCGATGAGCGATGGTGGGATGTGATGGCCCATCGCCGACGGGCCCGCATGCAGGTTGTGCTCGACGACGGATCAGCTCATTTGCTGGTGATCGAAGACGGCACGTGGTGGCTGGAAGCCTCCTATCACTAGGGGGCAACGAGACAAGGGTCACTCGCTCTCGGTTCGTTTGTCCCCTCTTCGGGCAGTAGTTTGAATCTCGAATGAACATGCCGGCCAAACCTTCAATGCGAGATGCGTTCTCGTCATTGCGGATCCCCGAATACAAGATCCTCTGGTGGGCCGGCGTCTTCTCGTTCATGTCCGTGCAGGGCCAGTTTGTCTTGCGAGGCATTCTTGCCTGGGAGCTGACCGAGCGAGAGTCAGCCCTCGGCCTCGTGTACCTCGTGTTCGGTCTCACCATGCTGGTCGTCACGCCATTTGGTGGTGTGGTCGCCGACCGGTTCGCCAAAAAGACGGTGCTGCTCTGGAGTCAGGGCCTCATCTTTGTTGGCGCCATCGCCATGGGCGCCGTGGTGGTGCTTGACGTTGTGCAGTTCTGGATGCTGCTCATTGCTTCTGTGTCCCAGGGGCTCGCCTTTGCTTTCTATGGCCCTGCTCGTGTGGCCATGGCGTCTGAGCTTGTTGGCCGAGAGCAACTCGGCAATGCCATCACCTTGTCGCTGCTCAGCATGAACGGCACCCGAGTATTCGCCCCAGCTGTGGCCGGTGCCCTTGCCGGTTGGGCTGTGTTTGGCATCGGTGGGGCCTATCTCCTGTCTGGCTTCATTTCACTCCTTTCGCTCATCCAGATCATGCGGCTTCCCCATCGCCCGGCGGCCGACGCAACGCCCCGCAATCCTTTGGCCGAGATCGCAGACGGTGTTCGCTACGTCAACAGCATCCCGTCGCTTCGTCGCCTCGTGTTGGCCTCCTACGTCGTGATCATGTTTGGCTTCAACTACGTGGCCTTCATCCCTGCGCTGGTCGAAGGCATCTTCGATCGCAACGAGACGTGGGTTGGGCTCATCAGCACAGCGAGTGCCATTGGTGCGGTCATCGTGTCGATTCCGCTGGCCGCGTTGGCCGACGGTCCAAACGCACGGCGCATCATGGTTGTGTCTGGCCTGGGTTTTGGCATCACGGTGATGGTGTTAGGCACGGCCCCAACGATCTACGTGGCGTTTGGCATCGTAGTGGTGATCGGTGGCTTCACCACCGCTTACCAGTCGCTTTCGAACACGCTTGCTCTCACCACGGCCGAAGACGCCATGCAGGGTCGTGTGCAGTCACTGATGCAGCTGTCGTTTGCCGGCTTTGGTATTGCCGCTGCACCGCTCGGCGCCCTCGCCGAGGTGATCGGACTGCGGTCAACCATCATGATCATGGGTGCGGTGGCCTCTGGCGCCATCGTGATCTATCAGATCCTTGAGACGGCGGCAGCAGCTCGCGAGTCAGGCGACGAGGTCGCACCAGCAGATCTGGGTGTGAAGCCGACCATCAAGGTCTGAAACTCAACACGGCGACCCTCTCGCCGACGGGTATCGCATGCGCCGACGTTCTTTTGCCGTGCCCGCGCTCGGGTTCGCGCTTCTTGCTGCCAGCTGTAGCTCTGCTTCTCAGGAGGCCGAGGGCCCTGCAATCACGGTGGCTCGCATCGAGACCACGCTGATGTCGGACACGCCTGACGAGCTCGCGAACACCGAGCCGGCGGACGGCACCGACGTCGACGACACGGTCGTCGAACCTGTCGAAGAAGAGCCGGCCGAAGAAGTTGAGCTCGACGTCACGCCAGACGAAGAACCCGATGTCACGCCCGATGAAGAGCCCGACGATGGGGCCCTGCCTTCCATCGGGATTCCTGAGCCTGCAACGAAGCCAGACACGGCGGCGTTCGACACGGTCTGGATCTCGTTTGAGGTCGATGACATCTTCGACGAGGAGCACATCATCGGCGCCTTCGTGCCGGTTGGGTCGACGGTTGGCGTCTTTGACGGAGAGTTCGAGCCGCCGTCGGCTCATCCCTTCACCTCGATCAGCTTTGAGAACGGGTGCGATGGCGTCTGTGCCCCGAAGGACTGGGAGGAAGCCCTCAACAGTCCAGAGGGACGACTCAATCGCTCCCGTGGAACCGGCGATCGATCGATTCTGCGTGATGAGTCGCTCGGCGACGGCTGGATTTTGGTGATCGAGCTCGATGGCCTGACGACAATCGACCTCTTCCGCTGGAACGATGACGTGGACTTCCACTTCCACTGCGACGTCGACCTGTACGAAGAAGACCAGTCGATGCTTGATGACTACATCAAGCTTTGTGAGGCCGCCGAGCCTCAGTGGCTCCAGTAGCGGCAGCGCCTCATCATTGGTGTGCTGACGTGACCGGTTTCGACCGTGTCAGCACACCATTGCGGCAAGCGTCAACATTGGTGTGCCGAGGTGACCAGTTTCGACCGTGTCAGCACACCAATCCTGGAAGACGGGATTAGTCGAACATGATGACCGAGCGGGCAACCGCGCCGGTCTTCATGGTCTCGAAGCCTTCGTTGATGTCTTCGAGCTTGATGTGCTTCGACACCATCTCGTCGAGCATCAGACGGCCGTCCATGTACATCTCGACAAAGCGAGGCATGTCGGTACGGAACTGGTTGGAGCCCATGTTTGAGCCGGTGAGCTTCTTCTCGTAGAGAAGCTCGACGCCGTGGAGTTCGACGGTCGTGCCAACGGGGATCATGCCGATCACCGTTGCCTGTCCGCCATTGCGCAGCATGTTGAACGACTGCTCGGCGGTCTGCTTCATGCCGACGGCCTCGAACGAATTGTGGACGCCACCACCGGTGAGATCCTTCACCGCAGCAACGGCATCGTCCTTCGATGCGTCAACGACATGTGTTGCTCCGAGCTGTTGAGCGAGCTCGAGCTTTGAGCTGACCATGTCGACTGCGATCACCTTGTTTGCGCCGGCGATGCGGGCGCCCTGGATGGCCGAGAGGCCAATGCCGCCACAACCGATGACGGCGACGGTCGAGCCTGGCTCAACCTTGGCAGTGCGGAAGACTGCGCCGAGGCCGGTGGTGACGCCGCAGCCGATGAGGGCTGCCTTGTCGAGGGGCATCTCTTTGTCGATCTTCACCAACGCCTGCTCGTGAATGAGCATCTTCTCGGCGAACGACGAAAGGTGGAGGAACTGGTTGACGTCTTCACCGTTGCGGGTGATGCGTGAACCTTCGCCCGGTTGGCGAACAAGCTCGGTGCCCTTGTTTTCGCAAAGCGAGAGGTGGCCAGAGATGCACTGCTCGCAGTGGCCGCAAAATGCCGACAGGCAGGTGATCACGTGGTCGCCTGGTTCGACGTAGTGGACCATCGAGCCGACGGCTTCCACGACGCCAGCCGATTCGTGGCCGAGCACGGCGGGGCAGGGGTGCGGATACTTCCCCTCCATGAAGTGGAGGTCGGAGTGGCACAAGCCGGCAGCCGAGGTCTTGATCAAGACCTCGCGTGGTCCGGGTTCGCCGATCTCAACGTCTTCGATGTCGAGGTGGCCGGGGCATGAGTTCAGAACAGCAGCCTTCATGCGCCGATTGTCACACGAAACCGTACGTGAATCGAACTGGCTCCCAGCTAGTGCGAGTTCGATACCCCGCTTCGGTCAGACCCGAGAGGGAGGAGCAGCGCTAGCTGTCGGCTTCCCACTCGGCCGAGAGCCGGGAGAGCGACCCGTTGAAGCGCTCGAGTAGATCGGCCAGCTGGTCGAGCTCTGCTTCGCTGAACTCAGACAGCACTTGGTCGAGACCTTCGTTGATGCGACCGGCGATCAGTCGGTAGCGGGCGCGCCCCACCTCGGTTGCCGAGACCACAATGGAGCGTTGGTCGTCAGCCGCCTTGACCCGCTCGGCGTAGCCGCGGTCGGCCAGGCACGAAACGGCGCGAGTGGTGGACGCCGGCGAGATGTGCAGCGCGTCGGCGAGCTCGCCCATTCGCATTGGTCCGCTTTGGTAGAGCACGCCAAGTGCATCGGCCAAGGCTTGGTCGAGCGGCTCTTCGTTTGGGCTGTTGTAGAGGATCTCTTTCAGCTTTGCCGCCGCTGCGCCTCGACGCATTTCGCGCCACGCCAAGCCAATCCGAAGCCGGAGATCTCGATCGACTGATGCCATGGTCACCTACTCAGTGTGACGTCTCAATGGATGGATTGCGCAAATCACGGGATGACCAAGCGGCCAGCGCCTCGTCGGCCAGCACCCTAACGGGTACGCCTGTGGCCGCTGAAACAGTGACTAAATCGTCGTGTTCTGGCTTCGCTCGATGCGGCCCAGCTTTCACCGCAATGCGGTGGCCTCGCACCTCGACTTCGCCGAACGAGCGAGGAAGAGGGTGCTTCACTACGGGGCGGACTCGCGTGCCGAGCGAACCCGTTTCTGCGCTCACGATGTGCCGAAGCGTTGCTTCGAGCGATGGCTGGCAGAGCACACCAAGAAGATGGCCAGGTCGGCCCTTCTTCATGGTGATCGGTTGCGCCCAAGCGTCATCGGCTCCGGCCGCAAGGAGCACGTCGATGACGTGCCCGATCACTTCGCCGGTGACGTCGTCGAGGTTCGTTTCGATCACCACGGCGTCGACGCCAGGGTGTGCCCCTGGTGCTGAGGTATCGACCGCCAGCTCGGTATCAACCAATGTGGCGGTGACGACGTTTGGGTGGCTATCTGGGTTGCGGCCACCGGCGCCGCGATGGGTTGGTCCGAGCACGCCGGATGGCAAGGAACCCCAGGCATCAGCCAGCGATGTCAGGAGTGCCGCTCCGGTCGGCGTGCACGTTTCGGAGGCAACGTCGAGCGATCGAGTCGGGCAGCCCTCAAGAAGCGCGATCGTTGCCGGAGCAGGCAGCGGCAGCGTTCCGTGCGCGGCCTGCACCGTGCCGTGCCCGAGTCCGACGGGCCCCACGATGACTTTGGTGGGTCGGAGCTGATCGATCAGTAGCCACACGCCAACGATGTCGACGATGGCGTCAGCTGCACCCACCTCGTGAAAGTGCACGTCGTCAATCGGGATGTCGTGCTGCGCGGCCTCGACCTCGCCGAGTCGACGGAACGTGGCCCGAGCTCCCGATCGCACAGCTTCAGGAAGGTCGGACGATGCCAACGCTTCGTCGATCGAACTCCACGTGCGGTGGTGGGATTGTTCGTCAACCTCGACCACTGCACGCGTGGCTCGCAGTCCGCCGCGAGTTGTGGTCTCCCAGGTGACGGAGTGGGTGCCGATGTCGAGTCCTTGGAGTGCCGACACGTCTCGTTGGGAAGCGTCGAGGTGAGCGCCAAGGGCGCCGAGCAGCATGTCGCCAGAAGCGCCGAACGTCGGATCGATCCAGAGGGTCTTGCCGCTCATGATCCAATCGCTCGGGCAATCCGGTGGGCCGCACACGCGGCGCCGTAGCCGTTGTCGATGCCCACAACGGCAATGCCGGGAGCACACGATGACATCATCGACAACAGCGCCGTCGCTCCTTCAAACGAGGTGCCGTAGCCAACCGAGGTTGGGACCGCCACGATCGGTTGGGCGATAAGGCCAGCCAGCACCGTCGGCAAGGCCCCTTCCATGCCAGCGAAGGCCACAACGACGTCTGCTGGTTCGAGCTGGGGGAGCGTGCTGGTGAGACGATGGAGACCAGCGACGCCCACGTCGGTAAGGGGAATGGTGTTGTGACCGAGAGCCGACAGCGTCAAGCGGCATTCCTCGGCAACATCCAGATCGGACGTGCCGGCAGACACGGTGGCAATCGTTCTGCCACTGGGCGGTCGGGGCCTCCACACCAACGTCGACTCGTAGTGAGCGTGCGGAGCTAGCTCGGCTAGCGCAGCTTGTTGTTCTGGTGTTGCCCGCGTGGCAACGACCGCATCGGCCACGCCGTGATCTGACGGGGCGAGCAGTTCAGACACAATGTCGACGCACTGCTGGGTGGTCTTGCCGGCGCAATAGATCGCCTCTGGTAGGTCGATCCGTTGCGTGCGATCGACGTCGAGACGGGCGACAGCGTCAGACGACGTCATGCCTCGAGGTCCGTTGCTGAGGCTGAGGCGGACAACGCATCGTTCAAGTTGCCAGAACGCAAGCCGGCAAGGTCGAGGGTGACGTAGCGATAGCCCGCGCCCTGTACCGCGTCGACGAGGTCGTCAGCCATCTGCGCGGCCCGCGTGATCTCGCCAGCAGGCAGCTCGATACGGGCGGTGTCGTCGTAGTGGCGGACGCGGACGTCAATGAAGCCGAGCTGCTTGATCGCGGCCTCGGCTCGATCGATGCGCGAGAGCAACGTGAGGTTGATCGTCGTGCCGTATGGCACGCGAGAGCTCAGGCACGGCATCGCCGGTCGATCCCAGATTTCGAGATCCCAATCGCGGGCGAGCGAGCGAACGTCGGCCTTGGTGAAGCCGGCATCGACGAGCGGAAAGCGAGCCCCTCGCTCTCGTGCTGCTTCTTGGCCGGGACGATGGTCGCCCAAGTCGTCGAGGTTCACACCCAGAACCACGGTGGCGTTGCGGGCGGTTGCCAACGGCTCAAGCTGGTCCATGAGCGCGCTCTTGCACCAGAAGCAGCGATCTCCGTTGTTTGCGAGATAGCGATCGTCGGTGAGCTCTGCGGTTTCGACCGGTGTCCACTCGAGTCCCCATGCGCTGGTGAGGCGGCGGCAGGTCTCGAGCTCGCCTGAGCCCAACGATGCGGAGTCGGCGGTTGCCGCAATGACCTCGTTGGCGGGCAGGGCGCGAGCCGCAGCAGCGGCGACGAGTGACGAATCAACGCCTCCCGAGAAGGCCACGACCATTGGCCCTATGTCCTGCACAGCCTCAAACAGGCGATCTGACAAGTCCGACATCGGCAAGCACGCTACCGCGACGCGTCGTGAAGCCCGTCGTGGGTCTCGCAGCTGTTGTCGGCAACTCCTCGTAAAGCGACCCCCCAAACTTGCCGTAGTTCAAATCACCTGGTCGCGGCGCCCCGTCGATCAGAAGCGGCACGAAGGAGCCACGGCAATGTTCGGTTTGGATTCAGAGAAGAGGTCATCGGCGACCTGGAAGCTCGCCCTTGTGGGCGGAGTGTTTGCCCTGACGGCTTGTCAGGAAGTGAATACCGCTGACGAGACCGTTCGTGATGACGCAGGCAACATTGTTGAAGAAGGCGACGTCGGCGTGTTCGCGATGCAGGTTGGCGATTGCTACGCCGACGATGCGACGGGTCTGATTGAATCGCTGCCCGCCGTGCCATGCGCTGAGCCTCACGACCTCGAGGTCTTCGCCCTGTTTGAGCTTCCGGCTGGTCCGTACCCAGGGGGCGACGCGGTCGACGCGGCAGCAAACGACGGTTGCCTAGAGCGCTTCCCCGGCTATGTCGGCACGGAGTACGCCGACTCGGTCTACTACTTCTCGTTCTTGTCACCGACCGAAGACGGCTGGAACGCCATCGACGATCGTGAGATCGTTTGCGTGCTCACCACAGACGCAAGCGGCCCAGACACCGGTACCGGTCGCAACTCCGGCATCTAACGATCGGCAGCTAGGCCCGGGCAGAACCCCAGGCGCCAGAACCCCGGTTTCAAGAACTCCGTGCTGCATCCATTGCTTCGTCCTGTCGTCTGACAGTGAGGAGCTCTGGCAGCATGGAGCGATGCCGACGGCACCAGCACCAGAGTGGCTTGACGACATCAGCTTTGATGCCGCTCGTCCATGGCTCGAGATGGGCACCAAGTCTCTTGGTGACCGGCCGTGGCTGATCGTTGATGACCAACGTGCCACCGAGCTGGCAGAGAAACACCGTCTCCTCACCGAGCGGCACAACGACGTGTTCGCTGTCGTCGGTGATCTCGACGACAGCGATGTCAGAAACGCCAGCGCTGAGCTGTTGACGCTCGTGCAGCACGAACTTGCGGCGATGGGAGTGGAAACACCCCCATCGCCGTTTGGCTTGCACCCACTCGACGAGGCCGGTCGGCTTGTGCAAGAAGACCTGTGTTTGCTTCGCAGACGACCCGCCGATGGGGCCGAGGGGCCTCAGCGTTGGTGCCTCGATGCTGCGTCGTTGTGCTTTCCATCGCGTTGGCGGCTAGCAGACAAGCTGGGGCACCCAATGGGCGCCGTGCATGGCCCCGTCGATGGCTACGACCCCGTGCTGATAGACCGCGTTGATCGGCTCCTCGATGCCCTGGTCGATGGCCCGCCGGGCCGTGTCGTTCGACGGCGAAACTGGTTCGTGCATCCAGACGCATCGTTGTTTCAACCGACGCGCCCAGCGAACGAAGAGGTCATTCCCGCTGATCGGGCAGACGATGAGCTGATCGTGCGCTCGGAGCGTCAGACGTTGCGAGCACTGCCGTCGGGATGGATCGTGTTCACGATTCGAATCCAGCAGGCAACGCTCGGCGTGGCCCTCACCGACCCGGTGAAACGTGAGGCATTCACTCGCTCTCTCGCCGAGGCATCGCCCGCTGACTTGGCCCACAGGGGCTTGAGCGCCGAGCAGGTCGCAGCCCTGCGTTAACCGTGTCTGCCTGCTCGGGCAGCAGGCGGACAAACAGATCGATCGGCCGTGGTGTGACGGCCGACCTCTTGCGCTCCGACATGAATTGAGCATATGCTCAAATCAAGAAGTTGAGCGTTCGCTTAAACAGTTGTGAACGCTTCCCCTGACCGGCCAATGGTGGCCGAGGAGAATCATCATGTTTGCAAGCGAACTCTTCGCTCAGGAAGTCATCACCGATCGCACGGCGATTGGCTTCTACGCCTTCTATGCGGCGGTAGCCATCGGCCTCGTCGTGTGGCTGGCCCGCACGCTCTATCGAAACGGAGAGATCTTCCTCGATGACGTTTTTGAAGACGAGGGCTTGGCCGCTGCGGTGAACCACCTGCTGGTGGTGGGGTTCTATCTCCTCAACCTTGGCTACGCCTTGCTGCTCTACAAGATCACCCCGAGCGCAGCGCTCACGACGGCCTTCAACGACCTCGTCACCACGTTCGGCGCTCTGCTGCTGAGCCTTGGCGTGATCCACCTGCTCAACATGTTTGTCTTCTGGCGCATCCGTACCTACCGAGACCGCAAAAACATCTCGCCTCCTCCACCGGCTCGAGGCATGATGCCGCCGGCTCCCGCTGGCATGTACATGCCGCAGGCCAATCCGGCCGCCGGCTGATCGTCGGTCGCAAAGGGGAGTGACGGCATGGCTCACTCAGTTCCGAACGGGCTCACCGTCGTCTTTGATGATCGGTGCAACCTGTGTCAACGCTGCGGAGATTGGCTCGGCCGACAAGCTCAGCTGGTCCCCATCAGCTTCGTGGCCGCAAGCGATCCGGTCGTGAGGGAGTGGATCGGCGACCTAGCCCCGGTGGGAGATGAACTCGTCGTTGTTGGAGACGCCGGCGAGTTCTGGGTTGGTCCTGATGCGTTCGTGACGTGTCTCTGGGCGTTGCGGGACTATCGCTCCCTCGCCCGCAAGCTTCAGCTGCCCGGCTTTCGGGGGATGGCCAAACAGATGTTCCACGGGTTGTCCACGGGGCGTGGGGTTATCTCGACCGTGATCGGCCCGCCTGCGGGTGATCCTCTTTGTCCAGACGGTGCCTGTTCTGTGCCGGTGGCCCGATGAGCCATCCGGTTTCAGGCTCGACAGGCCAGACTGTTCGTATGGCAGCAGGTCGCAAGTCGTCGAAGTCTGGTCAGCAGACCAAAGACAAGATCCTTGACGCTGCCCTTGCCACCGTTGAGAGCGAGGGTCTGGTCGGGGCAAGCGCGAGGGCGATTGCCCGAACTGGTGACTTCAACCAGGCCTTGGTCTTCTACCACTTCGACTCAGTTGAGGGATGTCTTCTGGCGGCGCTTGAGCGGGCGCACGCTCGCCGGATCGCCAAGTTTGGCCCGGTGTTGGCCGAGGTTGATCAGCTGCCCGACTTGGTGCAGATTGCCCGCGAGTTGCATGCCAGTCCGGACGATCCAGATCACGCGGCGCTCTCGGCGATCGTTGCTGGCTGGTCGTCATCGAGTGATCTCGGACCCAAGGTGCTCTCAACGCTCCAGCCGTGGAACGACCTGTTGGAGCAGGCCATCCGTCGGGTGATGGCCGAGCATCCCTTGAGCCAGTTCGTGCCAGCCAAAGAGCTTGCCTATGCGGTTGCTGCGATGTTTCTCGGTATCGAAGTGATGGCTCGGCTCGATGCCGACGAGAAGCAGACCGAAGCCGTGTTCGCCGCGCTCGGTGGGCTCGCCAACTTGGCCGGTCCTGTGTTGGACGCTGTCGGCAAACAAGCCGACTGACCGCTTTAGTTCGGCGGTTCCTCGTCACCTGACAGTATCGAAGGGGTCCCAAGGGTGGGATCACGATTGGGTCGCCTCGTATCGGGGTTTGCGCGTATCGAACAGGTGTTCGATACGCTTCGAGTGATGGCATGGGGTAACCCTCCCGTCCCGTGGCGGGATCTCGAAGCGGCGCTCTCAGATCGGCCGGCAGCCGATCGACCGGCAGCCGATCGACCGGTAGCAGAGCGCCCAAGAGAAGAGCGCCCCGCGTCTGGGCGGCCTCGTCCCGATCGACCAGAAGGGGCCGACGGCGGCGACAGTCCAGCTTGGTCAAACAAGCGACCGGCCTACGAAGCACCAGCATTGCTTCGTCACACGTCGAACACGGCCTATGCCGAGCTGCATTGCCACTCATGTTTCAGCTTCCTGGATGGCGCCTCTCACCCCGAAGCGCTGGTTGAAGAGGCGGCTCGGCTTGGCCTTGAAGCGCTGGCGGTTACCGATCACGACGGCTTCTACGGCGTGGTTCGATTTGCCGAGGCGGCTCGAGAGGTTGGGCTGCCAACGGTGTTCGGCTCTGAGCTCACGCTCGACAAGCTCGACATCACGCCGGGCCAGGCCGACCCAGACGGTGGTCATTTGTTGATGCTGGCTCGTGACCCAGCCGGGTATGCGGCGCTGGCTCGCGTGATCAGCGAGTCGCAGCTGGCAGGGGAGAAGGGGGCACCCCGGGCATCGATGGGTGATGTCACGCGCTGGCTTCGGCCAGAAGAGTTTGACCATCTCGCGGTGCTCACGGGCTGCCGCAAAGGAGCGGTTCCCCGATCGCTCGAACGTGAAGGTCCGGCTGCGGCCGAACGTGAGTTACGTGGTTTGGTTGATCGCTTTGGCCAGCACAACGTGTTTGTTGAGCTGTGGGATCACGGCTTTCCGGTCGACAGTGCTCGCAACGATGCGATGGTGTCGCTTGCGGCCAAGGTCGGTGTCGACATCGTGGCCACCAACAACGTGCACTACGCCGCTCCGTCTGATCGGCGGTTGGCTACGGCAATGGCGGCGGTGCGATCTCGACGTTCGCTCGATGAGATCGAGGGTTGGCTGCCGGCGGCTGGGTTGGCCCATCTGCGTTCTGGTGATGAGCAAGCCCGTCGCTTTGCTCGTTATCCCGGGGTGGTCGAACGAGCGGCTGCTCTTGGCCTCGAATGTGCGTTTGATCTGTCGCTCGTTGCTCCGAACCTGCCGCCGTTTCCCTGCCCGCCAGACCCCAACGATCCAGACGGGGCGCCGATGTCAGAGATGGCGTTCTTGCGGCATCTGGTCGAAGAGGCTGGGGTGTCGCGCTACGGGCCTCGCGACGCCGAGTGGGTGCCGGGAGCGTGGAAGCAGCTCGATCATGAGCTCGACCTCATTGAGTCGCTTGGGTTCCCTGGCTACTTCCTTGTGGTGTGGGACATCGTTGAGTTTTGCCGCAAGGCCGACATCCTCTGCCAAGGGCGGGGCTCGGCTGCGAACTCGGCGGTGTGTTACGTGCTTGGGGTGACCAAGGCCGATGCCGTGTCGCTTGGTTTGTTGTTCGAGCGGTTCTTGGCTCCCGAGCGTGATGGACCGCCCGATATCGATCTCGACATCGAGTCTGACCGTCGAGAAGAAGCCATTCAGTACGTCTACGAGCGGCACGGCCGTCGCCATGCGGCCCAGGTGGCCAACGTGATCACCTACCGATCTCGGTCGGCGGTTCGTGATGCAGCGAAGGCGCTGGGGTTTGCTCCTGGCCAACAAGATGCGTTCTCGAAAACGATCGATCGTTGGTCGAGCTTGAAGCAGCAAGTACGCGGCCCTGGTCGGGTGAACGTGCCGGGTTCCGAGCCTGGCAGCGAATCGTTCAACAATCCTGCTGTTGTCGGCCCAACGAGCACACCAGCTCCTGAGCCCCTACCGGCCTCGATGTTTCGGCCCCCTGGGGCCGAAACTCGGTTAGCGAGCGGAGCGAGCGGCGGAGACACTCCAGAGCTGCCAGACGAAGTGATTGAGCTGGCATCACAGTTCGAGCATCTGCCTCGCCACCTTGGCATTCACTCCGGCGGCATGGTGATGTGTGACCGGCCCGTCATCGAGGTGTGCCCGGTCGAGTGGGGGCGGATGGAAGACCGCACCGTGTTGCAGTGGGACAAAGACGACTGCGCGGCGGCCGGGCTTGTGAAGTTCGACTTGCTTGGTCTCGGCATGTTGTCTGCTCTGCACTACTGCGTCGATATGGCGGCGCAGTATCACGACACCGAGATCGACTTGGCTGCTCTCGGTCAAGAAGACGCGGTGTACGACATGTTGTGTGCGGCCGACTCGGTCGGAGTGTTCCAGGTTGAGTCCCGAGCGCAGATGAGCACGCTGCCTCGATTGCGACCCCGAACCTTCTACGACCTCGTTGTCGAGATTGCGTTGATTCGTCCCGGGCCGATTCAGGGTGGCTCGGTGCATCCCTACATTCGTCGCCGCAACGGGCTCGAACCTGTCACCTACCTGCATCCGTTGCTCGAGAACGCGCTCGAGAAGACGCTCGGTATTCCGCTCTTTCAAGAGCAGTTGATGCAGATGGCCATCGACATCTCTGGCTTCACCCCGGCAGAAGCCGATGAGTTGCGGCGAGCGATGGGATCAAAGCGGAGCCGGTCGCGTATGGAGCGACTGCGGGAACGACTCGAAGCTGGCATGTCTGAGCGGGGCGTGTCGCCCGACATCCAAGATCAGATTTGGAACAAGCTCGTGGCCTTCGCCAACTACGGCTTTCCCGAGAGTCACTCGATCAGCTTCGCCTACCT
>CALLGK010000090.1 GCA_938009905.1 uncultured Acidimicrobiales bacterium | reverse complement strand
TGACCGTGCTACGACCATTCCCGAGATTCCGGCCTTAAAGGCAACCGGATTGCCGGGTCAACTGGGGCTTGCGCCCACTACCTCCGAGTCTTTCCTCAGTGTCACAGGTCTTTCCCTTCCGTCAGTGGTCTCTCCCACTGTCCACCACTACTTCTGTTGCCGGGCTGTAATGATCTGGCCCCGCGTGGCCTCACGGCTCGCAGTTTTCCTCTAACTACCTGATTAGATCAGGCGGCGAGAGCGAAGTCAGCCTTGTTGGCGCTTCTGTTAAGCCCCGTTTTACGAGTCTGAGCAACTCGGGTCGCACACTCAACTTCTCGTCTCAACGTCGAAACCGATCAGCCCCGAGTTAAGAGAAGTGCATTGAAGGTTCACTCTCGTGAACCTGTGCAGTTTCTCTTGTCAAGTAGCTCCCCGTTGATGGCACCGTCGAGACGGTGCCATTCAGGGGGACAGATCACTCTATCGGCAGGTCGAGCACCTCGATCGAGCGCTCTGAATCGCCCGGTGTTAGGTGAACGACGAGATGACGAGCAGCACCGTCACAACGAGAAAGGCAAACAGCGCAACGGGAAGCACCACGAGTGCGAGCAACAGACGTCCCATGCCAGCGAGGCCCGGTGGGGGCTCTGGCCACATCGTGTCTTCCCAGGTTTCGAAGCTGTCGTCGACGTCTAGCGACTTGTAGTCGATGCCACCCTCGTCGGTCTGACGGGGCTCGGTGTGTCCGAGCATGCGGCGATAGGCCTCGTTGATGTTTGCCATCACCGATGGATCCCCGCCATGGTCGGGGTGATTCAGCTGAGCCAGCCGCTTGTAGGCGCGCCGAATCTCTGAGTCGGTAGCGCCAAGATCGACACCAAGCGTGGCGGCAGCGAGGTCTGGGGTGACCATCACGTGTCACGCTACTTCACCGAACTGCCGAGGGGGAGACGGGACCCTGGTGGGCGCCACTGGCCCTCCTCTGGTGCTGACCCTCCGCTTCGCCGCCGGCTTCGTGCGACAAGATGTCGACATGGAGTCAGAAACGGTGTTTGCTGAATCCAGCTCCCGCTTCGCCCGAATCATCATTGGCGTGCTCTGCCTGATAGCGATTCTTGTCGTTGTCGCTTTTCTGTTCGTTCGCTCGCCGCAACGGTTCGATCCGGGAACGCCCGAAGCGGCCGTGCAGGACTTCGTCATCGCGGTGTCTGACGATGATGTAGATGGTGCGTTTGCGCTGTTGACATCCGACGCAGCTCGTCGTTGCGCTGATGTTCGAGATCGCGACTCGTTCAACCGGACGACACAGCGGAGCGAGCTTCGCAACGTCGTTGTTGACGGCAACACGGCAACGATCGATCTGCGGATTCGACGAGGCAGTGTCAACGATCCGTTCGGTGGGAGCGGATGGAGTCGCGACTACACGTTCGACTTGGTTCGCAATGCCGATGGCGACTGGCAGATCGACCATGCCAGGTGGCCGTTCCACTTCGAGAACTGCTGAGGGCCCAACGTGATTGAACGCCTCCTTTACCTGATCGTGCCGCTGATCATCATCGGTTCGATCGGCGCGGCATTCGTGCTCGGCGTGCGTCGGGTCGTTGGCCGCCAACGCCGAGATCCGATTGAACCGGCTCAAATCGCCATCTCGGCCGCCATCTTTGGTTCGTTGCTCATCGCCTTCTTGGTCGCCACTCAGGGCGTCATCGAAGTGCTCCAGGGCTTTGTCGACCTCACGAACGCCATCGACAACGCCGTCGACAGCTTGGCCGGCCCACTCGCCCTGCTCATTGTTGGCGTGCCGGCGTTTGCCGGATTGTTGATCGCTGTCGAACGGCGACACCTCAATCGGCACAAGCAAGGGATCACGGCTCCGCAACGAGGTTGGGCCATCTATCTCGCGCTTGCTCTTTCGATTGCGCTCACCTCGTGGCTCATCGGGATGGCCAACATCATCAACACGATCATGAGCGACTCGGAGTCCGTTGAGGGTCGACAACTCGTTGCCCCCATCGTCTGGGCATCAGTGTGGGCCCTGCACTGGTTCCTGTTCCGTCCCCGCTGGCGCTCTCGCGGCGACCTTCACTTCGCTTACGGCTCGATCGCCGGCCTCTTCTTCTTGATCTCTGGCATTGGCGGGTTGGTCTTCCAGATTCTCGACGCGGGCTACACCAGGGCCTTTCTCGAGCCAGTCTCGTCCGACCAGAGCTACCTCGCGTCGATTCTCACGCTGCTGGTAGGTGCCACGGTGTGGGGTTGGCATTGGTTGGCCAACTTCAACCGCCCGACGAGTGTTGAGGGAGACCGCAGGCGCTCGACCTTGTGGTTCGCAGTCGCGGTGCTGGCTGGCGCGTTGCCGGGGGCGCTCTGGTCGCTTGCCGCCATCGGCGGCAGCTTGCGGGCCCTGGTGCTGTGGCTGTTCGAATCAGACCGAGAGCCGACGGCAGAGTTCTTCTCAGACCTGCCCGCGTTGATCACGATTCTGTTTCTCGGTCTCGGGAGTTGGGCCTATCACCACTGGGAGATTCAACGGGGTCCGGCTGAGCGCAACGAGCCGCTGCGGTTCCGCGACTACGTGCTGGCCCTCACCGGGTTGATGGTGGTGGCGGGTGGCATCGCTCGACTCTTAGTGACCGCCTTGCGGGCCGTGTTTGTTGATGCCCTCGGTGCTGACGACTTCGAGGTGTTCGATGCGCTCGTTACGTCAGTCATCGTGATCGCTGCTGGTGCTGTGCTGTGGTGGTTTGCCTGGCGCAACGCCCAGGCTCATCGCAACGAAGATCCGATCGGCGAAGCGCAATCGATCTGGCGCAGAGTGTTTTTCATCGGAGGGCTCGCCCTCGGTGGCATCACCCTCGGCTTTGGCCTCATCGAAGTGCTGTTCCGCCTTCTGCAATGGCTGCTTGGGGCGTCGGACGCCAGCGGCGGCGATCTGATCGGACCAATCAGCTGGCTTTCTGGAGTCGGGCTCGTGACGTGGCTGGTGTTCTCCGACTGGCAGCCAGACCGAAAATTGCTGGCTGAGCACGAGGCCGCCAACCCGCCCGCTCCCACGGCGCCGCCATCGGCTCCTGCGATGCCGGTTGCACCCACACCACCTGTGCAGACAGCGCCTTCTGCACCGGCTCGTCCCGTTCCGGTTGCGAGCGGGCCCGTGGTTCGGCCTGCTGGTCCGGACGATGCGGGCGAGATCTTCACGCTCACGCGAGCTGCTCTTGCCGGCCAGAGGCTGGACGACATGTCACATCTCGAACCGTTCGCTCAATGGCGACAACGGCAGGCCGGAGCCTTGCTGCACGTCTGCGTTGAGGGCTCCCGAATCGTTGGTGCCGTCACCGTCAGGCCAAACAGCGAGGGCGCCGGCGTCATTGAGCGACTGGTCGTCGCTCCCGATCGAACCGACACTGCTATCGAGCAGCAGATGCGAGCTCAGGTGGGCCGCGTCCCGAAGCGACCTAGTTAGGCAGTGTTGTCACGTCGACCGACGCAGCCGGACCTTCAGTGCCATCGGCGGCAACGCCGCGCACCTCGATGGTGTAGGTCGTGGCCGGGTCGAGGTTGAGGGCGGTGTACCAGCCGTCGTTGTCCGTGCCGACGACGGTGCCGTTGATCAGGATTTCGTGGGTCTCTGCGCCGGGCACCTTGCCGTAGTTCACGACAACACGGCGCTTCTCGGTCCGCGTCACGTTCAAGAACGCAGGCTCGGCCAGCTCGGTTACGTCGCCTTCGGTGGTTGCGGTGACCGTTGCCGATTCGCCAACGACGTCGCCGTTGATGCCGCGCACCTCGATGGTGTAGGTCGTGCCTGGCTCGAGGTTGAGGGCGGTGTACCAGCCGTCGTTGTCTGTGCCGACGACGGTGCCGTCAATCAGGATCTCGTGGGTTTCCGCACCCGGCACCTTGCCATAGCGAACGACGATGCGACGCTTCTCGGTGCGGCGCACCTCGAGTAATGCGGGCTCGGGGAGTGACCCGCCGCCGGTAGTTGTTGCCTCGACCGAAGCGCTCAGGTCGCCGGGGTTGCCAGCGGCGTCAATAGCCCGAGCCGTATAGCTGTATGTCGTTCCTGGCTCGAGGTCGATGTCGACAAACCAGCCGTTGTCATCGGTGCCAGCAACGACACCGTCTCGCAAGATCTCATAGGTATCAGCGCCGGGAACGAGGCCGTAGTTGATGACGACTCGGCGATCCTCTTCACGGGTGACTCGGATGGTCGCCGGAGCGGGCAGCGTCGGACCGTCGCCAACCTGTTCGAAGACCTCGAGCGAGTCAACGGTGAGCTGTCGGCTGTCGCCCGGCAGCTGGTAGCGGACGTAGCGAGCAGTTCGGAACACCTCGACCTCGGTCCATCGACCGATGTTGCCGACATCGAATGACGACACGCCAGCTTGAGCGTTCGTGTCGTCGGGGTCGGTCGATGTGAAGGGGACGTCTGACACGTAAAGCGTGCCGTTCGACATGCCGTTGAAGTTGCCCACCGCTCGCTCGAAGAGACGAACGACGCCGACCTGCCGCACAGATCCAAGGTCGACTTCAATCCACGGGTCGTCTTCTACGAGCGTCTCGGCCATCCAGGCTCGGATGCCGTCGTGACGGGTCTGGCCAGCAAGCGCAAGGTCCACGGCGTAGTTGGCCGTGAAGCTGTCGCGCGTTGATGACATGGTTGCCGGCTGGTTGAGCGATAGCAGGGAGCCCCGCTCGTTCACCGGAGCAACGTCAAAGGTGGCAAAGCCCCCAGCCCATCCAGAACCGGCACGGGTGACATCTCCACCGAGCCAGAGGCGGCCGTTTTCCGAGCCGTGGATAGCCCAGATGCCCGACTTCATACCCATGTCCATGAGATAGGACTGAATCTCTTCACCGGTGTTGGCATCGAACGCAGCCGACCAGATGACGTGGGTCTGGCTCGGGTCGGTCAGCGTCGCCTGGTTGGCGGCTTGCCATGCTGCGTTGTTGAACTCGACAACGTCGGTTGAGTAGCCCTGGTTCGCCCAGAAGTGGCCGCCGGTATAGAGCCGTTCGCCGATCACTTCAGCGGCTTGGTAGTCGCCGCCGCCATAGGAGGTGAGGTAGTAGCCAACGCGGCTGAGATCATCGGCGTTCAGGATCTCGAGCAGGTGTGACTCTCGGGCCACAAACACCTTGTCGCCGTGAACGGCAATATCGAACGGGTTCTGCTTGCAGCAGTTGGGCATGCCCTCCGGGGTGCCTTGGGCCACGCCCGGTACGAGTTCGCCAGTGAGCGCATCGACAGCGCCGAACCACTTGTGCGGCTCGCCATTGAGTACTTCGAAGTAGCCGCCGAGGTACAGCCGATCGCCGCTGGGGGAGAGCTCGAGAGTCCACACTCGGGCACCCGAGGCTGCTGCGCCAAAGGTTGTGTCATGGGCGCCGGTGGTGAGGTCAAGCTTTGCCACACGAGGGGCGACGTCATCACCAGCGAACGCAAAGTTGCCGCCGGCGTAGAGCGACCCGTTGGCAATGTCGAGGTCCATTACGACGGCCGTGCCAGCCGGAAAGGTGAGGTCGGCGTCGAACGTGTTGATGAGTGCGCCGGTTGCTGGATCGAGGGCGGCGAGTGGTCCGGTTGAGACACCGTTGACGGTCGTGAATTCGCCACCAACGAACAGCGACGTGCCATCGGTTTCGAGCGAGAACACACCGGAATCGATCGTTGGGTTGAACGACGGGATCCAGGCGCCGGTGTCTGCGTCGAAGGCTGCGAGGTACGACTGGCCTTGCAGCGGAGCCCCGTTGCTCTGCTGGACGTTGCCGAACTTGCCACCCACATACACAACGCCATCGATCTCGGCGAAGTCCCACACGAGTGACTCGAACACCACGGTCTCTGAGGGCATCAGCGTGGCCACACCCCAGCTCGACACTGGCTCGGGGGAGACTTCCCACCCTGCTGGCACCTGGCCGACGTTTGGTGCCTGTGCCTCAGCGAGTGGCACCGTTGCCGCGGTGGTCGCCACGAGGGCGCCGACCAATCCTGTTGCTAGCGCGCTTGTGATCCGGCGAAAACTCATACCACTCAGAGTAGGTGCATGGCCACAACTCTCAGAAGGGTCAACTGACCGCCTCTACGTAGGCGAAGAGACCTCCCCAAACGGTGGGATACGGGTCTATCGCGTCGACCGATTGTCCAGACATTTGGTCCAATAGTTTCGGATAAAGGTAAAAGCCGATCAGTTTTATCGGCTTTAGCGGTCTACTGTCCTTCGAATGGTTCTTTCGCCCGACCAACTGAAGCGTCAAAGCGATCATCTGCGAGGCTCGATCGCCGCTGATCTCGACACGGCTGACACACAATTCAGCGCCGACTCTCAACAGCTGTTGAAGTTCCACGGGATCTATCAACAAGACGACCGCGACGTGCGTCGTGAACGCAAGCGGCAGGGCCTTGGACTCGACTATTCGTGCATGGTCAGGGCCTCGGTGCCCGGAGGGGTGCTGACCAGGGCGCAGTGGGCTGGCATCGACCGGCTCGCCGATCAGTTCGCTGATGGCGCGTTGCGACTCACCAGCCGTCAGGGCGTCCAGTACCACTTTGTTTACAA
The DNA here is from genome assembly GCA_938009905.1 of uncultured Acidimicrobiales bacterium. Lineage (GTDB taxonomy): Bacteria > Actinomycetota > Acidimicrobiia > Acidimicrobiales > SZUA-35 > CALEWY01. The sequence goes on along the minus strand of CALLGK010000090.1, from coordinate 4,905 downwards.
GGCCGATCTCGCGTCACTGTTGGCGGGACTCAACGACTCGCTCGTGTCGACCTACGCCGCCTGTGGTGACGTGGTACGCAACGTGATGGCCACAAGCGCCCCGTATCGAGAGCGCGACCACGAGCGGCTTCAGTCGCTCGCCGACACACTCGATGCTCGCTTCACGCCTAAGTCGGGCGCCTACTGGGAGCTGTGGCTCGATGGTGAGAAGGCCGTCTCGTCCGAGCCCGCTCGGGCTGATGGTGAGGTCGAGCCGATCTATGGCGACACCTATCTGCCTCGCAAGTTCAAGATCGGGCTGGCGTTGCCTGGCGACAATTCGATCGATGTCTATAGCCAGGACGTCGGCATCGTTCCGTTGCCGGGCGCAGATGGACGCGACGGCGCTGTTGTGCTCGCCGGTGGGGGACTGGGTCGCAGCCACAACGACCCCACCACCTTCCCCCGGCTGGCAGAGCCGTTGGCGTGGGTGGCCGATGATGAGCTCGGTGACGTTGTCGAAGCGATCGTGACGACGTTCCGCGATCACGGGAATCGCACAGACCGCAAGCACGCTCGTTTGAAGTACGTCGTTGAAGCCAAGGGCATCGAATGGTTGCGCAGTCAGATTGAAGAGCGTGTTGGTCACCCACTTGCCGACCCGGTTCCGCTCCCGGCATGGGACGCCCCACGAGCTCACCTTGGATGGCACCGGCAATCTGATGGCGTCGACGGCGAGGCTCGATGGTTCATGGGCGTTGCCGTGCCCGGCGGGCGGCTTCGCGACACGACGAACGCGGCGGGCCAGCCGATCGATCGTCGTACGGCGGTGCGGCTGATCATCGAGCAATACGCAGACGAGATTCGGCTGACACCCCACCAAGACGTTCTTCTCTGTGGCATTCGGAGCGAGCATCGTGACGCCGTCGAGGCCGTGCTCGCCGGACACGGCGTGCCAACGGTCGATCAACTTTCGCTCCGTGCAGTGTCGTCGATGGCGTGCCCTGCGCTGCCAACGTGTGGGCAGGCGCTTGGCGAGGCCGAGCGTGTTCTGCCAGAGGTGGTCGATCTGCTCGACCAGCTGTTGTTGGTTCGTGGCCTCGACGATCTCCGTATCGAAACTCGGATGACCGGATGCCCAAACGGATGTAGCCGCCCGTACGTGGCCGAGCTCGGCATCGTCGGCCGCACAAAGGCCACCTACGACATCTGGCTCGGCGGTGACCCAGCCGGAAGTCGCTTGGCCCAGCAAACCATCGAGGCCGTGCCGCTGCGCAAGCTGGAAGATGTGCTCGGACCCATTCTTGATCGTTACCGTCGCAGCCGCATCGAAGGCGAAGGCTTCGGCGACTGGTGCCATCGAGTGGGCCCGGCCGCCTTGCGGGAAGGCCTCCCAACCTTCCGCATTCCCGGAGCGTCCTCGTGAGTGCCCCTCGCCCAGCCATCGATGCTGTGCCGGTTGCGCTTCGGGTTGAAGGGCGGGCCGTGCTCGTGGTCGGCGCCGGTCGAATCGCAGCCCGGAAAGCCGCGGCCTACGTCGAACGAGGGGCCGCCGTCGTTGTTGTCGCTCCCGAACACAGCCACCACATGGATGAACTGGCCGTGCTGCGGCGCGAATACCGCCCGTTCCGTCCGAGCGATCTTGATGGCATGTGGTTCGTTGTCGCGGCGACGGGGGATCCGGCGGTCGACGGCGCCGTGTTTGTCGAAGCAGAACGGCGGCGCATCTTCTGCAACGCGGCCGATGACCCCCAGCACTGCTCGGCGATCTTGCCTGCCGTTGCTCGACGGGGCGATCTGACAGTCACGATTTCGACCGGGGGGCGAAGCCCGGCGACGGCAACCTGGCTTCGACGCCGCATCGAAGACGTGCTCGACGAATCGACTGATGCTGCCTTCAGCGTTGCGGCATCCGTCCGAGACGAACGTCGAGCTGCAGGCCTTCCCACCGAGGTGCCTGGTTGGCAGGAGGCGCTCGATGCGTTCGAGGCCGATCTTCGCAATCGTTTGGCGGCATCTGCATGACCGTGCATCTCGTAGGCGCCGGCCCAGGCGACGTCGAACTGCTCACCTTGAAAGCGGCGCGCCTGTTGGCCGCCGCTGACGCCGTTGTGGTCGACCGGCTCGTTGGTCCAGAGATTCTCGATCTGATTTCGCCCGGGGCCGAGCGCTACGACGTTGGCAAAACACCCGGCCGCCCCGGGCCGACGCAGGGGCAGATCAACGACCTCATCGTGGCGCTTGGCCAACGGCTCGACACGGTCGTTCGCCTCAAAGGTGGCGATCCCTACATCTTTGGACGCGGCATCGAGGAAGCCGACGCCTGCCGTGCCGCGGCCATCGATGTCGAGGTCGTGCCGGGGATCACCTCGGCCATTGCTGGCCCAGCTGCAGCCGGGATCTCAGTGACCGAACGCCACGTGTCGAGCGGTTGCTGCATCGTGACCGCCCACCAAGACCCGAAGAGCGACACCACAAACTGGCAAGCGCTGGCCGACAGCGGATTGACGGTCGTGGTGCTCATGGGCGCTCGCCGAGCTGTCTCGATCGCCGCCACTCTGATGGCCGCTGGCCGACCAGCAGCGACACCGAGTGCGGTGATCACCAATGCTGCCCGTGACGGCGAGACGGTGTGGGCCGGACGGCTCGACCAGCTTGGCGTCGAACCGGTGGCGTCGCCATCGATTCTCGTGATCGGGCCAGTGGCGGCCCGAGCGGTCGCTACCGGCGAGTTCGATCCGACAGTTCTCGACGGGCTTCGCGATCGGCATCTCGCTTCGCAATGAGCTGACGCTTGTCGACCGTCTTGCGGCCCTTGCCGATGCCGAGTTCGAGCTTGACCCGACTGTCCTTGAAATACAGCGCCATCGGAACGAGCTGCACCCGTTCAATGTTCACCTTCGAGTTCAGGCGGTCGAGCTCGTAGCGATGCAGCAGCAGCTTGCGCTTACGCTCGGGGTCGACCGGGGCGTGTGTGCCAGCTCGCGAGTAGCGAGAGATATGCAGCCCGATCACAAAGAGTTCGCCTGACTCGAACCGGGCATACGCGTCGCTGATCTGGATCTTTGATTCACGCAGCGACTTCACTTCCGAACCGCGCAGCATGATGCCAGCCTCGACGGTGTCGGTGATCTCGTAATCCCGACGGGCCATCTTGTTGGTGGCGATCATGTTCACGGACATGAGTCGGAGAATACCGCGGGTACGGTCGCGCCCATGCTGCAGTTATCTCGTCGGACGTGGCTTGAGATCCTCGCCGAAGCGTGGCGCAGCTACCCACATGAGGCGTGTGGCGTGCTTGTGGCTGACGCGGCGATCGATAGCGAGATCGTGCGATTCGAGCCGATCGTGAATGCGGCCGAGTCGAGCCGATTCTTCACGCTTGACCCAGCGGAGTACCTGAACGCCGAGCGCAGAGCCGACGACGAGCGCCTTGCGGTGGTTGGGGTCGTCCACTCGCACACCCACACCGCGGCCTACCCGTCGCCAACTGACGTCGAAGAGGCTTCGAAGCCGCTGGTGCCGCCAACGTGGCACTGGGCGATTGTGTCTCTGGCGTCGGGCGTTCCCGAGTTGCGAAGCTTTCGCGTGAAGCCGGGCGATGGCGACACGATGACCGCAGCCGGGATGGCCGAAGAACTGGTGGTTCTGCGCGAGCGGTAAGCCTTTCAAGCTTCGTCGCCGGAGGCGACAAGCCCCGAAGGAGCCTCGTGGCTCGAGCTGCCGACCGGGTTCCATCGCTTCGTCGCCGGAGGCGACAAGCCCCGAGCGCGTAACTCGATCGCGAGTAGCGGTCTGCGACAGCAGACCCAGACAACAGAGAAACGACCGGGCCAAAAGCCCGGTCGAACCTCTCTTTGGTCATCACCCCAAATCTTTCGGCCACCGGTCATTTGCATGTCCCGGTGACCTCTGAGAGTGAACATAGGTGCTCGTTCAGTGGGATTCCAGTGAACGGGATGGACGACCTATCAAGTCGATTGGCAGAGGGGTCGACTGGCCCAAGCACTGTGTCTTCTAGAGTCATTCGCCGTGACTGTGTCTTCTGACAAGCGGTCTCGCGGCGACTCTCGACCCATCGGAATGTTCGACAGCGGTTTTGGTGGGCTCACCGTGGCCCGTGCCGCGATCGACCTTCTCCCACACGAGGATCTCGTGTATCTCGGCGACACCGGTCGCTATCCGTACGGCTCGCGTCCTCTCGACGAAGTCCGCAGGTTTGGCACCGAGATCGCCGAACACCTCATCGAGACCTACGACATCAAATACTTGGTGGTGGCGTGCAACACCGCGACGGCTGCCGGTGTTGATCTGTTGTCAGATGAGCTCGACATTCCCGTGCTTGGTGTGATCGAACCCGGTGCAAAGGCCGTGGTGGAAGCCTCCGAATCAGAACGCATCGGCGTGATTGGGACGGTCGGCACGATCGACTCGCAGGTCTACGACGCGGTGATCGGCAAGATCAATCCCGACGCCACCGTGGTGTCGTGCGCGTGTCCTGGCTTTGTCGAGTTCGTGGAACGAGGCAACACCGAGGGCCCGCAGGTGCAGATCTTGGCCGAACGACTGTTGGCTCCGATCATCGAGGGCAACGTCGACACGTTGCTGCTTGGCTGCACCCACTATCCGTATCTGGCCAGAACGATTGGCGAGACCGTTGGGCCAGACGTGGTGCTTGTCTCATCAGCAGACGAGACGGCGTTCGCACTGGCCGATGATCTCCGTGAACTCGGACTCACCCACCCAGATCCCGATCGCCAGGGACAACATCGCTTCATTTCTTCGGGTGATGTGCGCGCTTTCACCGTTCTCGGAAGCAGACTCCTTGGGCCCGAACTCGTAGACGCTGAAAGATGGATCTCGAATGCGCCCTGATGGCCGTGAAAACAATCAACTCCGCCCCCTGAGTTTCGAACGAGACTTCAC
>CALLGK010000089.1 GCA_938009905.1 uncultured Acidimicrobiales bacterium | reverse complement strand
CGGTGGCAGGGTGGGCAGAGCATCTGCCCGTTGGCCGTGTGGGTTGGTCCTCCGCGGCTTGCAGGCTCGATGTGATCGCCCTGCAGCCGCTCGGTTCTTCGCCCGCAGCCTGGGCCTCGGCAGTGGCGGTCTCGCCCCAGCATGCCGAGCCGTTGGGTGTCGTTGAACAGCCTGGCCGGTGAAGAGACCGAGGTTGTGCGGTCATTGAGGCCGAGTGTGACTCGACGGATGTGGGTGGCGAGGGCGCACCACAGCGCGAGTTGGGGTGCGATGCGGACGTCGGAGGCGGTTTCGCAGCGGTAGGCCTCGATGGTGTGGAGCCAGTCGTCTTCTGTGGTTCGGGCCGGCCGCTCAGGGAGATCGCTGTTGTCGTCGAGCTCTGCCGCGCTCTCCAACTCGTTGGTGCCGTTGGATCCTGCGCTGAAGCGGAGGTATTTCTTGGACTTGGCGGCTTGGGCCGCCCACATGAGAGTCATGAGGTCGACGGTGATAGCCACACTGAATGAGCAGCCGGGGTCGGCCACATCAGGGTTGAGGCCGCCTCGGCGGATCACGATCATCAAGGCGTCGTGCCAGCGCATCTTGTCGGAGCGGGGTAGATCGGCGGTGGTGACGTCGTCTGGGTTGCCGCCACTGGCTTCTTTCGCCGCCCTCGCGTCTGTCCATTCCTGTTCGAGAAGACGGTCGAACTCGACCTGCAGGATCTGGTGGAGTTGCTCGAACATGAGGTGGGGTATGACGAGTTCGACGAGTGTGGTGCCGCCGACGCCTTTGGCCCAGGCCAGGCTTCGCTTGTCTGCACCCGGGTCGAGATCGGCTGGGTCTCGTGGGTCGACGAGTTCTGCCCAGTTGTCGGTCATGCGGGCGAACTCGGCCCAGCTCAGGCTTGATGCCCAATTGACCAGCCATCCTTCGTCGTCTTCAACGGCTGAACGGAGGTGCGCCTCTCGGTGGAGCGACACGATTCGCTTGGCGTGTTCGACAGTGATGGAGGCCCGGGCCAACGCCTCGTAGACCAGAGGCAAGGCGGCAAGTGATGTGGCGAAGTTGATTTCGGCGCCGGTGTGGCGGCCGTTCATGTTGCGGCGGTGGGCTCGTGCGGTTGCTGCGGTCCGGAACGCTGGCCGATACGCACGCTGGTCGCTGTAGATGGCAAGGAACGCAGCTTTGGCGGCCGCAGCTTTCGCCTCGAGCTTGTCGAGCAGATCGATGCGCTCGAGCAGGTCGAGCGTTGCCGACCCCGACGGGTCGCTAGACGACCCGTTCGCCTGGTCGATCAACGTGTCGACGGCGTCAAGCACGAGCTGGCCAGCAAAGTCGGCCGGCAAGGTTTCGCCGTCGTCGTACAGAGCATCGAGAAGCGCACGGGAACCAAAGGTGTCTGCACCAGGCGGTAGGTCGCGCACGGCTCGAGCCAGCGGATCTGGTTGCGTCCCTTCCCACTGCATTGTCATCTGGCTCACCCCCGATCTCTGCCGCATTTGGACCTGACAACCACCATAGAGACGGGGTGTGACAGCGAAACGAAAACCAACCACGAGCACGCCGTGTCGAGTGTTTCTTGGATTGATGCAGACGGACGGCGAGAGGAAGCTGGCGCCGTAACCTGGGGGAGTGCCATGGTGCGATCCCTGCGACAAGTATCTGACGCCCAACGGGCTCGCAGAAGATGGCACATGCCCCACATGTGCGGGGGATGTCGACACCCAAGACTTGGCGAAGTCGGCAACCGCTCCCACCAAGGCGCCGTGGCACTTCTGGCTGATGGTGGTGGCGCTCGTTGTGTACATGGGATGGCGCCTGCTGCAGGGCGGCATCTGGTTGTTCGACCAGGTCTAAGTACACAATCGAATAGCTCTCGCTGACTATCTTGATTTTCCCGTCGGCTGCCGATGGGAAGACGTCCGTTCGCTGGGTGGAACTACTTAGCGGAATGTCGCGACTCGATTGGTTTCATCGGCGTCATACATGCGTGCCGGTGCAGCCCTCGGGCGGCAACCGGGCGCACCGGCACAAAACCCCCACCTACAGCAGGGCTGCATCGCACGAATGAACGAGCAAGCGGAGATGACGAGCATGACAATTGCGGCGTCGTTTGCTTCCCTTGCCGAGAGTCGAATGTGGTTGCAGGACTGGGCAGACGAAACGGGCCTTGGGTTCGGCGAGCGTCGCGACGACATGCAGCTTGTTCTTGTTGAACTGCTCACCAACGCGATCGAGGCGTCTGACACCACAGACAACGTCCACTGCGAGCTTGTCACAGACGACAAGTCGTTCGTGTTGCGGGTGGTCAACCAGAATCCTGGTGGGCATCCGGTTGAGATCAGGAAGATGCCTGATCCGTATTCCCTTCGCGGCCGGGGCTTGGCTCTTGCTCAGGAGATGTCGGATCACCTCGAGATTAACGCCGTCGGCTCGACGGTGGACATCGCAGCGTTCTTCAATCGCTGATAGAGCCGAAAACCACAACGAGCCCCGACCGGTGAAGGCCGAGACTCGCTCTGTTGGTCGGGCTGGCGAGATTTGAACTCACGACCCCCTCACCCCCAGTGAGGTGCGCTACCAGGCTGCGCCACAGCCCGCCCCGCAACGAAGGCAAACCTCCGTCTTGCGACGGCCTGCATCGTAGCGCCGTCGAGGCGCGGTAGCGTCGCGAAATATGTGTGGACGTTTCGTCTCAGCATCGCCCCCCGACGAGCTTGCCAACTACTTCGGAACCGAGGTGCCAGAACAGGCGTTGGAGGAGAGCTACAACGTGGCGCCGACCAACGAGGTGTACGTGGTGCGGGCTCGGGAATCACATCGCACGCTGGCGCCCGCGAAGTGGGGATTGGTTCCCTTCTGGGCCAAAGACGCCAAGATCGGCTCGCGCATGATCAACGCCAGGAGCGAGACCGCTCCAGCAAAGCCCGCGTTCCGACGAGCGTTCTCAAAGCGTCGCTGCTTGATTCCTGCTGACGGCTTCTACGAGTGGGCCGCTCAATCAGACGAGGTGATCGAGGCGGCGAAGGCCGCAGCCAAGGCTGAGGGCCGCAAGTTTGTGAAGCCCAAGAAGCAGCCGTTCTACATCTATCGAGCAGACGAAGAGCCGCTGGTGTTTGGTGGCTTGTGGGAACGCTGGATCCCCAAAGACGAAGACGGCAACGACATTCCAGACGCCGACCCGCTCGACAGCTGCACCATCCTCACCTGCGCAGCCAACAACACGATGGCACCGGTGCATGACCGCATGCCGGTGATGATCCCGCCAAATGCTTGGGACGACTGGCTCGATCCCGAGAGCGATGCCGATCACATGAAGTCGCTTCTTGTGCCAGCCCCCGATGCCTTGCTCACCATGCACACGATCACGACGATGGTGAATAGCGTCCGCAACAAGGGTGCCGAACTCATCGCTCCCGGTGTGGTCGAGCCGCCCGTATGAGTCGTCTGTCATGAGCGAACTCCCGATTCAGCGACGCCTGAGTCGCCGGCTCGTGCGCTTCCAGGCTCGCCTCGAGGCGAGCCTTGGCGACCGTTGGATTCCGACCATCGTCGCGCTTGGTCTGATCGGCGGGCTCGCCTTCACGTCGCTGGCCCGCATTCGGAGCCTCGGCAGTGGTCGGGATCTGGCCGGCTACAGCCAAGCCGTGTGGCTGCTGGCCGAGGGCAAACTCCCAGAAGCCTCGTTGTTCGGCGATGGCGTGCACGTGCTCGAACTGCACTGGTCGTTCATCCTGTATCCGCTAGCCGGGCTCGCCACGATCTTCCCGGCGGCCGAGATGCTCGTGATCGCCCAGGCTGTCTTCCTCGGCGTTGCCGTGTTTCCGCTGTGGCGTTTGGCGCGACGTATCGCAAACCTCCGGGTCGGTGCGGCGACTGCCCTCGTGATGGCCTACGCCCTTCATCCGGCCACCCATCGCCTCGCCGTCAACGACTTCCACCCAGAATCCCTCGCCGTGCCGTTCCTTCTTGGCATGGCCTACTTCGGCGCGGCCAAGCGATGGGTTCCGTACTGGATTTGCATCGTTGTGATTCTGGCGTGCCGAGCCGACCTTGGCCTTGCTGTTGCGCTCTGGGGCTTCGTGCTTCTGGGCGACGGCGAACGACGGGGCGGGCTGTGGACGTTGGGTGTCGGTTCGGTCTGGGCCCTTGGCTTGCTCCTCGTCGTGCAACCGCTCTTTGGCGAGGCGTCGGTGTTCGGCGGGCAATACGGGGCCTACGGCGACTCGCTGGCCGAGGTGCTCGTGAATGCGGCAACCGATCCCATCATGTTGTTCCGTGACCTCACCGCCGTCGACAACGTTTCACTCGTCGTTGGTCTGCTCGCGCCCGTCATCTTCTTGCCGTTGCTTTCGCTCCGGCACCTCTTGCCTGCCGTGCCGCTCGGCGCCATCTATCTGGTGACCGAAGTCGACGACTCCGGCGCCTTTGCCGAACGCAGCGCCCTCTTCATGGCCTTTGTGTTCATCGCCGCTGTGTTTGCGCTGAGCCGATTGGGCGACATGGGTGTCGACCGAGTCTTTGTCGATGTTCGACTGCTCACCACGGTTGTGGCGGCGGCAGGCCTGTTGTTCATCTCGACGTCGCCGATTTCGCCGTATGAACGGCCCTGGGACTGGGGCGATCAGAACTCCACTGATCAGGCCGTGTTGCAAGCAACTGAGGCACTCGGCCCCGACATCGCCATCCGAGCCTCTCCATCGGCCCTCACGCCCCTGTCCGAGCGGTTCTGGTTGTATGCCCTCGACGAGTCGCGACGGCCCGACGCCGCATTCGACCTCGCCAACACCCGTGCCCTCCTACTTGTTGACCGCGACCTTCCTGCCGTCACGGCCGAGCAACGTCAGGCGTTCATCGACGTGGCCACCAACGCCGGATTCGAAGTGCGAGTAGACGATCGCGAAAACGGCGTCACGTTGTTCTTCCGGCCGTGACGAGCGCAGCAGATCCGGCAGAACCTCAGGCTGAGCCACTGTTCAGCAAGGCCAACATCATGACGTGGCCGAACCTGATCACGTTCGTCCGTTTGTTGTGCATCCCGCTGTTTGTGTGGCTCCTCTTTGGTCCCGAACGACGGGCCACTGCGGCCTGGCTGCTTGCCGCGCTCGGCTCCACCGACTGGGTTGATGGGTGGATCGCCCGCCGCTTCAACCAAATGAGCGAGTTCGGCCGGCTGTTTGACCCAACCGTTGATCGCCTGATGTTTGTGGTCGCGATTCCCGCCATCGTGATCGATGGATCGATGCCCCTGTGGCTTGCCGTTGCCATCCTGGCTCGCGAGATCATCGTGGCACTCATCGCTATCCGGCTGCAGCTGAAGGGCATCCCAGCCATGACCGTCACGTGGGAGGGGAAGACCGGTGCGTTTCTCCTGATGTTCGCCATTCCCATGTTCCTCGGCGCCCAGTCGTCCCTCTCGTATGCCGGGCTTCTTCGCTGGCTCTCGTGGCTGTTTGTTGTCCCCGGTCTTGCCTACAGTTGGTATTCGCTGATCTTCCAGTACATCCCCGAGTCACGGTCCCGTGAACACCAATCCAGTCATGTAGGTTCTGAACCATGAATATCCCCGAAGACCTTCGCTATTCGTCTGACCACGAGTGGGTCCGCGTCGAAGAGGGCGGACGAGCCCGAGTCGGAATCACCGACTTTGCGCAGGACGCACTTGGCGACGTTGTCTTCGTCGAGTTGCCAGAGGTTGGAGCAGCGCTTGAGGCCGGCGCGGTATTGGGTGAGGTCGAATCAACCAAGTCGGTGTCCGATCTCTTCGCCCCGGCAGCTGGTTCGGTTGTCGAGACCAACAGCGAGCTCGACGATGCTCCAGAGAAGCTCAACGAAGACCCGTACGGTGACGGCTGGATCTGCGTGATCGAGCTTGCCGACGCGGCGTCTGTCGATGCATTGATGGATGCGGCGGCCTATCGGGAACTGACGGAGAGCTAGTTCGTGGCCAACAGCTGTTCAGCTTGCTCGTACCAGAATCCGCTCGGCGCAAACTTCTGCTCATCGTGTGGCGAAGCCATGCGACCGGCGCGAGGCGACGACACCCAATCGCTCGACCCAACCATCGATGCACCCATCGTGATGGTGGATTCGCCGCCGACCACCGGAATGTTGGTGGTTCGGCAGGGGCCGAAGGCGGGCAGTCGCATCGCGCTCGATGCCTCCCAGATTCAAATTGGCCGTCATCCCGAAAGCGACATCTTTCTTGATGACATCACCGTGTCGCGCCGTCACGCAGAGATTTTGCGTGAGGGAAGCGGGCACGACGTTGTTGACGTCGGCAGCCTCAACGGCACCTACGTAAACCGCAAGCGGGTTGACCGATCACCCCTCAGCGATGGCGATGAAGTGCAGATCGGCAAGTTCAAGCTCGTGTATGTGGCGCTCGAAGGCGAAGGCGAGGGAGGCGGATGACCGTGACAACCGACCACTGGTCCATCGGAGAGGTGCTCTCTCTGTTGCAGGACGAGTTCCCCGAGATCACGATCTCGAAGATCAGATTCTTGGAGAGTCAGGGCCTGATCTCGCCGGAGCGCACGCCATCGGGGTATCGCCGCTTCTATCAGTCTGACTTTGATCGGCTGCATTGGATCTTGGTCCAACAGCGCGATCACTACCTGCCCCTCAAGGTGATCCGCGATCGGCTCGACTCAGGCGACGCCGGGCTGGCTGAGCCCGATGCTGAGGCAGCAGACGACATTGCGATTGTCGACGACGACATCGAGATCGTCGACGCCGGTTCGTCGGCTTCCGACGAGTCAGAGCAGGCCGTCGAACAAGCGTCTGAGGCCACGGCGGTGTCGTCCGACGCCGCCACCACGGCCGAATCCTCGTTGGGGGATGCTGCATCAGGGGACGCCGCATCAGAGGATGCTGAGCCAGAAGACGAGCGGCCATCGGTCGACGACCTCATGCAGACCGCAGCACCCGGAACCGATCCGGAGCTCGCCGCAAAGGTCGATGCGGCGGTGAGCGCGTCGTCACCACAAACCGAACGTCGCGAGGGCGACGGCAACCCAGACAACATCGATCACGACATCGCCCTCACCAAAGAGGAGCTCGCAGACGCTTCCGGCTGCGGCATGGCGATGATTCACGATCTCGAGAGGTTCTCGCTCATCACCGGTCGCGAGATCGGCCCCGCCGTGCTCTATGACGGTGAAGCGCTCATGATCGCCCGGCTCGCCTCGCAGTTCGGGTCCTACGGACTCGACCCGCGGCACCTCCGCACGTTCCTCGTTGGGGCCCAGCGTGAGGTTGAGCTGCTCTTCCAAGTGGTCGAGCCCATGCTGTATCGCAAAGATCCAGAGATGCGGAAGCGGTCACTCGACACGCTCGATGATCTGGTCGAGCTCAGTGCAAACCTGCGGGCCATCTTGATGCGCCAGCGGGTGCGTGCCCAGCTGCCGAGTCAGCGCGGCTAACCTTCACCCATGACGATCGAGATGGAGCTCGTCGGCGTGCGGGTCCAGATGCCGACAAGCGCTCCCATTCTTTTGCTGAGGGAAACGGCCGGTGATCGACGCACCGTGCCCATCTACATTGGCGGCCCAGAAGCCCACGCGATCGACCTCGCGTTGTCTGAGACGCCCATGGCTCGGCCCATGACCCACGACCTGCTTGTTATCCTGCTCGATGGCCTCGGTGCCAAGCTCGAACAGATCGTGATCACCGAGCTTCGCCAGGGGACGTTCTACGCCGAACTCTTTGTGCGCGACGCTGCCGGTGAGGTGGCCACGTTCTCGGCTCGGCCGTCCGACGCCGTTGCATTGGCTGTTCGGACCAAGACGCCGATTTTCGCCGAGGATGCCTTGGTCGACGAGGCTGGCCTTGTCGAGAACGACGACGATGACGAGTCGGGCGAAGACGAAGAAGAGATGGTCGAGCAGCTTCGAAAGTTCCTCGATGGCGTCAACCCTGACGACTTCGCAAGCTGAACCGGCGGCAGTGAACTGAGCTAGCTGACCGGTCCGTATTCGGCGACGGCGGCTGCGATGCGCGTGATGCTCGAACGAATGAACGCCTCAGTGCGGGGCGTGTCAGGTGTGCGCTGGGCCAGCATCAAGACGGCTAAGCCTGGCAGCAGATAGCCAATGCGAATAGCAGCAGCGGCATCGGCGGACGAGACCCCTGCCGCGTCGCCGTACACGGTTGCCGCATCAGTCTGAATGGCTCGTCGAGTTGCCGGTTCGAGACTGGTTGCGAGCAACCATGCAACGTCTGCACCGCCTGACTGTCGTGAGATCTGTTGCCAGTCGAAGAAGACGGGTTTGCCGTTGTCTGCGAAGACGAGGTTGTCGGCCCGAGCATCGCCGTGGCAAATGGTTGATGGCAGCGCCGCGAACGTGTCGAGAAGCGTCGGGCGCTGATCGAGGAGGGCACGAAAGGTGCTGACCGTGTCGGTTGCGATGTTCCAGGTCGGCTCCAGGATCTTGAGCCCTTGTTCGAGCGCCGTTGGAGCGAACACCGTTGGTGTGTTCTCACGAATTGGCAACGATCGGTCGCGGGCCCATCGATGCATCTGGCCCAGGGCTGCAACCACGGCGAGGGCATCGTCTGGCGACAAACCATCAAGTTGATCGACGGCTCGATGGACCGCCAGATCGCTCAAGAGAAATGACACCGCAGCGTCAGGTCGGTCAATGGCGTAGAGCGTTGGATGCTGAACAGGGGAGTCGGCGGTCAGCAGTTGGGTGTAGGCAATGGCCTCCCGCTCAACCGCTCCTGTGGTGATGGCGGCGTCACCGTTAGGGCCGGCGGCCGGGAGTTTGGCCACCACGTTTGCTGGAACCTCGCCCGTGCCGACACGAGGCCCCTGCAGGAACAGTCGTCGAACATCACTGAAGATGCCCCGACCTTCACCTGCGTCCGTCGAGGCGGCAATCGTTGTGTCAGGCCCAAAAGCGGCTTCAACCAGCCGCTGAAGCACGAGTATTCGGTCGCTGTTCGCAGCATCATTCGCGCTCATAGCGCGAAACCGTTGACTCTTCGCGCGAGGATCTCTAGCATCACACTTCTGTAATTTCGCTCATGCGGTTTGACGAACCATGTGAGATTGTACGAGTCGAGGGGTGAGCCCGACCAATGTCTGCGAGCGATGTGACTGCCAACAATCCGATCTCCAGTGACCTTCCAACAAGCGCCGCACGACGCAGCGTCTCCGAGAGCTTCACGGGAAAGCGAACCGCCGAGGTCGTCGGCATCACCTACCGTCAGCTCGACTACTGGGCCAGAACCGACCTGATTCGACCAAGTGTCGTTGACGCCGCCGGTTCCGGTTCGCGTCGTCGGTACAGCTACCAAGATCTACTCGAACTCAAGGTGATCAAGTCGCTCCTCGACGCTGGCTTGCGTCTCGAGTCGGTACGCGAGGTGTTCCACTACCTGCGTGATCAGCTGGGCGAAGACGTCGCATCGGCCAACCTCGTGATTAACGGCACCAAGAGCGTCGTGACCAACTCGGGTGAAGAGCTCATCGATCTGCTCCAAAACGGTCAGGGTGTCCTGAACGTGCTTCCCCTTGCCGGGGTGAAGGAGCAAGTCGATGCTGCCATCGTCGAGCTTCGTCCGGCAGCCAGCGTCGACGTGGACGTCGACGACGCCGCTGTCGAACGCTGAGCCCATTGGCTCTCAGTCGATGAGAAGGTCTGGCTAGTCGAGAAGGTCGGGCTCGAGCTCGACGATCCAATCCCACAGGGGCTGGAAATTCAGCCAGCCGCCGTAGTTGGAGCCAACCTGCTTCGCAGTCTTGGCGGCCATGTCTGGCTCGATCGGGTGCGGTTCAAGTCCGGTTGCCGCTGCGACCTGGAGCTGGGCCTGGCACGTGCGCTCCATGGTGATGAACCAGTAGGCGGCTTCGTCGACGGTGTGGCCAACGGTGAGGTTGCCGTGGTTCGACAAGATCACGGCCTTGCCGTCGCCGAGAGCAGCACCGATGCGGTCGCCCTCATCGAGGTCGAGCACCACGCCGGTGTAGTCATCGAAGACGGCGTGGTCGTTGTAGAAGGCGCATGAGTCTTGGGTGAGTGGTTGTAGTTCTTGACGGAACGACGACCATGCCTTGCCGTACACCGAGTGTGAGTGCGCCGCGGCGATCACGTCTGGACGGGCAAGGTGCACTCGGGAGTGAATGGCAAAGGCGGCTGCGTTCACTGGGCGGTCGCCGACGACGACCTTGCCGTCGTGGTCGACACACAGCAGATCGCTCACCCTGATCTGCTTGAAGTTGAGCGCAAACGGGTTCACCCAGAAGCGATCCGGGAATTCAGGATCGCGAGCGGTGATGTGCCCAGCTACGCCCTCGTCGAAGCCAAAGCGTCCGAAGAGGCGGAATGCCGCGGCAAGGCGCTGCTTGCGATGGAGTCGCTCATCTTCGAAATTGTCGAACGTTGGGGGCTGGGGGAGCGTTGTGGTCGGATCGACTTCTTCGACTTCAGGCCTGTTCGCAACGTCAGTCATGTGCGTTCCCTTCCTCGGTGATTCTCCAGATAGTACGCAAGACTTGGGGAGAGCTGGGAATCACCGAGCGCGTTAGGTGCGTTCGAAGTCGTCTGCTTCGGTCCACAAGCGAGCCTGATCGCGTCCGCCTCGCTTGGCCGCGTAGAGCGCCCGGTCGGCTCGATCGAAGGTTTCGGCGGTCGGAATATCGGCTTCGTGAAGCGCCACTCCGGCGGAAAGCGTGGTGAATCCACCCTGTCCGTCCCACCCTCGCAAGATACGAGTGGCGACGGCGAGTGGATCGGCGTGCGCACGACGAGCGACGACGAGAAACTCGTCTCCGCCAAGTCGTGCGGACGTATCAGAATCACGCAGCACAGCTCGTAGATGACCGCTGAGTTCCTGCAGCACCTGGTCACCGGCGGCGTGGCCCTTTGTGTCGTTGACGGTCTTGAGGTGGTCCATGTCGAGCACCACCAACGCATCGCCTGGTTGCAGCGATGCGAGAAGGGCGTCGGCGTGGCGACGGTTACCAATACCGGTGAGAGCGTCTCGGGTACTTGCCCTGGCCAGCTCGTCGATCACATAGAGGTGGTCGATCGCAATGGAGACCTGCACTCCAAACAGGCGAGCGAGATCAAGTGTGAAGTCTGGGTCTTCTTCTGAGACGGGGTAGACGACCACGGCGCCGGCCGGGGCCTCAGGGGCGGGGAGCGGCAGCACGAGAATCGTGCCGTTGGTGCCGGTGGGCACAAGCCGCGGTTCCTCGCCATTGATTGTTTCGGCCACGAGCTGCGCCGTTTGCTCCGAAGGTTCGTTGGCCACCGAGGGGCCGGAGCTCACCGGGATGAGCGTTCCTTGAGAGTCGCGCAACACGACCGTTGACCTGTCGACATCGAAGATCTCGATGGCGGCTTGCGCCACCTGCTCTGCGGCCTGCTGGATGTCGCCCGGACGGCGAAAGCGACGCAGCACTTCCTCGAGGCGGCTGAGTCGTTCGAGGCGGCGGTTGCTCTCGCGATCTCGTCGCTCGAGTCGATGCCGCAACACCGACATGAGTTCGGCGATCAACGCACTCACCGGGACGGCGAGAAGCGGAAGGGCAAGGCTGATGCGGCTCGGGTTGCGCTGATACGGAGCGAGCAGGGCAACGATCACAATGGGACTGATACCGAGCGCCCACCCTGGCGACGTCGCAAAGCCCACGTAGGCCATGACCAGAACAGCGATGACGGTGAAGCCGACGGGTGCGCTTGCGGTGGCGTCGATGTCGGCGGCGAAGACGGCAACAGCACCGGCGATGAGCACGACGACGGCCGGCACAAGCCTGAGTCCGGGATGAAACTGCTCCCACGGAAGCACAGACGCGACCAGCGCCGTACACGCCAGCGCGGTGCCGATGATGATGAGAACCGGACGATCAGCGACGGTGTCTGGACGCGTGAAGGCCTCGAGGAACACCAGCGCGGTCGCCCCGAGTAGCAGGACAGCGGCTGCTGCCCGATATTTCATTCGCCAGAAGAACTCCGCCATTCCCATCCGACCACGATCAGTGTGGAAGTTTTTACCCTACGTGATCATGCCCTGAAACGACCCATTTGCGCTGCCATCAGAGGAGATTTGCCAGTCTTACGTTGGTGGTTCTGGATCGGCCGTCAAAGGGCCAACGTGGCCGCCGTCGTTGAACGTGCGGATGATCCAGCCGGTCTCACCAATTACCAGGTGGCTGATCGAACCGTTGCGGCACCCACCAAAGGTGAAGTCTTGGCGGCCGATGGCGTGGCCCAGCAACGCTGAAACAACGCCGCCGTGGCAAAAGACGGCAACAAGTTGGTCGGGATGACGCTCGGCGATGCCGGTGAGGGCCCGAACACAGCGCTCGGCCAACTGTTTGTTGCTCTCGGCCCCCGGAATCTCGCTCCACTCTTGCTTCTGACGCATCGCGAGCGCCGCAGGGTGGCCTTCGGAAGCCATTTGCCGGAACAGTCCGCCCTCACCCTCGCCGAGATGCACTTCACGAAGATCAGGCTCGATCGTGATGTCGAGCCCAAGGCGCTTGGCCAACGGGGCGGCGGTCTGGCTGGTGCGCTGGAGCGAGGTGGCATAAATCGCATCGATCGGCTCGTCGGCCAAACGCTCGCCCACCTGGTTCGCCTGCCATTCACCCTTTGGCGACAGCGGCGGGTTGCCCTGGCCGTCAACCAATTCGAACGGCTGTCCTTCCACAAAGGGAGCAGATTGGCCATGGCGCACCAAGAGGATCTGGCAGGCTCCCGGGGCGGGCTCGAAGAACCCCTGCGGGTGGGACTTTGGGGCAGATTCGTTTCCGGCGGTTTCAGTCATCGGAGCCAAACGTAGCCTGACTCCCAATGTCGAAGAATCCGATTCCGTCGCCGGCCATTCCACCTGCGCCAGCGCCTCGTCCGACCGACCGCACACTGTGGGGTGAAACGGTTACCGACCAGCATCCGTGGTTGTCGAATCTCGATGACCCGGAGGTCCGTGCTCACTTCGAAGCCGAGAACACATACGCGGCAGCGATGCTCGAACCAACAGCTGGGCTCCAGTCCACGTTGTTCGACGAGATCAAGAGCCGGATCAAAGAAACCGACCTGTCCGTCCCGGTCGAGAAGGACGGGTGGAGCTACTACGGCCGCACCGTCGAGGGACAGTCGTACGGCATTCACTGCCGACGACCGGTCGATCCGGTCAGCGGGCCGGGAGACGAGCAGGTGTTCTTCGACGAGAACATCGAGGCCGGACCAACGACCGATGACGATGGCGAGCCGAACTACTTCGCCCTTGGCGTCTTCGACGTCTCGCCCGACCACCGCTTGTTGGCCTACGGCGTTGACCGAAGCGGTCACGAGCGGTTCGAGATTCGATTCCGCGATCTCGAAACCGGCACCGACTTCGACGACGTCATCGACAACTGCAGCTACGGCTCGGCGTGGTCGACGGACAACCAGACGCTGTTCTACCTCAAGGCCGACGACGCCAACCGCCCCTATCAGCTGTGGCGCCATCAGCTCGGGACCTCGGCCGATGACGACGTGCTTGTTCACACCGAGTCAGACGACCGGTTCTTTCTTGGCGTTGGCCTCGAGCGCGACGAGAAGTTCATCCACATGTCGATGTCGTCTGCCATCAGCGACGAGGTATGGCTCATCCCGGCTGCGGAGCCCAGCGCAGACCCGGTGTTGGTTGAACCTCGCCGGCAGTTCTTCGAATACGGATTGGCCCACCGCGGCGACAGCTTCCTCGTGATGACGAACCACGAGGCGCAGAACTTTCGCATCATGATCACGCCAGAAGCGACGCCGAGCCAGGAGCACTGGACCGAGCTCGTGCCTCACCGAGACGACGTCATGATCACGGGGCTCGACGCATTCGACTCACACTTGATCGTGACGGAGCGAACCGGTGGCATCACGCGGTTGGCGATCGCACCCTGGCTCGAGGATGGCTCGCTCGGACCGTTCGAAACCTTGCGTCAGCCAGAAGATGTCTCGACAACGTGGAGCGGGGCGAATCCCGATCCGTCTTCGACGGTCTACCGCTACGGCTACGGATCGATGGTGTCACCAGCGTCGGTCATGACCGTTGATCTACACACCGACGAGCGCACTCTCCTCAAGCAACAAGAGGTGCTTGGTGGTTACGACCCAGACGTCTACGAAACCTGGCGAGAGTGGGCCACCGCCCCCGACGGCACACAGGTGCCGATGAGCCTCGTGGCTCGTCGCGATCGAGCCGAGATTGTCGGCGACGGTCCTGGGCCAGCCGTGCTCTACGGCTACGGCTCCTATGAGGTCACGATTGATCCGTCGTTCTCTGCGGCTCGCCTCTCGCTGCTTGATCGCGGCTTCGCGTTTGCGTTGGCTCACCCAAGGGGTGGGGGAGCGATGGGCCGCTCGTGGTACGAGAACGGCAAGTTCGAACACAAGGCCAACACGTTCATCGACATGGTGGCGTGCGCCGAGCGCCTGATCAGCGCTGGCATCTCCGAGGCGGGCAAGATCGCCGTTCGCGGTGGATCGGCTGGTGGGCTCATGGTGGGCGCCGTGCTCAATCGGGCACCCGAGCTCTTCGGCGCAGCCGTGGCCGAGGTGCCGTTTGTCGATGCCATCAACACGATGCTCGACCCGTCGCTGCCCCTCACCGTCACCGAATGGGAAGAGTGGGGAAACCCAGCCGAGTCTGAAGAGATCTACCGAACGATGCGCGGATACACGCCCATCGAGAACGTCGATGCTCGCCCATACCCGCCGATTCTGGCCACCGCTGGATTGTCTGACCCACGGGTCGGGGCATGGGAGCCTGCCAAGTGGGTGCTCGCCCTTCGTGAGCACTCAACGTCGGAACACCCTGTGCTGTTGTGGACCGAGATGGGCGCTGGTCACGGCGGTCCGAGTGGTCGATACGCAGCGTGGCGAGACGAAGCCAGGGTGTTGGCCTTCGTTATCACGAGTCTCGGCGTCAATTAGCGCACCTTCATGACCTTCTGGTGACGGTCGTGTATGGGTGACATGACGCCCTTGATGCGTTCTCCGTTTGGCCGATAGGGCGTGTAAGGTTCGAAAACGCACCGACATGGATCGATGCGCCGCACGGTATTCATTCCGCTTAACAGGAGGTCGGGCCGTCAACAAGTCAGAGTACGAGCGCAGGCTGACCGCCTACGAGGCGGGCATGGCAGAGCTGCAAGAGCAGCTGAAGTCGATGGAAGAGGAAGTTGTCACTCTCCGTCGTCGTCTCCAAGATGCGCCGAAACGTGTCCGTACCCTTGAAGAACGACTGCTCGATACCAAGGGCCAGCTTGCGCAAGCCGTAAGCCAAAACGAGAAGCTCACCTACACCCTGCGGGAAGCACGCGAACACATCGCGGCGCTGCGCGAAGAGGTCGAGAAGCTCACCCAGCCGCCAAGCGCGTACGGAACGTTGCTCGGCCAAAACGAAGACGAGTCGGTCGACGTGTTCACGTCCGGCCGCAAGATGCGGGTGCAGGTGCATCCCGGCATCGAAGACGACGAGCTCGAGCGTGGCGTCGAAGTCGTGCTCAACGAATCGCTCAACGTCGTGAAGGTGCGCGAACCAGAGCGCTCCGGAGAAGTGGTCTCGATCAAAGAGGTCATGTCTGATGCGCTTCGAGCCATCGTCGTTGGACGAGGCGACGAAGAGAAGGTTGTTGAGCTTGCTCAGCACCTCATCGGCACACCGATCCGTTCCGGCGACTCGATGCTGCTCGACGTTCGCTCGTCTCTGCTGATCGAGAAGCTGCCAAAGGCCGAGGTGGAAGACCTCGTGCTCGAAGAGGTTCCAGACGTCCGCTACGAAGACATCGGTGGTCTCGAGAACCAGATCGAAGAGATCGTCGACGCGGTCGAGCTTCCGTTCTTGCACGCTGATCTGTTCGCCGAACACGATCTGCCGTCGCCAAAGGGCATCTTGCTCTACGGCCCTCCCGGTTGCGGTAAGACCATGATCGCCAAGGCAGTTGCGGCATCCCTTGCTCGCAAGGTGGCCGAGGTGTCTGGCGACTCCGAGGCTCGCAGCTTCTTTCTCAACATCAAGGGTCCCGAGCTTCTCAACAAGTACGTCGGTGAAACCGAGCGTCAGATCCGCCTGATCTTCCAGCGGGCCCGTGAGAAGTCCGAAGAGGGCATGCCCGTCATCATCTTCTTCGACGAGATGGAGAGCTTGTTCCGTACTCGTGGCTCGGGCATCAGCTCCGACATGGAGTCCACGATCGTGCCTCAGCTTCTGGCCGAGATCGACGGTGTCGAAACGCTCAAGAACACGATCGTGATCGGTGCGTCAAACCGTGAAGACCTGATCGACCCTGCCATCCTTCGCCCAGGCCGACTCGATGTGAAGATCAAGATCGAGCGTCCTGAAGAGGATGCAGCCGTCAAGATCTTCCAGACCTACCTCACAGAGGATCTGCCGATTCATCCGTCCGAGATCGAATCAGCCGGTTCGATGGACAAGGCGCTGGCCTCGATGGTCGAGCAATCGGTCGACTTCATGTATCGCCGCGACGACGACACTCGCTTCCTCGAGGTCACGTACCAAAACGGCGACAAGGAAGTGCTGTACTTCCGAGACTTCTCATCCGGCGCCATGATTGAAAACGTCGTGCGTCGAGCCAAGAAGCTTGCGATCAAGCGCTTCCTCGACATCGGCGAAAAGGGCATCAAAGCCGAAGACCTGCTGGCGTCAGTCACGCAGGAGTACAAAGAGCACGAAGACCTGCCAAACACGACCAACCCTGACGACTGGGCCAAGATCTCAGGCAAGAAGGGCGAGCGCATTGTCTACGTGCGCACGTTGGTTGGCGGCGACGGTGCCAAGACCGGCGGCCGCACCATTGAACAGGTGCAGACCGGCCAATACCTGTAGATCTTCCCCCAGGGGACGTTCACGAAAGTTCACCGATTGCCGCGGGCTGGCGTGCTCGCGTCGTTAGGTTCGTGATGTTGATCGCACGCTCCGACACGCACAGGCTTTCATGACCGATACCGCTGCCCGCCCGCTCGCCGACGGCACAACTCCAGAACCAGACGATCCGCTCGCCGGCTTCTTCGCCGAAATCGAACGTCTGGGTGTGGAACACCGCCGGGCCGCTGGCGAGGCCGACCTAGCCCATCTCAAGCGCCTCGAGCGCTGGGGCATCGGTGCTGCCGTCGCCGGCACGGTGGCATCACTCTTCCCACCGAACCCGCTCACGACGGCGCTCATCGCCCAGGGACAATCGACTCGTTTCCTGATGATGCACCACATCAGCCACAAGGGCTACGACAAGGTGCCCGGCGTTCCCGAGCGGCTCACGAGCAAAGTGTTCGCCCGCGGTCGGCGACGTGTTGTCGACTGGCTCGACTGGATTCCCCCAGACGCCTGGCACGTCGAACATGACCACGCCCATCACTACCACCTGGGCGAAGAGTCCGACCCAGACGTGCTTGATCGCAATACCAAGGCACTGCGAGAGGCCGGGTACAGCGAAACAACGATCCGAGCCATCATCGGACTGTTCGCCTGCGCCTGGACGCTCGTCTACTACGGACCTCGCACGATGGCTGTGCTGCACCGCAAGCGCGACAAGCAGTCAGTTGAAGATCTGCCTACAAGCGTTCAGGTGATGGACCCCCGTTCGACTGACGGCCGCGAAACGTTGAAGCGCACCGTGGTGCCCAACGGTGCCGTTCGGTTTGTGGCCTTGCCAGCGATGGCGCTCATGTTTGGGCGCAAGCGGGCCCGCAACATGTTGCTCAACGTGGTGATTGCCGAAGTGGTGCGCAACCTGCACCTGTTCCTCGTGATCACGCCAAGCCACACCGCCTCAGACCTGCGTCGCTTCGACGAGCCGGCCGTTGGTCGCCGTGAGTTCATCGTTCGCCAGATCATCGGGAGCGCCAACTATCGAGTTGGTGGCGACGTGCTCGACTTTGCACAGCTCTGGTTGAACTATCAGATCGAACATCACGTGTGGCCCGATCTCACAATGCTGCAGTACCGCGAGGTGCAGCCCAAGCTGGCCGAGCTGTGCGAACGCAACGGCGTGCCATACCTGCAGGAGTCGGTCTGGACTCGTCTGGCCAAGACACTTCGTGTGCTCGACGGATCCGAAACGATGGTCGTGCGCGAGATTGATGCAAACGATCCGTCAACCTGGGCTGCGTGACGGGGCGCTCGACATCTTCGACGCCTAGGCTGCGGCCCAATGGCTCTTCCCAAGATTGTCGGCATCGAAACTGAACTCGGGATCATGGTCCGCGGGACCACCGAGTGGAACCCCGTCTCAGCATCGTCGTTGCTGATCAACGCCTATGTCGGCTCAGAACCGGGTGGTCTCGACGACCGTTCATCGCCCATCGCCTGGGACTTCATCGACGAGACACCGGGCGCTGACGCTCGCGACTTCTTGCCGCCCGAGTTTGCGCTGCCACCAGAGATCGAAACCCATCTGGTCAACGCGGTGCTCACCAACGGGGCGCGCTACTACGTCGATCACGCCCACCCCGAGATCAGCACCCCCGAGTGTCGTGATGCCCTATCGATCGTGTTGTACGACCGAGCCGCCGAGCTGATTGCCATCGACTCGATGGAGCAAGCGGCCAACGCCTTGCCTCCAGGCCAAGAGGTCATCCTCTACAAAGACAACAGCGATCGGAAGGGCAACTCCTACGGCACCCACGAGAACTACTTGCTCGATCGGTCGTTGCCGTTTGGTCAGATTATCAACGGCGCCACTGGGCACTTCGTGAGCCGCCAGATCTTTACCGGGTCTGGCAAGGTAGGAAGTGAGCTTCCTGGCGTGGGTGCCAACCACGTGCCCTACCAGCTCACGCAGCGAGCCGAGCACTTCGAAGAGGAAGTTGGGCTCGAGACGACGCTGAAGCGTCCGATCATCAACACTCGTGATGAGCCGCACGCCGACAGCCAGCGCTACCGGCGCCTCCACGTGATCGTTGGCGACGCCAACATGTCGCAGGTTGCCACCTTTCTGAAGGTCGGTACGTCGTGCGTGTTGTTTGCGATGCTCGAAGACCAGGCGCTCGAGCGGGTTCATCTGCTCGACGATCCGGTGCACGCCATGCATCAGGTGAGCCACGACCTCACGCTTCGACAGGCGTTGCCCCTCGAGAGTGGCGGGTCGATGACGGCGCTCGAGATGCAGTTCGACCTGTTGGCCCAAGCCAAGGACTGGGCCAACCGGTTCGGCTTTGATGCTGTGGGTGGCGATGTCGTTGGTGAGATGATCCTGCGCCGCTGGGAAGAAGTTCTCACCGGTCTCGAGTCTGATCCCGAGTCGGTCGCCGCGCAGGTCGATTGGGTGGCCAAGAAGCGCTTGTTGGATGGGTTCCAAGAGCGTCACGACTGCGATTGGGGCGACTCACGCCTTCGTGCGCTTGATCTTCAGTACCACGATCTTCGGCCCACGAAATCGCTTGCAGCACGGGCTGGTCTCGAGGTGATTGTCGACGAAACAGACGCCAAGGCAGCCCGTCACGATCCGCCAACAGACACCCGGGCGTACTTCCGAGGCCGCTGCCTGCAGAAGTTCGCCGCCAACGTCGTGGCCGCCAACTGGGACTCGATTGTGTTCGATGTGGGGGATGACCCACTACGTCGCGTTCCCATGCTGGAGCCGGCCCGCGGTACGCTTGAACACGTTGGAGCGCTCATTGATGAGAGCGACACGATCGTAGAACTACTCGACAAGCTCGGCGCCTGAGCCCAGCTGTCGCACCAAGCAAAGGCGAAAACCCGATGGCTGAACGAGAGCAGATCAAGAAGTCGCCCTCTAGGCGAGACGAAGAATCCGTCTCTGAGGTCGAGGCCAAGAGCGAGTCGGGCGAGAAGTTGAAAGCCGAGCTCGATGATCTCCTCGACGAGATCGACGACGTGCTGGAGACCAACGCCGAAGACTTCGTGAAGAGCTACATCCAAAAGGGTGGCCAATAAGGCACTTAGCTGGTCTGCATGGTGGCCCAGATGGCGCCTTCGTCCAGTCCCTCAGAGTGTGAGGGCCGGCGCGGACGTCTGACCGAGCGGACCATGTCTGGCAACAGCGCTTTGAAGACAAACCTGAGCCCGGCCTTGGTGCTGCGGATTGGGTGACGCACGACGCGCAGCGGGTTGCGCATTCCTCGCAGCGGATACTTGAGCTGGCCGAGCATCCCGGCTGGTACTGGTTCGCTGACCCCGTAGACCGTTGGGCGGCGGTCCTTGGGCATGAAGTAGGTGCCAAACAGCAGGTCCCACGCCGGCAGGAAGACCGAGTAGTTCGAGTTGATGGCGCCCGGTTCGTTGGCGTGGTGCCAATGGTGGAACTCAGGGGTGATCAACACCTTGTGCAGGGGCCGTAGACGCCACTTCACGTTGGCGTGCAGGAAGAGGCCGAACACGATCTGGATCACGGCCAACGCTCCCGTGAACTCCGCGCTGAAGCCGGCAGCCAGCAGAAAGAAGAACGCCGGTGCGATCAACGTGCCGTCGAGTGGGTGGTTGCGGAAGCCGCTGATCCAGTCAAGATCCTCCGTTGAGTGGTGGATCGAGTGGAAGCGCCACAGAAACGGCACCTCGTGGTACCAGCGGTGGGTCCAGTAGATGACGGCGTCGAAGAGCAGGATGCCTGCGATGGGCACCATCGCACTGGGGAGCAGCGACACGAGCGGACGGACCGCCAGACCGGGAAGCCACGCCAGGCTCAGCGCACCAACGATCACCGCGAAGAAGACGCTGACAGCATTCAGTGCTCCGCCGGCAAGGGCGTAACCAATGTCGGTGCCCAGTTGAGGTCGACGGAATGGCTTCTTGTGTCGAGGAAACAGTTTCTCGAACGGAACGACGAGCACGAACACAAGCGGTACGACAAAGATTGCTCCGATGTCGAGGGCCAATGAGATAGCGATGATGGCCGCGGCAACGCCAACGGCAAACCATCGTTGCCATCGAGTTGGTTGGCGGTTCGATTGGCGAGCCGGCTCGTGAACGCGGAGCCGTGGATCCTGCGGAGGTAGGGGTGTCGTTCTCATAGCCCCTCTGTCGTGCCAAGGTGACTGGTCGGTTCACGTCGTGACGGTTTTGGGTCATGTGGACTATCTGCGGTCGCGAATGAACCGATCAGGCCCTGCCATACGACAGACCAAACACATGACGAACTCTGAGATCGATGCTGTCGGCCAGGCCGACCAAGAGGATCGGGCGCTTGTGGCTCGAATCGCTCGGCGTGATCGCAGCGCGCTCGAACAGCTCTACCGACGGCATGCCCACTGGATGACTCCCCGGTTGGAAAGTCGCTGTGGTGATCCGGACCTTGTCGACATGGCCATTCAAGACACGTTTGTGTCGGTGTGGAAGTCGGCCAAGAAGTATCGGGGAGACGGTGCGGTCGGCGCCTGGCTCTGGGGCATCGCGATCCGGCGACTGATTGATCAGATGCGCAAGAAGCGACCAACGTCGGTTGATCTTCAGGCCGTAGGTGGGCTCGAGCACGCCATGGCGTTTGAGGACACGTTGATTGACAATGGAACGCACGGATCGTTGGGCGTCGCGCTTCGTCAGCTCGATCCCGATCTCAGAGCCGTGTTGATCGCCACCGCGATTGACGGGCTCACGACCAAAGAGGCAGCTCGGCTGCTTGGCGTTCCGCAAGGGACCGTGAAGACGCGCCTGATGCGGGCTCGTCAGCACCTTCAGGAGACACTGGCATGAGTTACACAACTGACCCCGCTCGCATTGAACGAAATTGGCGAGCCATCACGATTGAACTCGACTCACCTCGACCGGGACGCCTGGAACGAATGCTGCAACGGCTTGGCTTGCCCACCGATGTCAGTCGCCTCGTCGTGGCAACTCCTGCGCTGCGGCGCTCGTGGTTTGTGGCCCTCGGTCTCTCGATGCTCATCGGTCTTTTGGCCACCGATGCCGCCAAGCCGCGCGACGACCTGTTCGTACTGCTGCTGATCGCACCGCTCGTGCCGACGCTGGGAGTCGCCATGGCGTATGGATCGAACGCCGACCCGGCCCACGAAGTTGGGCTGGCGACCCCAATGTCTGGGTTGCGGTTGGTGCTGACAAGAGCGGCCGCGGTGCTTGGCTTCTCTGCTGCCTTCCTGGCGTTGATTTCGCTGCTTGCTCCTTCAGCTCCGGCGATGGCGTTTGGTTGGCTGATTCCGTCGTTCGGTTTGTGCAGCGCCACCGTTGCCGCCATGACCTTCATGGCGCCACGGCGAGCCGCGACGGTCGCCGGAACGTTGTGGGTGCTCGGCGTGCTGATCGCTCGGGGAGCAGGTGACGATCCGCTTGCCGCATTCACCGTTGTTGGACAGGTGCTTATGGCGGTTGTGGCCGTTGTGGGGCTGGTCGTTGCGGTGCAGCGTCGCGATCGCTTCGACCTGTTGGCGGTTCGGTGATGTCGATGTCGCAGGCCCGGCCCAGGGGAGGAGCGGCCCAGATCCTGGCCTTCGGTCTACGAAAGCGCCTGGATGGCACGGAGGCGTTGAGCGGTGTCGATCTGGCGCTAGAAGGAGGCGTCGTCACCGTGCTCGGACCAAACGGGGCGGGTAAGACAACGCTGCTTCGGTGCCTAGCCACGGTGTTGGCCATCGACGACGGATCGCTGCTGATCGACGGCCTCGACCCAGGGCACGAGTCGGACCGAATCGAGATCAGACGACGCCTCGGTTACCTGCCCCAGGACGTTGGCCTTGCCGAGTCGGTTCGGGTCTTCGACGTGGTCGAATACGTGGCGGTGCTGAAAGACATCGGCCGGGGCAGCGCCGACCCGGCCAGGGTGCGGCGCCACGCTGTGCACGACGTGCTCGATCAAGTTGGGCTCGCTGATCGAGTTGCCGACAAGACGGGTGAGTTGTCGGGGGGCATGAAGCGTCGTGTTGGCTTGGCCCAAGCGCTTCTTGGCTCGCCCTCGCTGCTGTTGCTCGATGAGCCGGCCGCCGGCCTCGACCCTGATGAGCGACTGCGACTGCGGTCGATTATCGCCGAGCGACGCCAACGGGCGACGGTGATTCAGTCGAGCCATCTCACCGACGAAGCGGCAACAAGCGATCGTGTGCTCGTGCTCGTCGATGGCCGGGTTGTGTTTGTCGGGCCGCCTGCTGCGCTGGCGGCAACGGCCGAGGGCCGCACGTGGGTGCAGCACGAGACGCCGGGGCCGGTGCGAGCCAGCTGGCTGCAAGCCGACGGCAGCTATCGCTGCCTCGGCACGCCACCAGCAGGCGCACAGCTCGTGGCTCCAACGATCGAAGACGGCTACCTCTTCCTCCGCTCACCCGCCCCCACCCACTAGCGCGCTTCCCCCTTCCCCGTTCTGGAGGCCGTAGAGCACCAAAACGTGCCCTCCAGCCTCCAAAACCGGAACCCCTTTTCGTTCTGGAGGCCGTAGAGCACCAAAACGTGGTCTACGGCCTCCAGAACCGGGTGTTCGTCAGGCGGCGGTGGGGCCGGGGAGGTCGCCGGTCGTGTGCGGGCGGAAGATGAGCTCGGCGATCTCGCGAGTGACAAGGGCCGGACGCTCGGTGATCTCTTGCCAGCCAAAGCGCAACACTCGCCATCCCGCAGCGGCGGCTCGCCGATCGCGGGCCCGATCGTTCGACAGGGCGGTAGAGGTGGAGTGCCAACGACGCCCATCGAGCTCAACGATGAGCTGCCGTTTGGGCCACGCAACGTCGACGATGCCAGCGTCGCCCGTGTACCAAGGTGGGCGGTAGTGCGCCTCGAACTTCGGAAGATGCGAACGTCGAAAGAGGTCGAAGGCCTTTCGTTCGAGCATGGATGCTGCAATCGGTTCCTGGCTCAAGAGGTCGATGGCACTCTGTCGAACGACAGTGCTTCCTGGTCGACCTTGTCTCGCAAATCCCCGGACGCAGGCCAGAAACGACGCAGGGGTGATCCGACCCTCGATGATCGCCCACTCGAGTACGTGTTGAAACTGTCGACGGAAGAGAATCGGCGCCAGATCACACAGCGTCCGTTCAACAGACGTGGCCGGGAGCCCGTCGACCTCGCAGCAGTCTTCGGGAGGGAGCCACCGAGTCTGTCGGTGGTGCACGGCATCAAGCTCGACACGCCGCTTGGTTCCGTGAGGGGCGACCACCGTCGGTGTCTGAGGCCGCCGGGTCGGCAAGCCATGCAGCTTGGCCGCGTCGAGATCGGCCACGACGGCACCGGGGTTGCCGTGACCGCAGCTCGGAGCCAACTTCGCGCTGTTGGTGCTCCGACCAGGTACACGCCATAGGCCACTGGTTCGAGCAAGGCCTCGTGCCGGGCGCTGATGGCCCGAGCCGTGACGCCGTGTTGCATCAGCGTGGTTCTCGAGACGATGCCATCGTTCTCGGTGGCGAGCTTGACGAT
>CALLGK010000088.1 GCA_938009905.1 uncultured Acidimicrobiales bacterium | reverse complement strand
TACACCGTGCTTCTCGGTGCGGCCGCGTGCCTTGCCCTCATGGGCGTTGTGCTCCAGAACGAGCCGGTTGACGCTGGTTCGCCCGATGCACCGCCACCCGCCGTGCTCGAACAGGGTTCGTAGCTAGAACTCTTCGGCCGGTGGCCCACCGCCGGCAGGCACTGCAGCACCAGGCGCTCCGCCACCAGCAGGCGGCGTTCGCCGACTCATGTTCTCGAACCTCGTGAAGTGACCGAGGAACGCCAGCTTCACCGTGGCCGTCGGGCCGTTTCTGTGCTTGGCCACGATGACCTCAGCAACACCCTTTGCTTCTGACTCGGTGTTGTAGATCTCGTCTCGGTACAGGAACATCACGCAGTCGGCGTCCTGCTCGAGAGCACCAGACTCACGAAGGTCAGACAGCATCGGTCGCTTGTCGGTTCGCTGCTCGAGGCCACGGTTGAGCTGGGCCAGTGCAATCACGGGGGTTTCGAGCTCTCTGGCGAGGATCTTCAGGTTTCGGGAAATCTCCGACACTTCGACCTGGCGGCTCTCGGCGTTTGAGCGGCCGGTCATGAGCTGGATGTAGTCGACCACGATCATGCCGATCTCGCCCACACGGCTTTTCAGCCGTCGAGCCTTTGCCCGCATCTCCATCACGGTGGTGTGTGGGTTGTCGTCGATGTAGATCGGAGCCTCGGCCAGCCGGCCAACGCTGTGGCTGATGCGGTTCCAGTCGTTTTCGTCGAGGCGACCGGTCTTCACACGGGTGGCGTCGACCCGAGCGTCTGAGCAGAGAATTCTCTGTGACAGCTCGAGCTGGCCCATCTCGAGACAGAAGAAGAGCGAAGGCTTTCCGGTCTGCATTGCCGAGTTGGCAGCCATGCCGAGCGCGAATGCGGTCTTGCCCATGGCGGGTCGGGCACCAACGACGTAGAACGCGTTCTTCTGAAGGCCAGAGAGCAGCTCGTCGAGGTCGTGGTAGCCAGATGGAATGCCGGTGATCGAGTCGCCCTGTTCGTAGAGCATCTCGAGGCGGTCGAGGTTGGCCGACAACAGATCGCGAATCTCGGCGGTCGAGTTGGTGACCCGGCGCTGGGCCACGTCGAACATGCGGGCTTCTGCGTCGTCGATGGTTTTCACCACGTCGTCTGGGACGGCGTAGGCGTCTTCTGCGATCTCGTTGCTGACCTGAATGACCCGTCGAAGCAGGGCCATCTCTTCGACGATCTTCGCGTAGTAGGTCGCGTTGCTGACGGCCGGCGTGTTGGCCTGTAGATCGATCAAGATGGCGTTGCCGCCAACGGCTTCGAGGAGGCTGGCTCGTTCGAGCTCATCGGCCACGGTGATGGCATCGACCGGTTCGCCCGCGCCATACAGGCTGACGATGGCTTCAAAGATGTGACCGTGGCCGGGCTTATAGAAGTTGTCACCGTCGAGCACCTCGACCACATCGGCGATGGCTTCACGGCTCAGCAGCATCGCGCCGAGCACCGCCTGCTCTGCACTGAGGTTGCTTGGGGGAACCCGCGTTGGGCGAGCGCCACCAGGAGTACCTCCACCACCCGGTTGGCCAAACGAACGCGACGGTGAACGACGCGAGGCACCGTCGGTCAGGTCCAAGACCGGACCGTCGAACTCAGCTGCCGGCGGTCCTTCATACGGCGGCGGCTCACCTTCGGGCAGCCGATCATCCGACCCGACCGCAACGGCGCTGTCGTCAGGAGACGCAGCTGACGCAACGGGTGCTGTGGGCTCGCCGGACGCGTCTTGTTCAGCGGGCGCGACGGGCTCGGAGGGTTCGGTCGGTGGGGGGCCGTCTGGCATCTCTAGATCATCGCTCGGCACGGCTGTGGACTCCTAGACCTTGAACGTGTGTATTTCGCGGGTTGTTCTGTGGACAAAGTCAGTGCTGTGGACAACGTGGGGAAGGGCGATGGCGGGTCGTTGTGGTGAGAGGAGGTCGAAAACGACTTCGGCCACCGTCGTCGCACAGGCGAGCCGGGTGGCCGAAGCTTCGTCATCTTGGGGCCGCCCGCCCGTGAACTAGCGCCGTTGCCGGCGCCGGAACGCTAGGCCTCGACAACCTCAACAGTGATCGGGAACTGAACTTCGTCGTGCGGCTTTGCCGTGACGGTGTGCGTGCCCGTTGCACGGATCGGCTCGTCGAGGATGATCATCTTGCGATCAAGCTCGACACCGGTCTGTGCGAGGGTGGCGTCAACGATGTCGTTGGCCGTGACGGAACCGAAGAGCTTGCCTTCGGCTCCAGCCCGAGCCTCGATCGAAATCGACTTTGCCACGAGAGTCTTCGCAACTTCTTCTGCTGCCTCACGGTCTTTGGCGTTCTTGGCCTGCCATGCCTTACGCATGGTTTCGGCCTGCGCCTCAACCCCGGACGTGGCCCGCTGGCCAAGACCCTTCGGGAGCAAGAAGTTGCGGGCGTAACCATCGGCGACGTCGACGACGTCGCCTCGGTTACCAAGACCGCTGACTGATTCGTGAAGAACGATGCGCATCAGGCCTCTGCTCCTTCTGCTGCAACCTCAGCTGCGGGAGCTTCGCTTGCGGGAGCCTCAGCTGCTGGTGCCTCGGTTGCGGGAGCCTCAGCTGGTGCTGCGGCATCGCCGTCGGGGCGTGGTGCGTCGTCGCGACCTTCACGATTCTCATCGCGATCGCCGCGTGGTCGACGATCGCCGCGCTCGGGACGGTCGCCACGGGCCCGACGCTGCGTGGTGACACGGCTGGCGTAGGGAAGCAGTCCCATCTCGCGAGCGTTCTTGATCGCACGGGCGACCACACGCTGCTGCTGGGAATCGTTGCCGGACACTCGACGAGAACGGATCTTGGCTCGATCAGACATGAAACGACGAAGCGTGTCGACGTCCTTGTAGTCGAGGTACTCGATCTCGTCCGCGGTGAGCGGGCTGATCTTCTTCTTTGACCGGCGGTTGGCGTCTTTGGGCTTGGCCCGCCGGGTGTTACGTGACTTTGCCATTAGAAGGGCTCCTCATCGGGGGAATAGGCAGGCGTGTCTTGGCGACCGCCACCTTGTGGACCGAACGAACGGCCACCGGCGTTGCCGCCACCAGCATTGCCGCCGCCTCCGCCGCCCTGGAAACCACCGTCAGCGCGTTCATTGCGCTGCACCTGGGCGGTTGCCCAGCGGAGGCTCACGGCGACATCGTCAGCGACGATTTCTACCTTGGAGCGCTTTTCGCCCTCCTGATTTTCCCAGCTGCGCTGGTCGAGACGACCCGTGACAGTGACGCGTGTGCCGCGGGCAACTGTTTCAGAGACGTTCTCGGCGAGCTGACCCCAACACGTGACATCGAACCACGAGGTCTGCTCTTCCCACTCCTGGGTTTGACGATTCTGCCACCGGCGGTTGACCGCGATGCCAAAGTTGGCAACGGCCTGGCCGGATGGTGTGAAACGGAGTTCTGGTTCACGCCCGGCGTTGCCGGTGACGTGGACCGCATTGTCGACAGCCATGGTGACCCCCGATTATGCGGACACCGCTGCGAGGCCCCGCTTGTGGGCCTCCTTCAGCGGAAGTCGAACGAACTTGTGACGGATCACTTCGTCGGCAAGACGAAGGGTGCGATCAATCTCGTCGAGGGCGTTCGGAGCAACAAACTCCAGAACGACGTAGAAGCCCTCGGTCTTCTTGTGAATCTCGAAAGCGAAGCGTCGAATGCCCCACTTGTCGATCTTCTCGAGCGATCCACCGGCTTCTTTGGCGAGTTCGCCAAGGCGGTTGATCTGTTGCTGTACGTCTGACTCTTCAGTGTCAGCCGTAAAAATGATCATCAATTCATATGCACGCATGCAGCGTTGCCTCCCTACGGACCCGGCATGTACCGGAGCCCCCGACGGTCGAGGGCAGGGTTGATGGTCGATCCATAAGGCCGACCAGGACCCTGCGATGCTAGCGGGCCGTTCCTCGAACCCGACTGGTACATCTCTGACCGTACCGATGGGGTGTGACAGTCACATTGTGAGCGCT
>CALLGK010000087.1 GCA_938009905.1 uncultured Acidimicrobiales bacterium | reverse complement strand
TCGCCAGGCAGGACCACTCGATAGTCGCCGTCTGGGTCGACAACACGCACTCGTTGGTACGGGTGCCGTTGCCGTGCGGCGTCCATGACATCGGCGGCAGATTCGTATCGGCGCAGGCAATCGACCATCCGAACAGTTGGTGACATCATCTCGAACTCGCCGGCCCGCCAGCGGTCCATTGCATCAGCCGGGCGCACCCATTCAAGATCGACGATCTCAGAATCGTCCTGCACCGGCTCGTGGTCGGTCGGCGCTTGGGCGACAAAGAAGCGAGCATCGAATCGACGCGGTGGGCCAGGGGGAGTGACGAAGCGAGCGACCTCTTCAATGGCGGTCGCATCGATGGTGACTCCCTGGGCAATCAGTTCGTCAACGAAGACTCCCTCATCGTCTTGGACCTTCTTGCGGAAGGCCGCGACGTCGACGCCTTCGTTGTTGGTGGCGAGGAGCAGGCCTGCCTCTTCGAGGGTTTCTCGACAGGCCGCCAGCCACCAGGCCAGCCCTCCTGATTCCACTTCGAGAATCTGCGATGCCTCAGCATCAGTGAGGCCATGGGTGATGTCGTCGAATGCGTCCCGGTGATCGTCTGGATCAACTCGTCCACCGGGGAACACCCACAGTCCCGCTGCAAACACGACCTTGTTGGTTCGTTTGAGCATCAGCACGTGAAGGTCAGGTCGATCGTCAACCAGCATCACGGTTGCGGCGGGCCGGACGGCAACCGCCTCGGGGTCGTAGTCGAGCTGGTTGTTGTCAGGCACAGCAAGCGAACCTAACGGACACACGACGATTCCTCCCAAGTCTCAGGCGAACGCACCTAGCGCCATAGCCCGCTGCCCAACCCCTTGCTACCGTGGCCGGGTGATGGGGCAGCCGGCGGCATGAGCGATTTCGTTCCCCCAGTTGCGACGTTTCTGCTGAACCGGATCGGCTTCGGCCCCCGCCCTGGTGATGTGGCACGACTTGCGGAGCTGGGCTCGACAGACGCAGAGATCGTCGCGGCCTACGTCAGCAGCCAGCTCGAACCCTCCGAGATCGACGACGGCGATGCCGAGCGTCGCATCGCAGCTGCGGGGTACGAAACCCTCGCCCTGAGCCGCGAGCAGTCGTGGGAGCGCTTCGTTGTGAACGAAGATGGCGAAGCCGACCGTTCGCAGCCATTGCGCGAGCTCGAACGGCTCACGCTGCTTCGGGCCTCGTATAGCGAGCGGCAGCTGGAGGAAGTGCTCGCCGACTTCTGGCACAACCACTTCAATGTCTACGGACCGGACGACCCCGTTCGGTCGATGATCATGCGGTACGACCGCGACGTGATTCGGCCCAATGTGCTTGGCAACTTCCGTGAGCTGCTCGGCGCCGTGGCCGAGAGCACGTGCATGCTCTACTACCTCGACAACTACCGCAGTACGGATGCTGGGCCCAACGAGAACTGGGCTCGCGAGCTCCTGGAGCTTCACACCCTCGGCGCCGAGAACTACCTCGGCTCAGACTCGCTGCAGTCAGACGTCCCAACCGACGACGACGGCAACCCGGTCGGCTATGTCGACGACGATGTGTATGAGGCAACGAGAGCATTCACCGGGTGGACCGTCCACGAAGAGACGGGCGAGTTGCTCTACGAGCGAGACAATCACGATCGCTTTCAGAAACAGGTTGTTGGGCGGTTTATCGAGGCCGACCAAGACGACCTCGCAGATGGCAACGACGTTCTCGATGTGTTGGCCGCCCATCCAGGCACGGCGCGCCACATTTGCCGCAAGCTGTGTCGCCGACTGGTTGCCGACGACCCGCCTGACGATCTGGTCGGCTCAGCAGCCGAGGTGTTCCTCGCCGAGAGTGATTCGTCCGATCAGCTCAAGCAGGTGACGGCCCACATCCTGAACTCTGAGCACTTCCTCGCCAGCGCAGGAGAGAAGTCTCGCCGGCCGTTCGAGTTCGCCGTATCGCTCGTGCGGCAAACGGGCCTTGATCTCAACTGGGCGCGAGAAGACGAGCAAAGCAATCGGTTCTTGCGGCAGTTCAACCAGCTCGGACAACCGTTGTTTGCCTGGGAACCACCCGATGGGTATCCAGACGAGACGACCTACTGGAACAACACAAACTCGCTGCTGCAACGTTGGACGTTGGCCAACGACCTGCTTGCTGACCGCGCAGAGATCATCGTGTCGGGCGAGGGCGAAGACGAGGAAACCATCGATCAGTACGTGGTCGATGTTGTTGGCCCGATGCGCGACGTCGACAACACCGCCGAAGGCATCGTCGATTTCTGGCTTGATTGGCTCCTCGGCGCCGAGGTGATCAGCGACACTCGTGATCCGCTTGTCGACTTCATGGCCCAGGGGTTCGACCGAACGTTTGACCTTGGTGAGAGTGACGACGTCGAGGAGCGGATTCGGGCCCTCGTCGCCCTGATCTTCATGACTCCGGAGTATCTATGCCGCTGAGTCGACGACAGTTCCTTCAAACCAGCGTGGTCAGTGGCCTTGCGCTCGACCAGGGCATCCGAGGCTTGTTCTTCTCGCGCCAAGCTGAGGCGAGTTCTTCGAACATCTTGATCACGATCTTCCTGCGGGGTGGGGCCGACTTTGTGAACTGGGTTGTGCCGTCTGGTGGCCCGGATCGTAGCCACTACGAATCGGCTCGTCCTGAGACACAAATTCCTGTTGCCGAGCTCGCCTCAATCGGCGACTCACCGTTTGGTTTCCATCCGGCCGCAGCTCCGATGACCGAGCTCTTTGACGAGGGACGGTTGGCGATCGTGATGGGGGCCGGGCTCACGGCCAACACTCGTAGCCACTTCGATGCCCAGCGGTTCATGAACTACGGCACGGCCGGTGAGGCCGCAGCCAGGACGGGTTGGATGGCTCGGCTGCTTGCGCCGAATTTGGTTGGCGATCCGCTTCTGCCAGCTGTTGCGATGGGAACGAGCGCTCCTCGCTCCTTCAGTGGCAGCAATCAGGTTGTGGCCGTTCCCCGATTGGATGGGTTTGGCTTTCCGTCCGCCTTCTTCCGGTGGCGCGACGGTCAACGTACGGCACTTCGCCAGATTTATGAGCGTGGCGACTCACCAGGCCATGTCGCTGGGCTTCGGGCCATCACCGGATCGAACGCGCTCGAGCTTCATGGCGGCAACGACTACGAACCGGCGAGTGGCGTTGAGTACCCGGCGACCACGTTCGCCGAGTCGCTCGGTTCGCTCGCCCAGCTCATCAAGTCCGACGTTGGCTTGCATGCGGCAACGATCGACATTGGCGGTTGGGACACGCACAACGCGCAGAATGGGCGGTTTGAACAACTGGTGGGAACCGTGTCGGAAGGCCTCGCAGCCTTCTACGCCGATCTCGACGCGAGACCGAGCGATTTGAAGCGCACCACGGTGGTGGTGATGAGCGAGTTCGGTCGTCGTATCCAAGAAAACGCAAGCGCCGGAACCGACCATGGCCACGGTGGCGGCATCTTCGTATTGGGCGGGTCGGTGAACGGTGGCTTCCACGGTGAGTGGCCCGGTCTCGAACGAAGTGCGTTGTATGACGGGGCCGACCTTGCCACCACCACCGACTATCGCCGTGTGCTGTCCGACATCGCCATTCGCCAGCTCGGCGACAACCGCTTAGGAGCGCTGTTCCCCGGCTACGAGAACCATGAACCGATGGGTCTTGTTGAAGGTGAGGACATCGAGCCCGACTACACAACAGTTGACCAACCCGTTGGTAACGGGCCGAGCGACGACTCAGAAGAAGCACCCGACGCAGGCGATGCGACCTCGGACGAATCGTCAACCGACACTGCCGCCGCAGCAGCCAACGATGGCGACGGCGGCAATACGACGACCGCGGCGGTTGTTGGCGGCGGCGTTGGTCTCGCAATCGGTGCGGCTGCCGTGGCCGGATTCGGAGCGATGGCCAAGCGCCGACAAGAGGTCGCTAGCACCGATGCGGCTGGCGACCAAGCTGCAACGTGATCTGATCTAGGCCGTATGGCCTAGGAGTGGGTGACCCCACCCATGCAGGCATGGGCCAAAAAGGGCCGACTACTAGGGCGTGACAGCACGAACCCGAGCGAAGGTGAGCGCAACCACCGCAATCGTTGGTTTCAGCGCCCTGATCCTCTCGCTTGGCACATCGTGGAGTTGGCGATAACCACCCGCCGGTCTGGAGACAAAACGTGGCAAGGAAGAAGAAATCAACCAAGGGCACCGATCTCGATCAGGCCCC
>CALLGK010000086.1 GCA_938009905.1 uncultured Acidimicrobiales bacterium | reverse complement strand
GCAACTGCCGTCGTTGCGTTTGGTGCGTGGGCTCCGGTGCCGGTGGCAGCGGTCGCGGCAGGTTCCGCCCTCGTGGGGTTGTGGGCCTGGCGCAAGATCGGCGGCGTCTCGGGCGATCTGCTGGGCGCGGCTGAACAGGTGGGCGAAGCGGCGGTCCTTATCACCGGCTCCGCACTGCTGGTCTAAGCCGCCGCTCGCCTGAGGGCTCGCTCGAGTAGCTGCGGGTCGCCGAGACGGCGTCGCAACTCACGTTCGAGGCCAGCAATCGGATGCAGGTTCTGTGGAGCCCGTGTGTCTTTGTGGGGCTGGCTCGCGTACTTCGGCAACAGCTGGCTCACGATGTCGGCTCGCGTTGCTGCGTCGTCGACCGTGCCAAGACCAGGAAGCTCAAGGCGCACCACACCGCTCAAGGCATGACTGACCGGTCCGGGCAGTCGCAAGTACCACGACCATCGGGTGAACGACCCGCCGATGAGAAACAGCGGCGTGCGCTCCCCCGCGGCCAGTCGACCGATCACTCGGTGCTGAGGAAGTTCGAGGTATTGCACGTTGTGGGTCTTGATGTAGCCAACACCGCTGGCCGCATCGCGGCCTCGGAGCGGACCATCAAACACCACGAGTGCGCCGCCGTTGAGATCGACGCTCAACGCTGTCTCGACTGCGGTCATGTGATTGTGCACGCCGAGATAGAGGGCTTCTGGGGTGCCCTCGGCGAGTGGTCGAAGCGCGTAGGCCCCATGGCGGGTTGAGATCGGGCCTGCGTTAGGGGCTGCGGTATAGAGGGCCCGCTCGACCACGGCTTCGATCACCTGGGCCGAGCCCGGCTCACATCGAACCGCGCCGGCGGCGACTGTTGCACACACGCCTGGGTAGGCGATCTCGTCAATCGAACTCCCGGCGCTCACAGCACCGGGCTCCGAACCTGAAATCCACACCCGAGCATCGATGCGTCGGACACCGTCGACGAACGTGACAGGAGGCA
Organism: uncultured Acidimicrobiales bacterium; assembly: GCA_938009905.1. Lineage (GTDB taxonomy): Bacteria > Actinomycetota > Acidimicrobiia > Acidimicrobiales > SZUA-35 > CALEWY01. The sequence continues at coordinate 25,498 of CALLGK010000086.1, read as the reverse complement.
GATCGCCACACGGCGCCGGCGCAATCGGCTCCCACTCATTGAGGGAACGCTCGACGGAAGCATCAACGGACTCGTCGAGCTCGGTGAGCGACTGATCGTCTCCGCTCGTGCCGTAGGCGGGGTCCCAACTTTCGACCGCGTACTTCATCGGCACCTCTGCATCGGTGTGCGGGGGCAGGCTGGCCATCGCTCCATCATGACGTTTGCCGTTCAACCGTTGAGGTATTTGGCCCCTTTGTGACGGCGAACCGAACCGGCATGCGTTCGGCCAGTGGCTCGATGTGCGTGACAATGCCAACAAGTCGGCCCGAGGCCGAGAGCTCCTCGATCGCCCCGGCAACGACATCGAGGGTTTCTGGATCGAGCGTGCCGAAGCCCTCGTCTAAGAACATCGACTCGAGCCTCGGAGCTCCAACGGGAGCCAGATCGGCGATGGAGTCTGAGAGGGCAAGCGCAAGGGCCAGCGAGGCCAAGAATGTCTCGCCGCCAGACAGCGTGCGCACGTCTCGCTCATGGTCGGCGTTGCGGTGGTCAATGATGCGAAACGAGTTGTCGCTCGTGCTCAGCGAGAACTGGCCGTTGGATAGTTCGAGAAGCCGCACGGTTGCGCGTTCAACGAGATCGTCAAGCGCTTCGGCCAGCAGCCAGCGTTCGAAGCCCGATGCCGAAAGTTGCCGACCGAGCATGTCGTCGACCTGCCGCTTGGCGTCGAGCTCGTCGATCTGCTTCGAGACGGTCTTCTTCTCGTCGAGTCGTTCTGTGAGCCGAGCAACCTCAACGGCGAGCGCTTGACGGCGGGCCGGAAGTGAGGATGAGAGCTGGGAAACATCGAGATCGAAGGGCGCGGCCCCACCCTCGAGCGTGGCCAGCAGGGCCTTCTTCTTCTCGGCCAACTCGCGACCCTTCACCGCGATCTTCTCGCGGTCGTCGGCCAGCTCGGCGTGGCGCGCCTCAGACCACGCAGCCAAGGCCTGCCAATCGTCGACCAACGACGCACCTTCTGGCGGTGGCGGGTTGAGCGATGCAACGCCGTCGCGGCACTCGCCAAACGCAGCCCGTTGGCGGCGTTCAAGGTCGCCAAACGATGCGGCCTCGGTGGCGACCTTGTCGAGTGCGACTTCGGCCATCTTCAGCTGCTCTGCGATCTCAGTTCCTGCCAGCGTTGCCTGTTCGGCCTTTTGAAGTCGTTCGGCGACCTCGTCGTCTGAGAATTCACCATCGACTGCTGCTTTGGCCGCCACGAGGTCTGCGGCCCGCTCCTCGAGCTTGGCCCGTTGAACCGACAACGAGCTCCGCATCTCGTCGTTCGTTGAGCGAGCCTGCTTCCACACCGCCGCCGCTTGTGCCGCGGCCTTCTCTGCGGTCGCAAGCTCTGCAGACGGGTCGTGGTCTGGCAGGGCACCAACTACCTGTTGGCAGACCGGGCATGCGTCGCCCTCGACGAGGGTGGAGATCCAGGCCCCGGCGTCTGCGGCGGTTCGAGTTTTCGACAGCGTTTCGTCGGCGGACTCTCGCTCGGCTGTGGCCTCTTCAAGGGTCTTGTTGGCATGCCGGGCCGCGTCGCCAAGCTCGGCCACTGCTGGCTCGAGCTGATCGACTTCAGCCTGCAGCTCAGCGAGTTTGCGCCGGGCCGAGAGGTCGGTGCGCAGAGCGACAACGTCGCCCAGTTCGGCGGCGGACGTTTCGTGCGCATCTCGCTGCTTCCGCAGCTCGTCGCGATGTGCCTGGGCCTGGCTAATGGCATCGGCGACCGATGCAACCTTGGCGCCGAGCTCAGCAACCTCAGTGGGCATAGCCGTGGCAGCAAGGGCAGCAATCTGGCCATCAGCCGTCTCGACCGACAACCGCAGCTCGACAAGCTCGGCTTCGACGCTGTCGAGTTCGGTCTGCGCTTCCACCGCGGTGTCGGCAAACGACTCGAGCGCTTGGTGTTGTTCGGTCGCCGCCTTCAGCATCATCGGTGTGATCTCGGCGTGGCGTTCGATCTGTTCGTTCAAAACGTGGATCTGACTGGCGCTGGCCTTGGCTCGCTCGCGGGCCAGCGAGCCCATTCGTGAGTACATCTCGAGGTCGAGCAGCCGCCGCAGCAGACGCTGACGACTGGCGGCGTCGTCTTTGAGAAACTCGGCGAAGTCGCCCTGGGGCAGCACCACAGTGCGGGTGAACTGCGTGAAGTCGAGCCCGAGTAACTCTTCAACGGCAGTCGTGAGCTCTTTCGCCCCCGATGCCATGACCGGCGAGAACTCAAGCTCGCCCCCGCTGCCGCTGAGCTTCTCGAGCCGGGCTTCCTTGGTGGTGGCGCCCGTCTTTGTGCGCCGCACCACACGAATCGCCGTGTAGCGAGAACCGTCCAGCTCGAAGTCGAGCCGCACCTTTGCTTCGTTGGCCCCCTGGGTGATGACGGGAGCAACGAGCCGCACGTCGTCGTAGCGAGAGACCGATCCGAACAGCGCAAACGTGATGGCATCGATGATCGACGACTTGCCAGAGCCGGTCGGCCCCACGAACGCGATGAGATCGACATCACCGAAGTCGATCTCGAGGCGATCTCGGAAGGTCGAGAAGCCCTCGATGTCGAGGCGAAGCGGCCTCATGCCTTCGCACCGTTGGCTGCGGTGTCTGCCCCTGTCGCTGCCCCTGTGTCTGCGCCGACGCTGACCGACTCGTAGAGATCGGCGAACCCAGCCGTCACCCGCGGGTCGTTGATCTCGCTTTCGGAGAGATAGTCGGCGAACAGCTCGTGTGGTGATCGTCCATCGCGTCGCCTGGGAGCCGGCCGTTGTCGATCTGCATCGGGCGACTCGACCATGACATCGACAACCCCATCGCCAAGCAAGGCTCGCACCTCGTCTGCCAAGCCGGCCCGTGCCGATTCGTTGACTCGGACTCGCAGCCAGTCGTCGCCGACCTCGTCGACGAGCGCGCGCAGTTGGTCCATCGTGCCAGCGACCGTTCGCAGCCCTCGGCCAGACGACAGTTCGGCCGCGTTGACCTTCGCCGGCACGCCAGGCTCGAGGTCGACGAGGTTGACCTGCTTGATCTGCGCCTCTTCGCCAAAGTCGAGCTGGAGGGGCGAACCGCAGTAGTGAATGGCCGTGGCGCCACGCACCACCTGAGCTCGATGCAGGTGGCCGAGCGCGACGTAGCTGGCGCTGGCGCCGAAGGCCTGCGCGGGCACTGCGTATTCCTCAACCAGGTGAGCGCCTCGCTCTCCGCCGCCGGCTGCACCGCCCTGCACGAAGGCGTGACCAACCACGAGGTTGACGGCGTCAGGGCCAAAGCCCGCCATCAATGCGTCGAGCACCCGGGCCATGCGCTCCGCATAGTGCTGCGCATGTTCGTAGCCGGCGTCGTTCATGAGCTGATCGGCCCGAACGATGCTTCGTTGCGACACAAACGGCAGCATCGCGATGTCGACTGGCGTGCCGCCTTCTGTAGTGAGCGATACGACACCGCCGTCTTGCGGGCCACGGGCCTCGGCCAGCATGGTGACCCGGCCGAGCTTGAGAAGCGGTGCGATGGCGGCTAGGCGACGAGGGTTGTCGTGGTTGCCAGCAATGGTGACCAGCGGGGCGATCTCGGCCAGCTCAAGAAACGATTCGTAGACGATCGACTCGGCCTCGGGTGTGGGGGCCGCGGTTTCAAAGAGATCGCCGGCCACGACGATGAGATCGACGTTCGAGCTACCGGCAATGGAGGCAATCTCAGACAGCACGGCGCGATGCTCGCCGGCCCGAGAATGGCCCCGAATCATCTTGCCGACATGCCAGTCGGATGTGTGCAACAACCGCATCCCACGAATCTACGTCGCCCCTGTGACACTCACCCCGCCCTCCCCTCCTAGGGGTCAGGTACAAAACGTCACGCGGTCGAGTTGCGAGCCTCAGCGAGCAACTCGGTTAGTGAGCATCACGGCGATCCGAGACCATCCCTCGGTGCTCCAGCGACACACCCGCCGTCATAGGCTTGGGCGATGGCGAGCCCCCACGTCCTCCGCGAGCCCTCTCCCCCATCCCGATCCCGCCTCGTCAACGAGGCCCGCATCGCCCTCGAACCACTTCGCATGCTATTTGCGGCCCCCAAAGTCGCAGCCCCGGTGTTACGCCGTTCGTCCGCTTCCACCCGCCGAGTCATGACCATTCCTGGCTTCGGCGCCACCGATGCTTCGATGATCGTGCTCCGTGGGTATCTCCGCGGCCTCGGTCACGAGCCGCTCACCTGGGAACAGGGCCGCAATCGTGGCGACGTGCAAGCGATGCTCGACGCAACCCTGATCAGGGTTGACGAGCTCACGCAGACCGGCGGTCCACTCGACCTCATCGGCTGGAGCCTCGGCGGCGTTGTTGCCCGGGAGGTGGCGCGTGATCGACCAGATGTCGTCCGCTCGGTGATCACCTACGGCACTCCCGTCATCGGCGGGCCACGGTTCACCGTCTCGGCCGAGACGTTCGGCGAGGAAGCCATCGCCAGCATCGAGTCACAGATCATCGATCGTGAGCAGACGCCAATCACGGTTCCAGTCACCGCGATCTACTCCAAGAACGATGGCATCGTCGATTGGCCCGCGTGTATCGACCCCTACCCGGCCAACAACGTCGAGAACATCGAGGTGTCGTCGAGCCACATCGGCATGGGCATCGACCCAGACGTGTGGCAGGTCATCGCCAAGAAGCTCCGCTAGCCCCTACGAGTTGGCCTTGGCGGCGTGACCATCGGCAATGAGGCTGAGAATCTCGAACATCACGGCCATCGCCCGGTAGCTCGTGATCTGATTCGGTGAATCCACGGTTGGCATCAGGCACACCACATCGCCGCCGATGACGTTCTTGCCTCGGACCGACCTGATCAGCTCCATCACCTGGTTGATACCGAAGCCCTCGATGCCGGCTTCGATGTTGGCCACACCTGGCGCCACCATCGGGTCGAGGCAGTCGAGATCGAAGGTGATGTAGAGCGGACGGTCGCCGATCTTCTCGTCGATGATCTCCATCACTCGCTCGGCGCCCATGTCGTCGTACTCGGTCTTCTTGATCACCGTGTATCCGAGGTCGTAACTCGGATCGAGCCAGTCGAGGCTTCGCACGTTGCCGCGAATACCGACCTGCACCGAATGCTCTGCATCGACGTGTCCGTCGCGCACCAGATAGCTGGCCCAATGAGCGGCCGACTTGATCGCCCCCATGAAGTGCTCGACGTTGTGGAAGGCATCGGTGTGTGCATCAAAGTGCAGCAGGCAGGCCTTCTCGCCACCGGTGAGGTTGCTGTGACTACCGGCGATGCCCTGCAAGATGCCGCCGGTGATCGAGTGGTCGCCGCCGATCGACACGGGCCGACACCCCGCAGCATCGAGCGCCTTGTAGTAGTCGGTGATCATCTCGATTGAGCGCTCGTTGTTGTTGCCTTCGCTCAACGGCACATCGCCGAGGTCGTGAATACGGCAGGCGTCCCACGGATCGATCTTGAATTGATCGTGCACTCGACGCCCGATCGCGCTCACGTTGCGCACGGCACGAGGGCCCAGGTGCTGGTCGCGCTGGGTGGTGCCGTTGCCCGTGCTGTGCGGCACGCCAACCAGCCCGATGTCTGCGTTGTTCGGATCGGCGTCGTGCTCACATCGAAACAGCGTCGGGATGCCATACCAGTAGATGCCGTCCATCAGCCGTTGTGCGTCTGACCGTATTTCGTTTGCGTCGCTCATCGACCGTTGTTCTAGCCGACCCGTCTGGCGCCGTCGTCTTGCCAGCCGCATGGTGGTGTCGATCTTGTAGCCGAGCTAACGCCGTCAAGCCACTACGGTTCGCCTGGTGGCTCTCTCGCATACACGGCACTACGAACGGCTGACCGGTCCCGAGGTCGGCAAGCGCATCAACGCAGCGTCGATCTTGCTGCTACCCATCGGAGCGATTGAGCAGCACGGCCCTCACTTGCCGATGTCGGTCGACCACGTGATTGCGCACGAGACAGCGAACGCTGTGGTGAGCGAGTGCGGCGACGATCTCGACGTGTGGCAGCTGCCAACACTGTCGGTCTCGAAGTCGAACGAGCACGCATGGTCGCCCGGCACGCTCGTGTTGTCGGCCGACACGATGATGCGAGTACTGCTCGACCTCGCCCGTTCGGTCGCCACCACGGGGGTCGAGCGGCTCGTTCTGCTGAACGGACACGGCGGAAACACCACTCTTCTCAACACGGCCCTGCGCGAGATCCGCCTGGAAACCGGCCTGAAGACGTTCTTGATGCACCCCATGCTCCCGCCTGCCTACGGCGGGGCGTCGACAGAAGAAGAGCTGGGCATGGGCATCCACGGCGGCCGAGACGAAACCGCCGTGTTCATGCACCTGCGTCCAGACGAGGTTGACCTGTCGGTCTCGCAGCGCAAGGTGCCCGAAGCGCTGGCCGACAACACGCACGTGAAGTTTGGTGGGTCAACATCGTTCGGTTGGCTCTCGAACGACTTCGACCCCGAGGGCTACATCGGCGATCCCACCGGAGCCACGGCCGAGCTCGGCCAGTCGCTCTTCGACAATGCCGTGTCGACCCTCAGCGAGGCCATGGTCGAAGTGAAATCGTTCGACTTCGGCCGCTGACCCGATGATCATCTGGCCATGAGTGCACAGGGGCCGGCGTCGCCGGAGGAACGTCTTCCGGAACGACTCGACACCGAGCGGCTCACGATTCGGCTGTGGACCGACGACGATGCCCCATCGCTGCACGAGGTCGTCACCGCAAACGTCGAACACCTTCGACCGTGGATGCCGTGGATTGCGTTCGAACCGTTGAGCGTCGACGATCGGCGCAAGCTGATCGCGGAATGGAAGAAGTCGCACGTTGAAGGCACCGATGCCACGTTTGGCATCTTCCTTGGCGACACGCCGATCGGGGCCAGTGGTCTCCACCGTCGCATCGGGCCGACCGGCATCGAGATTGGCTACTGGATCGACCAGGCCCACGAAGGCCGGGGATACGTCACCGAGGTCGCACGCGCTCTGACGACGGCTGCGTTTTCTCAGCCCAACATCGAACGGGTCGAGATTCACCACGACGTCGCCAACATTCGCAGCGGAGGTATCCCGGAACGTTTGGGCTACGAGCGCGTTGGCGAAGAACCTCGCGAACTCGAAGCGCCAGGAGAAGACGGCTCCACCGTCATCTGGCGAATGAGCATCTCAGCCTGGGACGGCTAGCGCCTCGAGGTAGCCGACCGGATCGGCCATCTCGAACATCGGCACGATGAAGGCCTCCATGTTGTGCTCTCCGCAGATCTCTTCGATCTCGGCCCGACACGACGCCGCATCACCCCGAACGATGAACGGATCGATCCATTCATCGCGCACGTGTTCAGCCGCAGCGTGAAGTCCGCCGGCCATCGCGCTCCTAATGCGATCAGCGTCGGCGTCGCTCAGTCCAATCGCCGTCTTGATGTCGGGCGGGGCGTCAACGAGTCGGTACGTCATGTGAGGTCGCACAACTTCAAGCTCTGCGTCGTTCGTGACGATCGATGTTGAATACGACAGGCGAACGTTTGGGTTCTCGGCCCGCACTCTCGCCACCGACTCACCAAGACTCGGTTTGTGAATGAAGTCGAGCATCACACCGTCGGCCATCTCGCCGCCCAGCGCCAACATCTTGGGGCCACGTCCGGCCAGCCAGATCTCGGTGCCTGGTCGGCCGTAGCTCATATGAGCCGACGTCAAGGTCACAGAGGTTCCAGCAAAGTCAACCGGCTCGCCAGTGAAGAGCTTGCGGGCAACAGCAATCGTCTCGCGCACCGCCGTGAGGGGCTTGGTGCGGGCAAGACCAATCGGGTCGAGCGTGAGCGAGCCTCCTGCGCCGATGCCGAGGAAGGCCCGACCACCGCTGTATTCGTCGAGCGAGGCGATCGCGGCCGCTGTCTGGGCCGGATGCCTCGTGTAGGGATTGGTGATGCCAGGGCCGAGCTTCAACGAGCTCGTCGCCGCGGCGATGGCGGCCAGTGTGATGTACACATCGCGAGTCACAAGCCCCTCGTCGTAGACGAGACAACGGCTGAAGCCTTGCGCCTCGGCCTGGGCGGCAATGGCGACCACCTCGTCAATCGGGCACTCGGGGATGACGTTCACTCCCCACTCGATTGGTTCGTCGCGCTCAGCCATCTGCGAACGCTACTGCCACGGTTTCGGCGGCGCCGAAGCGGGCGAGCGAGCTGAGCAGCTCGGCCGACATCTTCCGATTCGCATCAGCCACCTTCGTGACCACCACGACGAACCGAGCCCCCGCCGGCACGAACTGACGAACACCTCGCTCGTGCATGATCACCTGCGCCGCCGCTTCAGGGGTCAGCCTCACATACGGGCTGCACCCAGCCAGAGCCGCCACGCGAAGCGGGCGATGGCACTGATCAGCAATCACTCGTCCGAGCGCATCCGCCCCGATCACGGAGATCACCACGGTGGCCGTCGACGGAATCACCGGCTCAAACGGGCCGTGCGCTTTGAACGGGCGGCGACGAGCGCCATCTGCCTCGACCACCACCAGCCGGTCGTCGGCCGCCTCAAACCAACTGTCGCAGGCCTGGGGCTCGACGCCCATCGCCTTCCCACCGTCCACTGCCGTCCACACCATCAGTGGTTTGTCTCCGGCGGCCGACACGGCGAGGGCGGCATCGACCGCTGCCGTCGACGAGTCGAGCAAGAGTTCAAAGCCGTCGGCCTGGCTTGCTCCCATCTTCGTGGTTGTTGTGGCGATTACGTCCTGACCACGAGCGGCGGCGCCAAGAGCCATCGCTCGCATCAGCGTTGTCTTGCCCCCGCCACCAACCAGCGCAACATGTTCTCGCGCTCGCAAGCCAAGCATCGACGCCATGGCGGCAGAGTCGATGGGACTCTGCGCAGATCCTGCGGCGTCGCCTGCGTGTGTCATCTCGCGGCGATGGGCCCGCCACTCAGAATGGCTTCGACCACTCCCCCGCCAATCGCGAGCGCCTTGTCTGAGATCTCGTGGGGCGTCACATCCAAGCGGGCATCGATGTCGCCAATCTTGAGCCCGGACGTCGCTTGGATGCCATCGAGGATGAGGCCGCGCACGATGCCTTCGAACGCAGCAACCACAGGTGTGTCGCCAACTCGGCCCAGCTCTTGCCCCTCAGCAACCCGAGTACCGATCGCAACACTCCAGCTCACGGGGCCATCGTTTGGTGCGCGCACGACTCGATCGGTGCTGTGTCCGCTCACCGCTCCTGGCGTGCCCGTGTTTGGCGCTGCGGATCCCGTCCACAACACTCGCCCAAGGCGGGCGCCTCGCAGCGTCTCAACAACGGCGTGGCAATCTACGCCAGCGGTGAACCCGGGGCCGAGGGCCACAACGAGCGCGGCGTCGGTGATGGCCGTATCGAGGTTGACCTTCGCCATGCGAGCGTCAACCACCACATCGGCACCGACCGACGGCAGTTCGGGCGACACCACCACGCCAATGTCGCCCCGCAGCGCCGCAATCACGGCTTCTTCAGGCGACGATGCAAGCTCACCGACCATTCCTTCGATATCCACTCGGCCTTGTGACACCGCAGACGAAAGCGACACCGTGCGCCGAACGGCAAGTGGCTCCGCAATCTCGGTGACCACCACCGAGAAACCGGCACGAGTGAGGCGCCAGGCCACGCCCGTCGCCAAGTCACCACCGCCGCGGATCACGACCAGCCGCTGTCCCTCCTCAACCATGCGGTCACCGTAGCAACCGATGAGAAACGCTCCCGTTTCGCAGCATCGTCCGCTCTATGGTTTGAGCATGAACCGAGCGCAACGCCGAATCCTCAACGAGCCTGCGGTTGCCAGCGCATTCGAGGTACTGGCCAACGAGCTGTCCGGCTCCGACTTGCGTTCGCTCTTGCTTGCCGTGGCTTCTGAGCGGGCGAGCCGTGTTGAACCAGCAGGAGCGCTGCGCCAGTTCCAGCTCGATCGGTTCTGCGAGCCGTCTGATCTCGACGCCGTTGCCTTGGCCACCGTCGGCGCTCGGGCTATCGAACTGGCAGACGACGACTATTTCGATCCGGTGCAACTCTCCCCTCTTGCACCGTTTGGCGCGTCGTCGGCCTTCAGCGCCGTGCCGCAGAACAACGTCGTGACCACAATGCGTCTGTGTGACGTGGTCTCCGATCCAACCAACGCCCTTGCGCTTGTCGCGGCGGCTCGACGTCGGTTGCTCCGGGATCCAAGCGAGACAACTCGGCTGTGCGCGGTGCAACGGGTGGTCCGGGCTCAACAGTTCGACGCTCCCGGGTCGTTCCCCCACTTCTCGCTGCTCGGTCTTGTGGCCGTTGGCCGCGACCGGGGCAGCAGGCGCTTCGAGGTTGAAGAACTGACCCAACAGCTCCGCACGATCGTGCGCGTGATCACCGAGCTTCAGCCAACAGGCACCGTCAGGATCGGTGTGTCAGACAACAGCGGTCGTCGAGACGAAGCGCTGTCGATCGTGGAGAAGTTGTCGTCAATCGCGGACACCGAGTTAGCGCCACAACGAACCGAAAGCGCCGACTACTACCCAAACCTGTGCGCGAACGTTTCGTGGCACTCACAAGGCACACGCGTCGATATCGCCGATGCCGGCGTCACGACGTGGGCGAGCGAGCTTGCGGCCGACAAGAAGGAACGCCTCGTGATCAGCGGGCTCAGCATCGATCGCCTCGTGATGTTGATGCCCCGCCGCGACGGCGACCGCAGAGAACAGAAGCGAATGGGTCGCTGACAGCTACGAGGCTGACACGTCTCGTTCATGGCCAATCAGCTCGGCCAACACAGAGACGGCGATTTCCTTCGGCGTTTCCGCCGCGATTTCGACGCCCAACGGTGAATGCACCTTGCCGAGCAGCTCCTCATCGACGCCAGCCTCAACCAACTTGGCTCGTGTTGTCTCCCAACGACGACCGCTGCCCATAAGCCCGATGGTTGGCGCATCGCTGGCCAAGAGAGTTGGCATGATGTCGACGTCGAGCCCGACATTGCGAGTCACCATCACGATGCGAGTGTGGGCATCGATCGGCTTCGCAGCGATGGCGTCGGCAATCGAGCCGGTCACCGTCTCGACCGGCTGACCATCAGCACCGATCATCGCATCAAGGAGCTCAGCGCGGTCGTCCCACACCACGACCCGATAGCCAAGCCACGACGCCAGCTCGACGATGGCGTGGCCGACATGGCCTGCGCCAATCACGTACACAGTGGTGAGGGGCATATGGGGCTCCAAATAGAGTTCGACTTCGCCACCACACACACCAGGGTCACCTGATGCGGGGTCGACAAGGGCGTACGACAACGTGGCCGGCTTGCCGGTGGTGAGCACCTCGAGGGCAGTTTCTCGCACCCGAGCTTCCATCTCGCCGCCGCCTACCGAGCCAGAGGTCGCGCCGTCGGCGTAGATCAGCATCTTTGAACCCGCCCGGCGAGGCACGGACCGACTCGTCGAGGTCACCGTCGCCAGCACAACGGGACGCCGCTCATCGACAGCGGCAAGGAGTTCTCGGAGAAGTTCAGTCATGGATCATGTGCATGGGGGCTGGCATGTGCGTTGACGGCCGGGCGTGAGCAAGCGCTGCGTACGGCAGAACCCTGAGAACGTACCCGACTCTCTCAGGGACGGTTCAGGGTGATCTCTGATCGTCCCATGCCACGTCCGCTTCGACAATGACGGCATGGAACTCACCACCACAACACGCAAGGTTCTCGGCGCAGGCGCACTGGCATTCACGGCGCTCGCCCTCAGCGGATGCGGAGCTGACTTCGAGCTCGCCTTCGGCGAAGACGGAGAAGGCACGGTCGAAACCCGTGTCTTCGATGTCGAAGACTTCAGCTCAGTCGATCTTGACTCGTTCGTTAATGCCGACATCATGGTCGACCCCTCTCAGCCGCCATCCGTGAGCTTCGAGACGAACCCCAACCTCTTCGACAACCTCACCGTCGACGTCAAGAACGACACGTTGCGGATCTCGATGAACAGCGTCAGCAACGCTGACGAGGCCCGAGCAATCATCGTTGTGCCTTCTCTTGAGTCGATCGACGCCGACGGCGCGGTGTCCGTCGACGTCGTCGGTGTGCAGGAAAGCCTCATCGTTGATGCCGACGGGGCCGTCGACATCAACATCGAAGGAAAGGCCGGAGAAGAAATCTCGAGGCTCGAGATTTCAGCGGATGGTGCAACCTCCATCTCGGCTGGCGATGTCACAGCCACCGTCGTCGACGTTGACATCGACGGCGCATCGAGTGTTGACATCACCGCCACCGACTCGGTGACCGGATCGATTGACGGTGCCGCCGACCTTGATGTCGCCGGTGGCGCTGAGGTCGATGTTGACGTCAGTGGTGCTGCATCGGTCAACGATGACTGGTTCTTTGGCAGCGACTAAGACGGCAGCACTGGCTATCGACGCATCTTGTTGAACACGGTCGTGCGAATGACCGCCTCGCCGACAGACGGGGCCAGCGTGCCCAGAGCGGCAGATGCCTTCGCCACAGGCCCCGGAAACAAGCGAGCCCCGTCAAAACCAACAATCTGATCAGCGAGCACGGCGGGATCCATCCGCCGTGCTTCGTTGCTTGTGTCGGACGGGTCGGGACTGTAGCGCTGGGCGTGAGCGGTGCGAGTCGGGCCCGGGAAAACGGTGGTGGTCGTGATGGCCGGGTGAAGAGCCGCTCGTACCGAACGGGCGTAGAGCTCGAGGCCATCCTTGGTGGCCGCATAGACAGCAGCGCCGGGGTACCCCAACTGGTGCGAGAGGCTTGACATGAAGATGAGCCGGGCTCCTTGCCTGAGCTTGTGGTCGGACAGCAATGCCCGCGTAAGCAACATCGGGGCGACGAGGTTCAGATCGATCACTCGCTGATGATCCGCAGGATCGATCGTGGCAAACGAGCCGACAGCGCTGATGCCGGCGTTGTGCACGACGGCGTCGAATGGCTCTTCGTCGCCGACCCAGCTCATGTCGGAGGTTGCGAGATCAACGGTTCGAAACTGAACGCGACTGGCGGGGGTCAACTCGATCGTCTCGGCCGCGCGCTCTTCGTCGATGTCGACACCGACAACCAGCCAGTCGTTTGCGGCGTAGGCCAGCGCAAGTGCCCGACCGATCCCGTCTGCCGCACCGGTGATTAGCACCCGGTTCGATCCCGAAGACGGCGCAAGTGTCGGCGGGGAGGATCGGCGGCTTGCGATGGCGGCAACGGCGCCCGGTGCTCGCCTCGACACTGCTCGAATCGCCACGTTGGGAAGACCGATGGCTCGGTTCTTGGCTGGTTTGTTGTCGAGCCCGTCAACGATGGACGACGCAACAGATTCGGCGCTCGGCCATTTCCGGTAGGTCGCCTCCGGGACTCCGACCTTCGCCGGCATCTCGGTGCGTGTGGCCCCCGGATGGATGACCTCAAACGACACGTCGCCGGTTGACCGTTCGGCTCGCACGCTGCGCACGAAACCGTCGAGCGCCTTCTTGGTTGCGGCATACACGCTCAGGTCTGGGTGTCCCACGGTCGAGATGACCGAGCTCACAAACACGACTCGGCCTGCGCAGGCTTGTACTCGTGGCAGCAGACGCTGCGTGAGCGACACCGGGGCGCTGAGGTTGACAGCAACGAGTTCCCTGATCGACTCAGATGGCTGTTCCCACACGTTGCCGGTCCAACCAACTCCGGCGTTGTTCACCAGCACATCGATCATGTCGATCCCGTGCGTGAGGCACCACTCGTCGACAACGACTGACGCATCCGGATTGGCGAGATCGCACCGGCAGTAGGAGTCGACGGAAAACACGGGGTCGGTGAGTTCGCTGAGGGGGCGCCGCCCGACCAGGACTAGCCGATGTGTGGCATCAAGTTGCTGGGCGAGCGCAAGGCCAATGCCGCTTGTGGCCCCCGTGATCAAGGCGGTTCGCTCGCTCACGTCGAGCGGCTCCACAAGCGCTCGGCCTGTTCCCTTGTTCGAGCGGCAAGGGTTTCGCGGTCAGCATCGAGCACCTCGCCGTTTCGCACCCGCCAGCTGCCGGCCACCATCACGTCTCGCACATGCGAGGCGTTGCGCCAGAGCACAACCTGCTCAGCAAGATTGTGAGCAGTGAGCGGCGTCGGGAAGGCACCGTCGACAAGCTGAAGGTCAGCTGACCAACCGGGGTCGAGTCGTCCGACCTTCTCAAGACCGAGCGCGTTCGCTCCACCCTCGGTGGCCATCGACAGGACCGTCGATGCCGGCATGGCGCCCGGATCGAGCAGGCGGGCCTTGTGCAAGAGGAAGGCTCCGCGCATCACGGCGTAGAAGTCGTTGACGTAACCGTCTGAGCCGAGCCCGATGGTGACGTTACGAGCGAGCATCTCTGGGATCGGGGCGATGCCGCCGCCGACCTCGCAGTTGGCTAGCGGCATGTGCGAGACCCGGATGCCTCGCTCGGCGATGATCTCTTGTTCTCGTTCGGTGACCTGCACACACTGACTGGCCAGAAAGCCAGGACCGGCCACGCCAATGTCGTCGTAGAACTCAAGCGTCCGACGTCCGAGGTGCTCTTCGCACCAGAGTCCCTCGTGCACACCTTCGTTGCAGTGAGCGTGCGTGAGCACGCCAAGATCGGCTGCTAGATCGAAGGCCCTGCGGATATAGGGCTCTGAGCACGTAAAGGCCGTGTGGAAGCACATCAGGCCAGACACCAGATCAGAGTCTCGACAGGCTTCGATGAGCGCCACGTTTTCGGCCAGACCACGTTCGGCGATTTCAGGACCTGATCGTTCCGTTGCCTCGAAGCTCAGCAACCCGCGCATGCCTCGAGCTTCGACGATCTCCTTTTGTGCAAGCAGCGCATCGGGAATGGTGTTTGGCGCTTCGAGGATGTCGTAGAACGTGGTTGTGCCAGAGGCCAACATCTCGGCACAGACGTAGTCGGTCGCTGCCTCGATCATTGGCGTGTCGAGGGCGTCTTCGACCTTGGGCCACCAGTAGTCGTTGAGGAAGCTCCAGAACCCATCGGGCGCATCGTCAACCGGGATGCCGTGGGCGAGCGTGCCATAGAGGTGCACGTGTGCGTTCACGAACCCGGGCATCAGGATGTGGCCCGTGCCGTCGACGACATCGTCGTCTGGATAGTTCGCCCGCAGCTCGTCGTGGGACGCGACCGAGTCGATCTCGGCACCAACGACCCGCACACCCCACCCCTGTTTCGGCGGCGCGTCCGCAGCCGTCACCAACCACTCGGGCAGGATGAGATGGGGCGTCGTCCTCACGCCTGAAGCGCGTTCCATACCCGCTCGGGAGTGAACGGCAAGTCGTTGATCGCCACGCCAGTGGCCATGAGGATGGCGTTACGGATAGCCGGGGCAACACCGTCTTTGGGAATTTCAGCAACGGCCTTGGCCCCAAAGGGACCGGAGTCTTCCATGGTCTGGATGAGGTAGGTCTCGATCTCGGGCATCTCGTCGGCGCGGTAGATCTTGTAGGGGCCGAGCTCTGCGTTAATCATGCGACCGTTGTCGTCGAATGCGAACTCTTCGCAGTGGCCGTAGCCAAGGGCCTGGAGCATGCCGCCCTCGACCTGGCCAGATGCCGTGATGGGGTTGATGGCGACGCCACAGTCGACGGCCATCACCATCTTGATGATGGTGACCTGCCCGGTGTCGATGTCGACCTCGAGTTCGACGAACTGAGCGGCGAACGGTGGCGGACACTCGGGCGAGACGTACGAGGCCGTTCCCATGATCTGCTCGTGGTCATTCACGTGCAGGGAGTCGAGGGCAATCTCTTCGAGTGAAACAGACGAGCCGTCGGGGGCGTACGCCCGCTTGTCTCGCAGCTCGATCGAGCAGGGCTCCTTCACTCCGAGCAGGGTGGCGGCCCGCTCCTTGATGCGGTCACGCACCTTCTCGGCCGCCAGCTTTGCGGCCGTGCCAGAGATATAGGTGGTGCTCGATGCGTAGGCGCCGGTGTCGAACGGCGTCACGTCTGTGTCTGACGAATACACCTTGATGTCGTCGAGCGCGACACCCAACACCTCGGCCGCGATCTGACCGATCACGGTGTCGGCGCCTGTGCCGAGGTCGGTAGCGCCAATCAGCATGTTGAACGAGCCGTCGTCGTTGATCTTGATTGAGCAGCCGCCCATGTCGAGGAACGGAATGGCGGTGCCGTGCATGCAGAACGCGAACCCGAGCCCGCGTCTGATGTTTGGTCGGTCTGCCGGGGCGACCCACGCTGGGTCATCACGACGATGCCACTCGATGGCTCGCATGCCCTGGCTGACGCACTCTTCGATGCCGTTCGACATCACCTTGGGATACTCGTCGAGCTCTTCTTCGAGCACTGCCTGCTCCCCGAGGTGCGGGGCGATGTTGAGCTCGTCGCCAACCTTCACCCAGTTCTTGCGCTTGAACTCGATGGGGTCGAGATCGAGCGAGTGAGCGATGTCTTCCATGTGGGCTTCGAGCGCAAACTCAGCCTGCGGCGCTCCGTAGCCCCGGTAGGCACCGGGAACCGGGATGTTGGTGTAGACCACGTCGCAATCGAAGCGCTTGTTCGGGCAGTTGTAGGAGGTGAGGCCTCGCAACCCGGTCACGGTTTGCACGGTGTAGGCGTGCGTGCCGAACGGCCCGGTGTTGCCGATGAGCCGCATGTTTTGCGCCACCAGCTCGCCATCGTTCGACACACCAGTGGTGTAGGTGATGGTCTGCGGGTGCCGAGTACGAGACGAGGCGAACTCTTCTTCGCGGGTGAGTTCGAGCTTCACCGGCCGCCGAGTGGCAATGGCGAGGTGCGCAACAATGTCTTCGATCAGCATCTCTTGCTTGGCCCCAAAGCCACCACCGATGCGGGGCTTGATGACCCGCACATCTTTGATCTCCATGCCGATGAGCGGGGCCAGCATCCTGCGGGTGTGGAACGGCACCTGGGTGGCCGTGCGAACAACCATGCGTTCGTCTGAATCCAGCCACGCCACCGAGATGTGGTTCTCGATCGGCACCTGCTGCACCTGGTGCACACGGAAGGTTTGCTCGAAGACGTGATCGGCATCAGCAAGGGCCTCGTCGACGTCGCCTCGCATGGCGCCGATGTGGTGAACGATGTTGCGGCTCGCATCGCTGATGTGTTCTGTGTCGTCTTCGTCGTGGATCACCGGCGCCCCGGGCTCCATGGTTTCCAGTTCGTCGAAGACCGCAGGCAGCACCTCATAGGTCACGTCGATGAGACGCAACGCCTCTTCAGCGATCTCGAGCGTGTCGGCCGCGACAGCCGCAACTCGATCGCCTACGTGGCGCACTTTGGTGTCGAAGCTCACCTGATCGTGTGGGTGAGGGTTGGGCCAGCTCTGACCACCTGACGCGTACTTGATGCGGGGAATGTTCTTGTGATGGATGACGGCGTGCACACCTTCGAGGGCGACGGCCTTCGAATCGTCGATGTCAACGATGTTGGCGTGGGCATGCGGGCTCCGCAGCACCTTGGCGACGAGCTGGTTGCGCTCGACAAAGTCGTCGGTGAACGCCGGATTGCCCTTTACCAACTTCACTGCGTCGACCTTCACCTCTGGCTTTCCGACCACGGCCATCTCGGGCACGTCGATGCTTGGTACGAGACGAGGCACGGCTTCGGAGACCTCTGGACGAGGGTCTGCCGGATCGTGCGGGGTGGGGTTCTTGCCATCGGTCATGCGCGGAAGGATCAACGGACCAAACGGGTCGGGCGTCTCACCCCGCATGAGGGCGGCCGCCCGCTTCACGGCTTCCACCGGCTTCACGTAGGCCGTCTCGCGATCGAGAATGCCCGAGAGCATGTCGCGGATTTCGTCCTCGGTCGGGTCGGGGTTCTCGCCGAGCATGGCCCACGTGCCAAGGATCATGGCGGGGGTCGTGTAGCCAGACTGCATGGCGCCGGTGGCGACGAACGCAGCCTGGATGGGGTGAAGATCTGGCTTGTTGAACCATTCAAGGGTCACGATGTCGTGGCCGGCGGCCTGGGCCGCCAGCATGCAATCGGTGTTCACGAGGCGGCCGTCGATGAGTACGGCTGATGCGCCGGTCTCACCAGTGTCTGAGCCGTACCGGACGGACGTCATGCCGACGCGGCGTAGGACCGCCATGAGCGAGTCGAACGGCTCGACTTCGAGCGTGTGCGGTTCGTCGTTGAGGGTGATGTCGATCGTGATGGTCATGCGAGTTCTCCCGTCACGCGAGCCGAGAGTGTGGTGGCGAGATGGCGGCGGTAGCTCGCCGATCCTCGAAAGTCACCGGGCGGTTCGAGGCCAGCCGCCGGGTCGGTCGGATCGACCAGCACTGGCGACGGTGCCATGCCGGTGAGCGCAAGCCGAAGTTGATCGCCCGTGCGGCGGGCAACGGCCGCAACAATGGGCACGTCAGCAGGCGTGCGGCCGGTGCCGGCAATCGCCGTTCTACCCTCGCTTGCTTCGCCGTCGAACTCAATCGACACCGCGGTCACGACACGGGCACCAACGCACTCCTCAAGTGACTGTTCGAGTGAGATCGGTTCCTGGCCGTGCAGATGCACCTGGGTGCCGTGCACCAGCAGCCCGGCCAGCAACCAGCTGTCGCTATCACCGAGCGCAACTGTGCCGCCGATCGTGGCTTGGTTGCGCAACGTGCTTGGCAACTCTCGTTTGGCCAGGTCGCGAATGAGCTCTGGGATGTCGGGAATGTCTGGGTTCGTCGGTGTTGATGTGCCCGCAAGGTCGCCGAGGCGAACCATGGCGCCGATCACCAAACGATCTCCTTGCACCGTGACGCCGTCGAGACCAAGGGCCTGAAGGTCGACCAACTCGACACCATCGTCAGTTGGAGTCCGTCCTTCTGGGACAGCAACCGTGCCGCCGCCAATGGCTCTGCGGTTCGGTTCGGCCAGCAAATCGACGGCCTCGTCGAGGGTCGTGGGACGGTGATACGCCAGTACGGATGGCAACGCGATTCTCCTTGAGCGAACTCGCTGCTCACCGTAGCTGTCACGCCTGTGGACTGTTCAGTGGGGCAGTTCTGCGGCGAGATAGTCTCGGCCGATCGAACCGGCACTCCCCCTCGACAAGCGGCGCACGGCTTTTCCTGTCGGCGCAGCCGTCACGACAGACGATCTAGCCGAGGCCCCATACGACGTGCTGGCGGCGTTGCGCCTACACGAGCCCGTCTCATGGCTTCCCGCACTCGGTTCGTGGATCATCACCCGACGCGATCTGGCCGTCGACGCCATGCGAGATGCCGATGCCTTCACCGTCGACGACCCTCGGTTCTCAAGCGGCGCCGTGATTGGGCAATCGATGCTGTCGCTCGATGGACCAGAGCATGAGCGACACCGCAAGGCGTTCGCCGATCACTTCAGGCCAAAGGTGGTGCGCGAGCAGTTCGAGGACGAGTTGCAGACCATGGCCCGATCGCTGCTTGAGCGCGCACGAGCGGGGCGGTCGATCGAGCTTCGCCAGCAGTTCGCAGGACCCCTTGCCGTCGACACCATCACCAAGTTCCTCGGACTCTCCAACGTGAAGTCAGCCGACGTGCTTGGGTGGTATCGGCACATCTCTGACGCCATCGTTGGCGTCGCTCTTGGCCAAACCGTTCCGGTCGCGAGCACCCAAGCCATTGCCGACATCCACGAGCGGGTTCGGGTCTCGCTCGAGAGTGGATCAAGCACCTTTCTCGAGGCGCTTGCGTCGGAGGACTATCTGCGGCCCGAAGAACTCCCGACCGCCGTTGCGGTTGTGATGTTTGGCGCCATCGAGACGTCGGAAGGCATGACCGCAAACGTGCTGTGGCACCTGCTCACGCACCCCGAGGTGCTCGATGACGTTCGCCGAGACCGCAGCCTGCTTGGGCCAGCCATCGAAGAATCGCTTCGGCTCGAACCGGCGGCAGCCGTTGTCGATCGCTACACCACCCGCGACGTGGAGATCGGCGGGGTGACCCTCGGCGAGCGCGACATGGTGACGATCTCGTTGCTCGGCGCAAACCGTGATCCCGCCGTGTTCGACCAGCCCGATACGTTCGATCTGCATCGAGGCAACCTGCGCCAGCACGTCACCTTCGTGCAGGGTCCGCACGGCTGTATCGGCTTGCACTTGGCTCGGCTGGAGACGCACGCCGCAGTTGAAGCGGTGCTTGATGTGTTGCCCGAGGGGATCACGCTCGACCACGCGAACAGCGAGGCCCCAACCGGATTGATCTTCCGCAAACCAGCGTCCGTGACCGCGACTTGGTGACTGCCGCCCGGCGTTTTGGCGCCCCAGCGCCAAAAGGCCGTTAGTGAGCGAAGCGAACGGCGTGATCGCCACCTGGTAACTGCGGCGCTACCCGTGGGTGCTGATGCCTCCGTCGAGGGGAAGCACGTTGCCGGTCATAAAGGCACCGGCTCGACTGGCCAGGAAGATGACCGTGCCAGCGACGTCCTCAGGACTACCGATGCGCTTGCGAGGCACGCTTGCCTCAACCATCTTGCGACGGTCAGGGTCATCCAACATGTAGCCCATCATCTTCGACTGGAACGGTCCGGGAGCGATGGTGTTCACCGTGATGTTGTCGCCGACGACGAAGTGGGCGAGGTGGCGAGCCAGCATGTGAATGCCAGCCTTCGATGCTGAATACGAGAAGTTGTCGCCAAAGGGCACCCGGATGCCATCGATCGACCCCGTCATGATGATGCGGCCCGGATCTTCCTCAGTGGCTGCAGCTTTGAGTTGCGGAAGCAAGGCCTGGCTGAGCATGAACGGAGCCCGCACGTTGATGTTCATGACCTTGTCGAAGCCCATCTCGGGGAACTCACCGAGTGGCGCTCCCCACGCCGCGCCGGCGTTGTTCACCAGAATGTGCAGCTTGTCTTCTTCGGCGGTGAACGCCGAGGTGAACGTCTCGAGACCTTCTGCGGTGGCCAGGTCGGCGGGGATCGAGATGCATTCGCCGAACTCACGCAGTCGAGCAGCAGTGGCATCGCAGTCGCCTGCCTTTCGCGAGGTGATGTAGGTCTTCACTCCGTTTTTGACGAGGCCCTCGGCAATCATCTCGCCGATGCCACGTGACCCTCCGGTCACAATCGCCACCTTGCCGGACACGTCGAACAGTTCTGAGATCAGCACGCCGTGCATGCTGGCCTAGCCGCGGCGGGGCGTCCAACTAGTGCTGAAGTTTCAGCGAGCCGCGAGGCCCTCAAACATGAAGTTGACGATCGGTGCAACCAGTTCGGTCGCTTCGGTGTAGGTCGTCTCGGTGTCGTCGGCGACGGTTTGCAGCTTGTCGGCGAGCGTCACCAGGCCCTGCACGGTGGCCCAGCAAAAGGTGGCGGCCTTGTCGACGTCGAGTTCCGGATTCAACTGCTGCCTCACGGTCTCAACGCAGTCGGCGAGTATCTGATAGGCCCGCACACCCTGCGCTGACAGCTCCGCATCGTTTCGATTCACGATGTCTTGCTGAAGCATGACCGCGAAGTGACCGGGGTTCTGTAGGGCGACCCGCACGTAGGCCGTTCCGGCGGCCAGCAGGCGCTCCCTAGCCCCCTCGACATCAACAATTGCGGCCGCCATCTCGTCGGCGAGGACGCCGTAACCTTCGGCGGCCACTGAGGTGAGTAGCCCCTCAACATCGCCGAAGTGGTGAGCGGGAGCGGCATGAGACACCCCCGCCTGCCGAGCGACCTGTCGAAGGCTGAAGCCAGAGGTGCCTTTTTCGGCAATCAACTCGACCGTGGCCGCTCGAAGCGCAGACGGCAGGTCGCCGTGGTGATACGTGCTCACCGTCACAACTATAGATCTTGACAGTGTCCATTTCAATCTTTACAGTGCCAACTTGACAGTGACTACTTGACACTGCCTACTTCCCACGAGGGCTCCAAGCGAGCCCTATCGCCACACCAGTAGGAGTTCTCCATGATTGACAAGCTCGCTCAACGCCTCGATCGACACACCTCGATGGCGGTCGCCGCGATCGGCCTCGTCACGGCCCTGCTCGTGGTGCCGTTCCTCACCATGGCTCCGACCCAGTCAGCATCAACTGAGCCTGGCGGCGACATCTTCACGGCACGAGATCTCGTTGACGAGTCGTTTGCTTCGTCTATCCGAGACGGCTTCTTCATCGTCGAGGCGGTCGACGGCGACATGCTCACCGCTGACAACATACGAGCACTTGCCGCAGCGTCAGAGCAGCTGCGTAACGACCCAGATATTGGGCCGGCACTGCTGAGCTTCTTCGAGTCCGAAACCGCGACGGAAGTTCGTGGCCCACTGAGCCTTGCCGACTTTGTCGTCAAGGAGCTCGACACGGCAGGTGTCGCACTTGCTGATGCCGACGATGCAGCGGTGAAAGAGGCAGGAGCCGCGATCATCGAACGGTATGGCGAGGCCAATCAGCTTCTTGGCCTGTCAACACAATCATCGATCGACGGCAACGGCACATGGACCGTTCCCGCCGTCACCATGTTGGTCTTCTCAGACAACAACGTGCTGGGGCTCGACAGCCAGGCCGTCAACCTTGGTGGCGGCACCGAGGGTGAGGAGTACGACCGCAGCATTCAGACCGTTCTCCGTTCCGCCCCCGGCCTCCAGGTGCACGGCGTGGCGATCGACGTCAACCTCACGTCGCAAGAGCAGGGTGCAGTCGCAGGCCCGTTCATTGGCTTCACGATCCTGGCCGTCCTTCTCATTGTTGGTTTGACGTTCCGTAGCTACTGGGTTCTGTCTGTCGTCAGCGTTGCGCTCATTACGCTCATTGTCTGGCTCAAGGGGATCTCGAACCTGCTCGGCCTCGAGGACGATCTTGTGCTCTCACTGATCGTGCCGATTGCCATGATCTCCTTCGGCGTCGACTTCGCCATTCACTCCATCGGCCGCTATCGGGAAGAGCGTTCGCTCGGCCTGGAGGCCAGAGCCGCCTACCGCACCAGCACATCGGCCATCACCGGGGCGCTTCTCCTTGCCCTCGCTTCTGGCGTCGCAGCCTTCCTGTCCAACGTCGTCTCGGGGATCGAATCGATCATCCAGTTCGGTGTTGGCGCGGCTATCGCCCTGACGGCCGCCTACCTGCTGCTCGGCGTGATCGCACCACTGGTCATCGCACGAATCGAAGCATCCGTGCCTCCTCCAGCACCGGGGCGCCGATCAACCATCGCTCGCCTAGCCGGAGCGCTGGCCACGACGTCGCTCACGATGGCCGCCGTGCTCATGTTGGTGTTCGTCCTGCCGTGGCTTGGTGTGGTGCTCGGCCTCCTGACCCTCGTGCTCGGCATCGTCGCGCCGCTCGCTCTTCAGCGACGCAAGGTCGACACCAACGGGCCAACAGCAGGTTCGGTGCCCGTGGCAGAAGCTGCCTCTGCACTCGCAGGCCCCCTTGGGTCAGGAATGGCCGCGGTCGCCCGCAAGCGGTGGATCGTGCTCCCCGCGGCCCTTGCCCTGTCCGGCGCGGCATCGGTGTTGGCCGCTCAGGTGCCAGCAGAGTTCGACGTAAACGACTTCTTTGCCGCCGACACCGACTTTGTAGTCGGCCTCGATCAGCTCGACGCTCACGTGGGTGAGCGGTCGGGGGAACCAGCCCTCGTCTACGTCGAAAGCGATCTCACCGATCCGAGCGCTCTTGCATCTCGTCAGAATCGCCTCGGCGAGATTCGGGAGCTCGACTCAGAGTTCCTGGCCAAGAGCGATGGGCAAACGGCCGTCGAGGCACCGTTGTTCGAGGTGTTCGACGCTGCGTGGGATTCGCCGGTCATGGCGAATCTGGTGCTCGCCGAAACAGGCGTCGAGCTGACCGACACAAACAGCGACGGCATTCCGGATACGACCGAACAGATCAATGCACTGTTCGCTGTCGCCTCAGCGACCGGAGTGCCACTCGACGAAGCACGCCTGCTGCTCACACCAGATGCGGTGCAAACCGCAGTGCTGTTCGTCGACGACAATCCCGATCGAACGATCTTCGAGCTCGGCTTGGTGAACAGCCGAGACCAAGCATCGCTGGCCGAAGCTCGATCACTGCTCGAACCGATCACCGAGCGGATCAGCCAAGACGCCGGCGGAACGTTCGTGCAAGTGACCGGCGGCCCCTTCGTTCGAGAAGCATCGCTTCAGGCCACGAACGATGCCCTGCAAACGTCGCTGCCCATCGCAGTTGTGTTGTGCTTCATCGTTGCTGCCGTTGCCCTCCGCTCCTTGCGATACGGGCTGGCGAGCATCGTGCCGATTCTGATGGTGGTGTCGTGGCTCTACGCCGTGATGGAGTTGGCTGGCTACAACATCAACATCGTGACGGCGACGATCGCCGCCGTGTCCGTTGGCATCGGCATCGACTTCGCCATTCACTTCATCGCTCGGTATCGAGAAGAACTCGAGCGACTCGGCGATCGGACTGAGGCGGTCGCTGCTGCGGGCAACGGCACCGGTGTTGCCCTTGTCGCCTCGGCCATGAGTTCGTCTGTTGGATTCGGCATTCTGGCGCTCGCACCAATGCCCCTCTTTGCCGCTTACGGCTTGCTGACAGCGCTGATGATCATGATGGCGCTCACCGCAACGCTGGTTGTGTTGCCGAGCCTGCTGATGTTCATCACGACCGACGACCGTCCGGTCGCCGCGAGTCCCGAAAACGACGTACATCTCGACCTTTCAGAACGTGACCACTCGTCGACCAGATCATCACATCTCGTTCATTCTTCGCTCCCCTAGTGTCAAAGGCGTGGTCAATGCACCGCCGACGAGGTTGGTGCATTGACCTGATCGTCCTTCTTTGTTGCAGCAACACCTCATTTGGGGTGGGTTCACGCCGAGTGGAATCAGTATGGAAGGCAATAAATGGCTGGAACTCAATAGCTCACCGACACGCATCGGTCAGTCGGGACCTGGAAGTGGAGCGGCGCCACAGCCACCTCCTCGGGCCCCGCAAGAGCCAAAGCAGACCGAGGAGCGCAAGTCTGGCGGCCTGTCGACCGGCGCAAAGATCGGATTCGCGGGCGGAGCGCTTGCCGTTCTCGGCTTGGGTGGCTTCATCGCCCTCGGGTCTGGTGGTTCAGACGACACAGCAACCAACACCACGATGGGTGACGGTCTGGCCTTCAGCGATGACACCGACACCACGATCACCGACGACGCATCGACGGCAACCACAGCTGCAGCCTCCGATGACGGAAGCGCAGACGATGCGACGACCGACGACGACTCAGCGGCCGACGATGCCGCTGATGATGTTGTGGCCGACGATGCCGCCGCAGACGACAGCGCCATTGGTGCCGACTCTCCCCCGTCGCCCCCCGGTGCCCCTGACATCCATGCCATCCTCGCCAACGGCAAGATCTACCTCCGCGGCACCCTGCCGTCGCCGGTCCTCGAAGACCCCATCGTTTCGGCTGTCGAGCAAGTGCTGGGTGAAGGAAACGTCATCAGCGAATACACCTTCGACTCAAGCGTTCCTTTCGACCCAGGTGCATCGTCGCCCGTCTACATCGCCGAAACGGTGCTGTTCGCAAGCAACAGCGCCGAGATCTGGCCCGACTTCTACCCGCTCCTCGGCATCGGCGTCACGCTGCTTGACGTACAGCC
>CALLGK010000085.1 GCA_938009905.1 uncultured Acidimicrobiales bacterium | reverse complement strand
ATGACGACCCGCCGCACGCCTGCATCGATCAGCGCCTGCGTGCACGGACCAGTGCGTCCGGTGTGATTGCAGGGTTCGAGCGTTGTGTAGACGGTGGAACCAGCGGCGAGCTCGCCGGCCGCATCGAGCACCTCGCGCTCGGCGTGGTTTGACCCCGGTCGACGAGTCGAACCGCTGAAGGTGTGCGCACCGTCTTCGCTCACCAGCACGGCACCAACCCACGGGTTCGGAGGGGCCAAGGTGCGACTCGACCACGCGGAATCAATGGCGGACGCCATGTGTTGCGCATCGGCGGCGAGCACGCCGTGCTGGTGGTCTGAGGAGGTCACGAGAAGCGAAGTTACAACTTGAAGTTAACTTGAAGTCAAGCTTTTAGAGGATGTCTGGCCCGAACCCACCCCGTTCTGGAGGCCGTAGACCACAAAACGGTGCTCTACGGCCTCCAGAACGGGGAAAGATGCTAGTGAGGGCGGCCCCCGCCGAGCAGTTCGATGGCGTGGGGTACGACGTCGAGCACCGCATCAACCGTCTCGACTGCACCCTTTGTGGAGCCGGGCGTATTGAGAATCAGCGCCTCTCCCCGTGTGCCAGCCAGGGCCCGACTCAACCGGCCAAGCCCCTTTGGATTGCAGAGTCTCATCGCTTCGGCCAGACCAGGCGCTTCCCGCTCAATCGCCTCACGAGTGCCTTCTGGTGTGAGGTCTCGAGGGCCGAACCCGGTGCCGCCGGTGGTGACGATCACGCCGTTAAACCCATCGGCCAGTTCGATGAGGGCATCACGCACAGACTCGATGCCGTCGGCGATCTGGCGGCGGTCAACAACGTCGTATCCAGCCTCGGTGAGGTGATCAACAAGGGCCTGACCCGACGTGTCTTCACGGGTGCCAGCGATGACACCGTCTGAACACGTGATGACCTTGGCCTGGAGACTCGCTTCTGTTGGCTCAGAACTCATACCCGCAGTGTGCCTGACCGTGGGCCCGCAGCCCTACCGTGGAGTCGCAATGGCCTTTGAACCCACACCAGACGAACCTCTCCGGCCTGAGACCCTCGCGGTGAGCGCCGGTCGGCCAGAGCAACTCGGGCAACCGTTGAACCACCCGATTGTCGTGGCATCGAACTTCCTGTCCGGCGCTGGCCCCGAATACAGCCGGGGCGACGGCACAGACACCGTGCAAGCGTTCGAAGCGGCAATCGGAGCACTTGAGGGCGGGCGAGCCATCTCGTTTTCGAGCGGCATGGCCGGCATCTCGGCCATCTTCGACAACCTGCCCGTCGGGGCCCGCATCGTGGTGCCAGACGATTCCTACCAGGGAGTGAGCGCGGTCGTTGCCGATGGCGAGAGCCGAATGGGCTGGAAGGTTCTGCGCCTCCCCACCAACGACACGCAGCGCTGGCTCGATGTGATCGGCTCGGTTGATCTGGCCTGGCTCGAGTCACCATCGAACCCACTTCTCGACGTGTGCGATGTGCCCGCAATCTGTGAGGCCGCAGCCCAGGCCGGTGTGGTGTGCGCGGTCGACAACACCTTCGCCACCCCACTCAACCAACGACCGCTCGAACACGGGGCAACGTTTTCGGTACACAGCGCAACCAAGTTCATCGGCGGCCACTCCGATCTGCTCTCCGGCGTGGTCGTGGTGGCCGACGGAGCAGACGAGGCCTACGACGCCATCAACCACCGTCGAACCTTCGGTGGCGCCACTCCTGGCGCGCTTGAAACGTTCCTTGCCTTGCGGGGATTGCGCACCATGCCGATCCGACTCGAAAAGAGTCAGGCAAACGCTCAGGTTCTGGCTCGTCGGTTGCAGGGGCACCGAGCCGTCACCTCCGTCCGCTACCCCGGCCTGCCAGAACACCCAGCGAGCGATCTGGTGAAGCGCACCCTCGGTGGTCCGGGGGCCATGGTGAGCTTCGAGACCGTTGGCAATGCCATTAGCGCCGATGTCCGCATGACTCGGCTTCAGCTGATCAGTCCCGCCACAAGCCTTGGCGGGGTCGAATCCACGATCGAGCGCCGAGCCAAGCTGGCGGGTCAAGAACACCTTCCTCCGACGCTCCTCCGCATGAGCGTTGGATGTGAGCACCTTGAAGACCTGTGGAACGACCTCGACCGCGCCCTCGGCGGCATCGTCGACTAGCACATTGCCCATACGGCACTTTCCCGTTGCGTGAGAGGGTCCTGGCTTCTGCCATCGAGCACCCCGTACTCTCCTGAACGTACGACCTCGCCTGCCGCCTAGAACTCTGCGAGTTCCAAGCCGTACCGAGCTCATTCAAGGAGACATCAATGAAGATCTTGTTCGCCGACGCTCTCGACGAAGGGCGCCTCGAACGCCTGCGAGAAGATGGCCACGAATGCATCGTGGCCCCCGAGCTCACCGCAGACACGCTGCCAGACCAGGTTGGCGATGCGGATGCCCTCGTTGTTCGCAGCACGAAGGTCACCAAGGACACCATCGACGCAGCCACCAACCTTGGGCTGATCGTTCGGGCCGGAGCCGGCACCGACAATGTCGACAAGGCCGCGGCCGCCCGCAATGGCATCTACGTCTGCAATGTGCCGGGCAAGAACGCCATCGCCGTCGCCGAGCTCACGATGGGTCTGATCTTGTCGATCGACCGCAACATCGCAGACAACGTGATGGATCTGCGTCAGGGCGTGTGGAATAAGAAGCTCTACACCAAGGCTGATGGACTGGCCGGCAAGAAGCTCGCCATCGTTGGTCTCGGCGACATCGGTATTGCGGTGGCTGAGCGAGCCAAGGCCTTCGGCCTCACGGTGTCCGCGGTGCGCAAAGATGGACGCTCACCATCTGCGCTGCAGCACATCAGATCGATTGGCATTCGGTTGGTTGACGATCTCCCGACACTCTTGGCCGACGCCGACATCGTGTCGATTCATGTGCCGAAGGCCACCGGCACCGAAGGTCTTGTCGACGCCGAATTCTTGAAGATGCTTCCCGACGGTGCCGTGATCATCAACACCAGCCGCGGCGACATCGTCGATGAAGCCTCACTTTTGGAAGCGCTCAACCATCGCAACATGCGCGCCGGGCTTGACGTCTATGCGAACGAGCCGTCGTCGGGAACCGACACATTCACGAGCGAGTTGGCCCAACACCCAGCGGTGGTTGGAACCCATCACATCGGCGCCTCGACACAGCAGGCTCAGGCCGCAGTTGCCGATGGCACAATCGAAGTCATCGAGCGCTACATCAGTGGCGACGTGATCAACTGCGTCAACCTCGCTGGCGAGCCCACCGGCACGGACTGCATCGTGATTCGCAACGAAGACCGAGTTGGCGTGCTAGCGCAGATCTTCGCCATCTTGCGGGCCAATGGCCTCAACGTGCAGCAAATGTCCAACCAGGTCTTCGCCCACGAAGGCGCAGCGGTTGCAACGATTCACATCGGTGGTGCTCACGAAAAAGACCCGGAGGATGTTGCCGTACTTGATGACCTTCATGCCATCGACGAGGTGATGTCGGCATCGTTTAGCAAGCGCAGCTCATGACGACTGTTCTTCCGCTTCATCTGCGCCTGGTCAAACCAGAGTGGACCGATCGTGTGCCATCACCGGCCCACGACTCACTCACACCAGAGGATCGACGCCGCTATCTGCTCGTACACCCCGACAGCTATCTAGGCGTGACCCGCGGCCCAGAGGATCTGCCACCTGAAGGCAACTGGACCACAGACGATCTGCTCGACGCTGGGCGAGAGTCATTGGATCGGCTCCTCGAAACGGGTGCCTTCTCGGAGCTTCGTCGGGCATCGTTCTACATCTATCAACTTGAACGCCACGGCAGTGTGCAGAACGCGATCGTGGCCGGTGTCGCGACGGCCGACTACGCCGAGGGCCGCGTCAAGCTCCACGAGAACGTGCGTCCCGAACGAGCGGAACATCTTGGCCGTCATTTCGGGATGGTTGGGGTGCAGTCAAGTCCGATTGCTGTCGCCCATCGCCCGCTTCCCGTGATCAAGCAGATCGTGCAACGGCAGATCGCCAAGGGCGACCCCCTGCTTGACTTCGAGACACCGGACGGTCTTCGTCAACGTGTTTGGCCTGTCGAAGACGCAGAGGCCGAAGTGGCCATCATGGACACTCTCGCCACAGAAGACCTCTATCTGATTGACGGGCATCATCGCACCGCCGCTGCGCTCGCTCACCGCGCGGCAGCTGGGCCAGGCCGAGCAGACAGAGTGCTGTCGGCCATCTTTAGCGCAGACGAGCTCACCAACCGATCGCACCATCGCATGCTCGATCTCGGTGACGGCACCGCAGACTTTCTCGAAGAGCTGATGAATCGCAGGACGGTCCGTGTTGTCGATTCGATGGTCGAGGTGCAGCGACGAACCGAAGACGAACTGGCGTTGCGTGCTCGCGGCCGCTGGTATCTCGTTTCTGTGCCATTCATCGGCTCGCCAGACTCGGTGGCCGACCGGCTCGAGAACCTCGATCCAGTTCGGCTCAAGCGTGGCGTGTTGGAGCCGCTACTCGAGCTGGGCGGCACGGGCTATCACTCCGAGATGTTGTCGTACCGACCCGGCACTCGACCAAACGCTGATCTGGCTGCCGAGGCTGATGGCAACGGGTTCGTGTTTGCAATGATGCGACCCGTCGAGGTTGGTGAACTGCTGGCAGCCGCCGACGCAGGGCTGATCATGCCGGCGAAGTCGACATACTTTGACCCAAAGGCTCGCTCCGGCGTGTTTCTGCGTCCGACCATCGACGCCGATCCTCGCCATGCATAGCGAGGGCCGCGCATAACGAGGGCCGGGCCTAGCGACGGCCACACCTAGCGGGGGCCGCAACCCCCGGCTCAACAGCCTGGGTTTCGGCTGCGCCGTGTGGCACAGTTGGACCTCGATGAGGCTCACCAACCGCACCAAGAATCTCACGGCGTCACCGATTGCTGAGGCTCATGCGTGGCTCGCTCACCGCACCGGTGACCGGCCGCTGCTCGATCTTTCTCAGGCGGCTCCCAACTACCCAACCGCACCCGCTGTCTCAGCCCGAATCGCCGAGGTTGCTCACGAAGCCTCCGGAGGGTTCTACGCCCCTCCACCCGGGCTTCCGTCTCTCAACGAGGCCTTCGCAGTCGAGCTCGCTCAGGGCTACAGCACACCGACCGAAGCCGTCACGATCGCTCACGACCAGATCCTGCCAACGGCGGGCTGCAACCAAGCGTTCTGTGTGGTGACCTCCACGATCACTGAGCCAGGCGACGAAGTGATCATGTCGGTGCCGTACTACTTCAACCACGACATGTGGCTGAAGCTCGACGGAGTGAAACCCGTCTACCTCGACACCGGCGCCGACCTCCTCCCAGATGCCAACGTCGCCCGCGACTTGATCACAGAGCGAACGAGGGCTCTCGTGCTTGTGTCACCGGGCAATCCAACGGGTGTCACCATCCCGCCCGAGTTGATCCACGACTTCTTCGACCTCGCACAAGAACACGACCTCGCCCTCATCCTCGACGAGACGTATCGCAACTTTCGCGAGACCACCGATCCTCCGCACCGACTCTTTGAGCGTGCCGACTGGGAGTCAACGCTCATCGGTCTGCATAGCTTTTCGAAAGACCTCGCGATTCCCGGCTACCGGGTCGGTGCCGTTGTCGCTGGCAGGGACGTGATCTACGAGATCATGAAGCTTGTCGACTGCGTGCAGATCAGCGCTCCCCGTATTAGCCAGGAAGCCGTGGTCGCAGGGCTGCAACACGGGCTCGATTGGCGAGCGGAGCAGGTGGAACGAATCCTGTCGAACCTGCAGATCTTTCGGTCAGTGATGGCCGAAGAGCCCGGAGGGTTCACGCTGGCCAGCTCTGGCGCCTTCTTCGGTTGGGTTCGCCACCCGTTTGTCGATCTGCCAACGGCCGACGTCGTAAAGCGCCTCGTACTCGACCACGACGTGCTCGTCATCCCCGGCACGGCCTTCACACCAACCGACGAACGCTGGCTCAGAATGAGCTACGCCAACCTCGACCCCGACCAACTTGTTGAACTCGGCCGCCGTCTCGAGGTGGCCGGCCGAGACCTCTGAAAGGCCGTGCTCTCTCAAGGGCTGTGCCCTCTGAAAGGCCCTGCTCCCCGAAAGGACATCTCATGCCATCCAAAGCAGCAACTGTTGACGAGTTCCTCGCAGAACTTCCCGATGATCGGCGCGAGGCCATCGAAGCGGTCCGCACACAGATCCTGGCCAACAAGCCAGACGGCGTCGTCGAAGAAATGCGTTGGGGGATGATCTGTTACGAGGTTCCCCTCGAGACGTATCCAGACACCTACAACGGCAAGCCGCTCCAGTTCGCCGCGTTGGGGTCACAGAAGAACCACATGTCGGTCTACCTCAACACCGTGTACGCCAGTGAAGAACTCAAGGACTGGTTCGTCAGCGAATACAAGGCAACCGGCAACAAGCTCGACATGGGCAAGTCGTGTGTGCGATTCAAGAAGCTCGAGCAGTTTCCCGTCGAGCTGATCGGTAAGACGATCAAGCGCACGTCGCTTGAGGATTTCCTCGAGACCTGCGGCCACTAAGGAGGTGCGCGAACAGGCGCACCGACCAATGTTCTCCTACGTGATGGTGAGTTGAAACAGCATCATCCCGTCAGACGACTCCGTCGGCAGGATTGTGGTGAGCTCGCCCACCGTTGCCGATGTCCCGACGCGCTCGGCGACGGCGTCTCGAACCTGCGCGCCCTCCGCATCGGTGAGGGTGCACACGCTGTAGGTCAGCACTCCCCCGGCTCGCAGCAGCGGAATGCTTGCCATCACGAGGTCAACTTGCAGGTCACGCAGGCGCTCAGGTGCCGTGTGATCAAGCCGCCAACGAGCATCGGGACGACGTCGCAAACTGCCGAGGCCGCTGCACGGTGCGTCGACCAACACCCGGTCAACCGAGCCGGCACGAATCGGCGGTGCGCCGGCATCGGCGATCACAGCCGCGACCGTTCCGGTTCCCGGCGCAGATCGAGCGATGTTCTTGGTGATGAGTCCTACCCGATGTGGTTGAAGATCGGCCGCGATCACGGTGGCCCCCGTCGCCGCAATGCCAGTGGCCTTTCCGCCAGGGGCCGCGCAGACATCAACCACCAACTCGCCCGCCTTGGCGCCAACCGCAGCGACGACTGCTTGGGAGGCCGGGTCTTGCACATAGCCGTCGTCGCGCTCGTGCACGACAGCGGCGCGGTTCATGAGTCGCAGAACGGGTTCGGCCTCGTCGCCGATGTCTGCGACAAACCTCTTCACCAGCCAAGACGGATAGCTCAGCTCAGTTGCGAGGTCGGGCCATGGCACTGGCGTGTCTGTGACCTTGCGCTTGTCGTGGTCGTCGGCCACGCGGCGGAGCACCGCATTGACAACGCCGCGTCCACGGCCGTGGACGGCGCCAACGGTGGCATCAACGGCCGCGTGCCGAGGCGTGTCGAGAAAGTGAAGCTGGTAGGCACCGATCCGCAGGGCTGCTCGCACCTGGGGTTCGACCTTGTTGAGCACGAAGCGGTCGACGAGGAAGTCGCAGGCTCGCTTCATGCGAGTGGTGCCATAGACAAGCTCGGTGACGAAGCCGCGATCACGTTCTGGCAACGAACTGCGCTCGAGCATGCCGGGGAGCACCAGGTTGGCGTAGGCCCCGTCTTCTTCGATGCGCTCGAGGGCTTTGATGGCTAGGCGTCGAGCCGGAGCTCCAGACGAGCTCGGTTGTTTCTTACTCACGTGAGCCGATCGTCGGCTGTTGGTTGAGCACCGTTGCGCCATGCGTCAGCCGCCATGCGGGCCTTGCCTTCCGGTTGCACCTCGATGAGTTGCAAGACACCGTCGCCAGTGCCAACCACGGTGTTTCCCTCGATCACATCAAACTGTCCTCGGGCAAGGGCCGCACCGTCGGGCCCGTCGATCACCACGGCGTCCCAAATACGAAATCGGGAGCCGCGGAATTCGGCCCATGCCCGGCCAAGCCGAATTTGGCGAAGTAGCGCCACGGCCGGTCGAGACATGTCGAGCCGGTAGTCGTCTGCCTTGATCTTGTGGGCGTAGGTGGCCTCGCCGACCTGCGGCCACGGCTCGCCAAGCCCTTGCTCGAGCGTGTCGACCAACAGGGTCGTTCCGATGTCGACGAGATGGTGGCGCAGATCATCAGCGGTGGTTTCGGACGTGATCGGCGTCGCTTGTTCGGCGTAGATGTGGCCGGTGTCGAACTCTTCTGCCAGCGCAATGATGCAAACGCCCGTCTCGGCGTCGCCCTCAAGAATGGCGCGCTCAACCGGCGCCGCACCCCGCCATCGGGGAAGCAACGAGAAGTGCAGGTTGATCATCGGCAGCTGTTGAAGCACATGCGGCTTGAGCCACTCGCCAAACGCGACAACCACACCGAGCTCCGCATCAACGCCAAGTGCATCTTCGACATCTGTGGTCACGGGAATGCCCAGTTCGAGCGCGGCGGCCTTGACCGGAGACGGCTGCAACGTGCTGCCTCTCCCCCGACGCTTGTCGGCTCTGCTCACCACGAGCGGGATGTCGAACCCTGCCGCGTGCAGGGCGAGCAGGGGCGGCACGGCCATCTGCGGCGTGCCCATGTAGACAAGACGCCGCGGCGAGATGTTGGCGGCGGGGATGATGTCGACCACAGCTACGGGAGGAACAGTCCGCCAGAAGGCTTCGGTGGACGCTTCGCCGCCGACCTTGCTGGATCGGGAGCTGTCGGGTCGGGATCAAGACCGAGGAACTTCTCTCGCACGGTGCGCATCGCAGCCTTGCGGGTGTCGGCGTCGAGCCGATCGACAAGCAGAATGCCGTCGAGATGGTCCATCTCGTGCTGGTAGAGGCGCGATTCGAGCTCGTCTGCCTCGATGGACACCTCGTTGCCTTCGAGGTCGAACCCCGTGATCAGAATCTGCTTCGGCCGGATGATCTCCCACGACAGCCCTGGCACGGAGAGGCAGCCCTCTTCGTAGGCCCATTCGCCGTCGCTCTCGCTGATGACCGGGTTAATCAACGCCGCGGGTCCATCGCCGTAGTCGTACACAAAGAAGCGCTTCTGCACGCCCACCTGTGGGGCTGCGAGACCGATCCCGGGCTCGTCGTACATCGTGACAAGCATGTCTTGCGCGAGCTTGGCCAACTTGCCGTCGATGTCGGTGACATCGTTGGCCTTGGTGCGAAGCACCGGATCACCAAACACTCTGATCTCGTACGGGGATGTCACCGTCTCAAGGGTACCGTTCGCCGTGTGCCAGACCAGAGATCGCAGTGAGCCAGTATTTCGAGGCTGATCCGTCGGTCGCGTCCAAAAAACAGCTCATCGAGCTTGTTCTGCCCGATGGAAGCATCGAGCTCACGACCGACCGAGGCGTGTTTTCGGCCGACCGTGTCGACGGCGGAACGAAGCTGCTGCTGCTCGACGGGCCAGAGCCTGTTGCCGATGATCAAACGCTGGTCGACGTGGGCTGTGGCTACGGACCGATTGCGTGCACCTTGGCTCGCCGCAACCCGACGGCCACCGTGTGGGCGGTCGATGTCAACCAGCGGGCCCGCGACCTGTGCACGACAAACGCCGCAAACCTCGGACTCGACAATGTGCAGGTCACAACCCCCGACGACGTGCCCGCTGATCTGATCGTCGACCGAATCTGGTCGAACCCCCCGATTCGCGTCGGCAAAGCTGTGCTCCATGAGATTCTGGAGTTCTGGCTCGCTCGGCTTTCCCCGGCAGGCTCGGCCCACCTTGTGGTGCAGAAGCACCTCGGGGCCGACAGCCTGCATCGCTGGCTCGAGACCCAAGGCTGGGCTGTCGATCGTCGGGCATCTCGCAAGGCCTTTCGACTCTTGGATGTGACCCGCCCATGACCGTCCCATCTCAGCCGAACCGTCCCAACGTTCAGCCGAAACCCGGTAACGAACACAAGCCATTGGGTGCAACCGATCTGAAGCGGCTGCACCGCGAGTGGCGGCGATCCACCGAGTTGCGGCTCGCGATGATTCTCGACGGCGTGCAGAAGCCGTTCAACGTAGGCGGCCTCTTTCGGTCGGCTGCTGCGTATCGAGCCGAGACGATGTGGCTCGTGCCTCCTGCCCCTCCGCCCACGGAGCGGTCGGTGGCAAAGTCTGCGCTCGGCTGTGAACGGCTGCTCGACTGGCACATGGCTGACGACGGCTTTGCTGCCGTGGCGGCAGCGAAGGAGCAAGGATTCGTGACGGTGGCGATCGAGCTCACCGGCTCCGCTGCTCCCCTGTTTGATCTTGCACTGGGTCCGGCAGTGTGTCTTGTCCTCGGCCATGAGGAACGCGGGATCAAGGCCGAGACTCTTCGCGCTGTAGATCACGTCGGCTACCTGCCCCAACTCGGAAAGGTGGGCTCCCTCAACGTTGCGCAAGCCGGCACGTTGGCGCTCTACGAAGCGGCCAGACAAATCTGGACGGCGCGATGACACAAGCACTATGAATCCGGTCCGATGACAAGCACAAGCACGGTTCGAGGCTCGTGCCATCACGATTGCCCGGACACCTGCATGTGGGAGGTGACCGTCGAAGACGGCAAGGCGGTGCGTCTACGAGGCAGTCGAGACCATGCCCTTACTAGCGGGCAGCTCTGTCCAAAGGTCAACCGCTTCCTCAAACGCGTGTATCACGCCGACCGTCTCACCTCGCCGCTGCGCCGAACTGGTCCGAAAGGGTCGGGGCAGTTCGAGCAGATCAGTTGGGACGAGGCCCTCACAACGATCGCCGGCCAGCTCAAACACCGGATCGACGACGGCCGAGCCGAGTCGATCCTTCAGTTCTCCTTCGACGGCAC
>CALLGK010000084.1 GCA_938009905.1 uncultured Acidimicrobiales bacterium | reverse complement strand
ACCTTGCCGACCTCGCTCGTCGGCGAGTACTGGCCTTTGGTCAGGCCGTAGATCTGGTTGTTGAACAACAAGATCGTCAAGTTGATGTTGCGGCGAAGCGCATGGATCAGATGGTTGCCACCGATCGACAACATGTCGCCGTCGCCGCCAACGACCCAGATATCGAGATCGGGCCTGGCGATGGCTAGGCCGGTTGCGATCGCAGGCGAACGGCCATGAATCGAGTGCATCCCGTAGGTGTTCATGTAGTACGGGAATCGGGCCGCACAGCCAATGCCAGACACGAACACTGTGTTTTCACGGTCGACCTGGGTGTCTGGGTCTTCTGCGAGCTCCGCATAGAGGAACTGCATGGCGGCGAGGATGCCGTAGTCGCCACACCCTGGGCACCAGCGGACGTCTTGGTCCGAGGTCCAGTAACCGCGCTTCGTTGGATCGAGAACTACGTCGGTCATGCCTGGACTCCTGTCATCGTGTTGATGGCTTCGACAATTTCGCCGGCGGTGAAAGGCAGACCCTTCACCTTGTTGACGCCCTGGGCGTCGACCAAGTACTCGGCCCGGAGGACCTTGATGAGCTGGCCCTTGTTGAGTTCGGGAACGATGACGTGTTCGTACCCCTTCAGAATGTCGCCAAGGTTTGGCGGTAATGGGTTGATGTGCGTGATGTGCACCCGGTCAACCGGCACGCCGTTCTCTCGCATGCGCTCTGCGGCGGCCACGATTGAGCCCCAGGTTGAGCCCCAGCCCACGAGCAGAATCTTTGATCCGTCAACGCTGTCGACCTCGGCCAGCGGAATGTCGTCGGCAATGCCGTCGATCTTCGCTTGCCGCAGATCGGTCATCAGACCGTGGTTCTCTGGGTCGTAGCTGACGTTGCCAGTGCCATCTGCCTTCTCAAGACCACCGATGCGGTGCTCGAGGCCAGGCGTGCCTGGCACGGCCCAGGGGCGAGCCAAAATCTCATCGCGCTGGAACGGCTCAAACGTTGGGTTGCCGTTGGCATCGGTGGCGTTCGGCTCTGTTGCGAACTCGACGCTGATGTCTGGCAGCGTGCTGACGTCTGGCAGCTTCCAGGGTTCTGAACCGTTCGCGAGGTAGCCGTCGGTGAGGAGGATCACCGGTGTGCGGTACTTCAGGGCCAGGCGAGAGGCCTCGATGGCCATGTCGAAGCAGTTCGATGGGCTGTAGGCCGCAACGACAGGCGTTGGCGATTCGCCGTGACGTCCGTACATGGCCATGAACAGGTCGCTGGCCTCTGTCTTGGTTGGTAGGCCGGTTGAGGGGCCGCCTCGCTGCACATCGATGATCACCATCGGCAGCTCCATCGAGGTGGCCAGGCCGATCGTTTCACCCTTGAGGGCAACGCCAGGGCCGGAGGTGGTGGTGTAGGCGAGCGCTCCACCGAAGGCTGAGCCGAGGGCGGAACCGACCGCAGCAATCTCGTCTTCGGCCTGGAAGGTCTTCACGCCGAAGTTCTTGTGTCGGGACAGCTCGTGGAGGATGTCGGACGCTGGCGTGATCGGGTAGCTGCCGAGGAAGATCGGGAGCTTGGCCTGTTGGCCGGCGGCGATCATGCCCCAGGCGGTTGCCACGTTGCCGGTGATGTTTGTGTAGGTGCCGGGCTCTTGGGGGGACGCCTCGATCGTGAACTGATCGGCAAACATCTCGGTGGTCTCACCGAAGGCGTGGCCGGCCTTGAGGGCCAGGCTGTTGGCGTCGACAACGGTTTGGTTTTTGCCGAACTTCTCGACCACCCATTCGAGCGTTGGCTCGAGCGGACGGGTGTACATCCAGCAGATGAGGCCGAGGGCAAAGAAGTTCTTCGACCGTTCGGCGTCGCGCTTCTTCACGTCGAGATCGCTGACGGCTTCGAGCGTCAGTTTTGTCATCGGCACTTCGTGCACGATGTAGTCGTCGAGCGTTCCGTTGGTGCGAGGGTCGGCTTCGTAGCCGCACTTCTCGAGGTTGCGCTCGTCGAACGCATCGGTGTTGAGAATGATGGTGCCACCCGACTTCAGCCGACCAAGCTCGCTCATCAGA
Organism: uncultured Acidimicrobiales bacterium; assembly: GCA_938009905.1. Lineage (GTDB taxonomy): Bacteria > Actinomycetota > Acidimicrobiia > Acidimicrobiales > SZUA-35 > CALEWY01. The sequence continues at coordinate 1,399 of CALLGK010000084.1, read as the reverse complement.
GCTGCCGGGTTCATGGCGATCAACACATCTGGCTCATCGCCCGGCGTGTGAATGTCGTGGTCAGAGATGTGCACCTGGAAGGCCGAGACGCCGGCCAGCGTTCCCTGTGGCGCTCGAATCTCGGCTGGAAACTCCGGCAACGTCACCAAGTCGTTACCGGCCAACGCGCTGGCTGAGGTGAAGCGGTCACCGGTCAGCTGCATACCGTCGCCCGAGTCGCCCGCGAATCGAATCACAACGGCATGAATGCCCTGCGCTTCGAGGCGGTCAGCGGTATCTGTCACAAGGTCCCCTTTGTATGTACGGAACGAACGAGACACGCACAAGTGACCCGCTCGGATGGAGCGCGGTCAACCACGGACTCAACAAAGGGAGAACGGGGGTAACCGACAACTCCGTAACTTCCGCCGAGGGTACAACGGACCTCACCCTTGGTATCAACATGGGGCCGCAGAAGTTCGACGACCGAAATGAGTGAGGGCGTTAGCTCAGGGCAGCGCGAACAGCTGCCATCCGCTCTTCATTGACGGTGAACCATGCCCACTTACCGCGTTGCTCGCGGTGCAGAATCCCGGCCGAGACCAGCTGGCTGAGGTGGTGGCTGGTGGTGGGTTGGGAGCGTTCGATGGCTTGGGGAAAGTCACACGCGCACCCTTCGCCGGTGGCGGCGATGATGCTGACCAGCTTCAACCGCACGGGGTCGGCGAGAGCCTTGAGCACCACAACAAGCTCGTCGGTCTCGTCATCGGTCAGCGAACCGGAGAGGAGCGGCGGGCAGCAAAGGTCGTCCACATCCACAGGTTAGTAGGCTGCGATGGTGACTCGATTGCCGCACCTCGCCAGCCGCCTTCAGGGCTTCGGCACCACGATCTTTGCCGAGATGACTGCGCTCGCTATCAAGACTGGCGCTCTCAACCTCGGCCAAGGCTTTCCAGACAGCGATGGCCCAACTGAGGTTTCCGAGGCCGCGATCGCCGCCATCCGCGAGGGCGTCAATCAGTATCCGCCCGGCCCGGGCACGCCCGATCTTCGCCAAGCAATTGCCGACCACCAAGCTCGGTTCTACGACGTCACCGTTGATCCGGACACCGAGGTGCTTGTGACCGCCGGTGCCACCGAGGCCCTCGCCGCCACGTTGCTTGCGCTGTGTGAGACGGGCGACGAAGTGATCGTGTTCGATCCCACCTACGACTCGTACAAGGCTGGCATCTCATTGGCCGGGGCCGTGATGCGGGGCATCGTCTTACATCCACCAACTGGCGACGACACGGCCTTCTCGTTCGACGCAGACGAATTGCGTCGCGCATTCAACCCCAAGACGCGCCTGCTGCTGCTCAACACGCCGCACAATCCCACGGGCAAGGTCTTCACCACAGACGAACTCGCATTGATCGCCGAG
>CALLGK010000083.1 GCA_938009905.1 uncultured Acidimicrobiales bacterium | reverse complement strand
CGGTGAAACGCTCGATCTGATCCACGACTTTTCGGTGGCTCTGCCGCTCATGACCATCGCTTCGATGATGGGTGTGGAGCGCGACGACTGGGCCGACATCCATCGCTGGACCGATGCCATGTTCGACAACGACTCGATGCGGTTCGCCATGCCCGGTGAGGAGCGCCGGGCGATGCGCCGCCGACTTCATGCCGAATTCAACGCCTACATCGGCTCGCTGATTGACCAGAAGCGTGACGAGCCGGCCGACGATCTCAGCACGCTGCTCGTGCAGGCCGACGTCGAGGGGCGCCCCCTAACCGAACAGGAGCTCCACGGGTATTTGCGGCTGCTCATCAACGCCGGCAACGAGACCACACGAAATGCTCTTAGCCGGGGAGTGCTCGCCCTCATTGAGCATCCGGATCAGGTTGATCGGTTGACAAGCGATCCAGATCAGTTCGTCGACTCGACCGTCGACGAGATGCTGCGCTGGACAACGCCGGTCATCCAATTCGCACGAACTGCCACTCGTGACGTGGAGCTTCACGGGCAGACCATCAAGGCTGGCGACCACGTCGGGCTCTGGTACGGAGCTGCGAACCGCGACCCTCGGGTGTTCGACGACCCCTATGCGTTCGATGTGGGGCGAACGCCGAACGATCATCTTGCCTTTGGCCACGGGGGCCACTTCTGCCTTGGTGCCAACCTGGCCAAGTGGGAGCTTCGAGCTGCCGTTCGGGCCCTCGCCGAGTCAGAGATACTGCATCGGCTCGAACAAGCTGGCGACCCGGAGTGGTTGACCGACCTGCACGTCGGTGCGTACCGAGTCGCCCCCGTCCGCTATCGCTGACGTCGCTCGTCCCTCCCCGCCGATCTCTCCCCGTTCTGCAGGCCGTGGGCCACCTTTTCGTGCTCTACGGCCTCCAAAACGAAGGCAACGAACGAGATATCAGAACGCGTTGGCGATGAGTTCGTGGGAGCGGACTCTGGCGTCGTGGTCGTGGCAGATGCCGACGATGGTGACGTCGTCCGTGTCGTATTTCGAACAGAGAGCGTCGAGCTGCGACACGACAGTCTCGGCCGAGCCGACGACGGCGGGAGCGACGCCAACGCGGGGCTCGTGCGGACCCTCAACGAGCGCCCCCTGCTTGAGGGCATCGTCGATCGTGGGAACCGGCCCCTTGAACCCGTTGCGTTTGAATTGCTGGATACTCGTGGCCAGCAAGTTGGCATCGGCATCGTTTTCGGCGGCGAGGGCCGATACGGCGATCGTCACCTGAGGTTCGTCGAGCTGCGCAGACGGCGTAAATGCTTGCCGGTAGGCATCGACTGCCGTCTGGCCGTCGACTCCTGAGATGAAGTGAGCCCACGCCAGCGGCAACCCAAGCTGCCCGGCAAGCGAGGCGCTGCCGAGTCCCGAGGCCAGAAGCCAGATGGGAGGCTTTGTTGTGTCGAGCGGGGATGCGTGGACCGATCCGACCGGTCCATCGAGGTAGCTCTGCAGTTCATCAACCAGCGTGTTGTAGTGATCGTTGGTGAAGCTCGAACCGCCGCGAGCCAACGCAGCTGCCGCCTCAGCATCTCCGCCAGGAGCTCGGCCAATGCCGAGGTCGATACGGCCCGGATACAGGGCGCTGAGCATGTGGAACACCTCGGCGACCTTGAACGGGCTGTAGTGCGAGAGCATCACGCCGCCTGAACCGACGCGGATCCTCGAGGTCGCTGCCGCAATGGCGCCGATCAAGATCTCGGGTGCTGCGCCTGCGTAGCCGTGCTTGTTGTGGTGCTCGGCTACCCAATAGCGCTGGTACCCAAACGACTCCGCTTGCTTGGCGAGGTCAATGCTGTTTGCGATCGCGCCCTGCGGCGAGGTCCCAGAGGGAACCGGCGTCTGGTCGAGAATGCTGAGCTGCACGAGTCAGATCGTATGCGCTCGTCCGCCGCGACCTGAATCGAGCTAGATGTCGAGGCTGTACACCCGCTCGGCTGTTCCGGAGAACATCGCCGTTTGCTCGGCGTCTGAGTAGTCGGCGGCAATCTTCTTGAATCCGTTCCACAGCACTGCATACGACAGTGAAAAGCGGTCGACCGGGAAGTTGCTCTCGAACATGCACCGATCGGCGCCAAAGCACTCGATGGTGCGGTGGAAGTAGCGGCCCTGTTCTTCGACGAACTGGTCGCTAGTGAGGGGAGTGTCGGCATCGTGCCAGCCAAAGCCGTTGTCTGGCATTGCGAGGCCGCCAATCTTCGCCACGACGTTCTGGTTTTTGGCGATTGCGGCGATGTCGTCTTTCCATGCCTCAAAGATCTCGTCGCGTTTGCCGGCAAAGCGGCCAACACCAAGCGGCGTGCCGAAGTGGTCGAGCACCATCGTTGTGCCGGGAACGGCTGCGGCAAGGGCTGCGAAGTCTGCGTTTTGGTGGTGGTAGTGCCACGTATCAAAGGTGAGGCCTCGCTCGCCGAGGCGGGCCACGCCGGCCCGAAAGTCGTCCATGGCGTATAGCCCAGCTGTCGCTGATCCGGGAATGGTCAGTGATTCTGGGTCGGAATCGAGGGCTCCGGAGTCGCGAATGCCCTTGAACAGGTCGCCACCAGCGGCGGCATGTGCATCGAGCACCTCGTCGAGTTGGTCACCAAGGCGCAGATTGGCGTGGGCCACAATGCCGGCGATCGTGGCCGATCCGTCTCGAGATGCACTGGCAGCAGCCTGAGCCGAGACAAACTCGGTCTCGCCAACCGGCTTGAGGTGTTCCGGGCCATCGGTGTGATGAGCTGCCCCGCACTGCACGAAGACAGTCCCGACCACATTGTGTCCACTGCCCGTGTCGTAGTGCAGCGCATCAAGTCCGTAGGGGAGTGCTCCACCCTCTGGCCAAAGATGATGGTGCGGGTCGATGATCCGACGATCAGGGTCGACGATGTCTTCCGCAATCATCGTGGACCATTCCTGCATCTCTGGAGCGTCTGCCATGCCCGCAGTATCCCCGAACTGGAGGCCGTAGAGCACCAAAACGTTGTCTGAGGCCTCCAGAACTATGGGGTAGATCGTCGACCAACCCGCTGTGTTCGTGAATGTATGCGCCTGCAACTGTGTCTGTGTTGTGGGAGGGTGGCGCCTGGCCGCCATTCCGTGCGGCCGGAGAGAGGCCAACATGGCCGGCAAAGACAAAGGTGGGCGAAGCGCGAAAACCGCACCCTCCAAGACAGCCAAGGAAAAGCGTGCGGCAAAGAAAGAGAAGAAGGCCGCAAGACCAAGCCCTCTGACGAGTTAGGCCAACGTGCGCTGAGTCCCGCCCTCGCAGTAGGGCGGGACGCCACGTATCCGTCGAATCAACGTGCTCTCGCGGATCGGTCAACGAAGCGCAAGCAGCACGATTGCGCCATCGTCGCCCGAGCTCTCGGCGTGGAGGGTGCCAGTGCTGAGCTCGAACCCGGTGCCGGCCTCGAACGTTTCGTCACCGTTCGCCATGCGCAACACAAACGTGCCAGAGACCACGAACCCCCGGACGTCGGCATCGTGGCCATGCAGTGGAGATGCTGGATCTGGCGTGAACGAACGAGACTCTGGGGCCACGAATCCATCTCGGAACGCACGCCGTTCGTACTCGTCCGCAGTGACCCAATCGACTCGTCTGAGGCCGGAAAGTGGCGGGGCCGGTCGGTGAAGCACGGCTCCGGTCGGATTCACGACAACTAAGTCGTCGACCACGTCGGCCTTGCCGTCGACAAGCAAACTGAAGCCGTCTCCCTCGGAGCGAGGCGGAAAGGCGATCGTGACTGCGGGCGTCGCGGCCACGTTGCGACCGGCCCGGCCGCCTGCCGCGTCGAAGCCGAGCTGCACCGCTCCGTCCTCGCCGCTCGTCACCTCTGGCATCAGCGAGATCACATGCGTTCCGCCGTCACCGCTGGTGATGAGAAACCCGAAGCCCCACTTTGGAATCTCGGATCCCAGATCTGACAGCGACACCTTGATGCTCATGCGCCCATGCTGTCACGGCCACGTGGGCATCGCCCTTCTCGGCGCGAATGTGGTCGTCAGACAACCAAAAACGTACCCAGAACGCTGAGTCCTCCAGAACGGGAGTCCTCCAGAACGGGAGTCCTTCAGAACGGGAGTTAGTCGGCGGCTGCTTCGCCGGTCGGCCCGTCGGTGGGTTCAGCGTTGACGACGAGGTCGGGGCCGTAGCCCAGCTCGTCGTCGGCCAAGGCCTGGCGCAGGGCTGTCTGCTGACGCTGATCGAGGCGGAAATCGATACGGCTGTTGTAGCTGCGATCGAACCAGACAGTCGCCTTGAGCTCTGGCAGCGTGGCGAACCACTCTGACGCCTCGGCAACCCATTCTGAGCCACCGCCAGTCGAGTTTCCTGTGCCGATCTCGGCAAACATGATGGGCTTGTCGAAGCCGACCAAGACGTCGTAGGTAGGTCCAAAGACCTCCTCAGCCGTAAGCCAGGTGGCCCAGGTGTCGTAGTTGTCCCAGTTGAAGCCAGATGTTGCCACCCAGTCGACATAGCCATCGCCGGGGTAGAACTCCCGAATGTCCTCGCTCTGGTCGAAGTTGGCCAGCGTGTTCACCGACCACACGAAGCTCACGTTGGTGGCTCCGGCCGCTTCGAAGCGATCGACAACGTGACGCCAGCCTTCGATGTAGTCCTCGGCGGTGTTGCCGTTGACGCCGACCGACCACGGGTACCAGAAGCCGTTCATCTCGTGGAAGGGGCGAAGCAGGATCGGACCGCCGTATTCGGCAGAGGCCAGCGCCCAGCTGTCGATGTAGTCGTCGTACTTGCCGGCCGTGATGTCGGCCATGTTGCCGAGTTCTTGTTCTGCGGAGGTGAACGAACCTTCTGGTTTCGCCCAGGCCTCCCACGAGATCATGGGGATTCGACCGGATTCTGCGACCTCGGCCAGCCAGTCGCCTCTGAAGCGGCTGTCGCCGGAACCCCACTGTTGATACCAGTGCACGATCTGCGGCTCGCCAAGATCGGTGGCCCAACGGTCGGCATCGCCGAGGTCGTAGGGGAGAGCGTCTGAGGTAAACCCGACGTAGATGCCGTCGTCTGACGCGGCGAGCGACACTCGCTCGAACGTGTCGGCCGTCGAGAGGCGACCGGCGTCGCGCTCGGGGCTGAAGTTGAGCTCCCATGCAATGTCTGGTGCAGCCACGGCTGGCCCGAGCACCACGGTGTCGCCAAATTCGTTCTCTTCGTATTCTGCGTCGACGAGGGCCGGATCTGGCCGCATCGACTCGTAGATGCCGGCCGGGGGAGTCCAACCAAAGCGAGCGGTGGCCACCGCACCAGCGGCAATGGTGACCGTCAGCGTGACGACAAGACCCTTCACAAACCACGGCCAAGCAGCCGTGCCAGCCCGCAACAGCGGTCCGATACCGATGAGAATCATGGCCGCAGCCCACAGCATTGCAATGTCTGACCCGCCGGAGCGAGTGTCGACCATGCCGAAGATCAGCGTGGCCACCAGCATCGTTGGCCACAGCAGCGCAGAAAAGACGATGCCGTTGATCGTCGGCTGCGACGTCTTGTTGGTCGTCCCACCGGCCGCACCCTTTGGACGGAAGATCCGCTTGAAGGCCAGCACGAAGATGGTTGGCTGAAAGGCAACAGACAAGCGCATCGAGCGAACGGCGCCCCGCACACTGCCGCTCCACCACACGAGAGCAACGATGACGGCAAGGAGCCATGGCCCAAGAAAGCGTGCCTGGTTGGCCAGCGTGCCTTCGGTCATCAGCGAGAGCCGGCCAAGAATCCATGCTGGTGGACCAAGCAGAAAGCCCAGTTGGATGATCGACACGAGGTAGGAGAGCAGCGTGTGTGCGTAGAAAAACTTGGCTCTTCTACGCAGGCCCCGACGTCGCCACGGCGGGTCGTAACGAAGGATGCGGAGCGAATCAATCGCCCAGCGAAGCCGCTGCCGGGCGTATTCCGCCGAGGTCGCAGGAGCGAGGCCAGTGGTGACCGGCGTTGGGTGCAGGACGCTGCTCCACCCGGCGTCGTGCAGGCGAATTGAGGTGTGAAGATCTTCGACGACGCTCCACTCAGAGAAGCCGCCAATACGAGTCAGAGCTTCTCGGCGATACATCACGCCGTTGCCGGTCGAGAAGGCCACGCCGTGGCGATTCCTCGCGGTTTGAATGGCTCGGTAGAAGACAGGCTCCGCTGGATTCAGTGGATCGGACTTCTCGTTGTGAAAGCGCTGCGGCGTACACACGATGGCGACGCCGTCAGACTCGAACCAGCCAATCATTGCCTTCGCTGCGGTGGGCTCGACGATGTGATCGGCATCAATCACAAAAACGAGATCGCCGCTGAGCTTGGACATGGCGTGGTTGAGGTTTCCGGCCTTGCCGGGATATCCGTCAGTTCTCGTGAAGCATCGAACCGACTTGGAGCGGGCCAGTTTCTCGATGGCTCGCCAGTTGGACTTCTTGGCCATCCGACCGTCGTTACAGACGATGATGTTGATCTCAGGCCAATCGAGCTTCTTTGCCGCGTCGATGGTGGCCGCCACCATGTCGATGGGTTCGCCAGCGACGGGAATCAGGACGTCGAGCGATCGGCGAAGATCTGGGGGAGTGGGGGCGACAGGGGCGGACCTGGCGCGACCGATGATGAGAAGCGCAGTGAGAACGAGCCACAAGACGGTGATCGTTTCGACCGCAACCAATGCACGGCCCGCGAGTCCAATGTCGGGCACCATCGCCGCTCGCCACAGCAGCAGATTGCCGCCGCCAGCAATCAAGAAAAGGGCGACGACAATGTCTCCGACCAGGAGTTTCTTGGTTGATGCGGGACGAACGGTTGGTGACGCGGCGCGGACAAGCAGCGCAAAATCGTCAGCTACTGGTCGTGCCTGGGTTCCCTCCACGATTCCCTCCTGGAGTTCACGGTAACTGACGAGGCGCTGCCCGAACACGGGGTGATCACCTATTTCGCGGGTCGCGAGTCGGGGTTCACCTCTGTGGCTCGGAAGCCGATAGGTCACCATGGTCTCGTTCTCCCGCCGCGCCGCCCTTGTGTGCGCCTTCGGCCTCGGAGCACTTGCCGGTGTCGCAACCGCCGCTGCGTGGCCCGAGGATGAGGCGAACTCACCCAACGTATCTGAGCAAGTTGCCCTACGGCCAGGTGATGGATCAGGACCGACCCCCGCTTCGCAGGCCACGCCAGGACCACATTCGGCATCACCGGCATCTGACGGCGTCGCCGAAGGCCGTTCGGGCGAAACTGGATCGGTGGCGCAGGATGCTCCCGATCAGCTGGCGTTCTCCGACTCGCCGTCGCCCCGCCTCATCGGAATGCACATTGACAACGTGCCCTATCAGGGACTCGAACTGCTCGATCCCGTCGAGGAAGCCATTGGCCCCGTCGACGTCGTGCACTGGTATCAGGCCTGGGGCGGAGGGCACCGGTTCTTCCGTCCCGACTGGTTCAACACCGTCAGCTCAGCCGACAAAGTTGGTCTGATTACCTGGGAACCTTGGGCGCTCACGGGCGAGGCGTCGCAGCCCGACTATTCACCTGCCGCCATCTTGAACGGTCGCCATGACGACTACATCCGTTCGTGGGCAGCTGGCTTTGCGGCCCGAGAAGACGGCCCCTGGTACCTGCGACCGATGCACGAGATGAACGGCAACTGGTACCCATGGTCTGGCGGAGTCGCCGGAGGCAATCCGGACGAGTACAAGGCTGCGTGGATCCACATGCACGACCTGTTCACCGCCGCTGGCGTCACCAACGTCGAATGGGTGTGGTGCCCACTGGTCGACGACATTTCTGGTCCGTTTGAGGACTACTACCCCGGCGATGAGTACGTCGATGTGCTGTGTCTCGATGGCTACAACTGGGGCACGACCGACCCGGCCTTTGGCGGCTGGCGATCGGTCGAATCAGTCTTCGACGACGCGTATGACCGGCTCACCGCACTCGGTGATCAGCCCGTGTGGTTCGGCGAAGTTGGCTCTGCTCCGGAAGGTGGCGACAAGGCCGCCTGGACAGCAGAACTCCTCTCCAACAGCCGCTATGACCGCCTCGAAGCCGTCATCTTCTTTGGTCTCGACAAAGAGCGCGACTGGCGTGTGCAGACCGATCCCGAGGTTGCAGCTGCCATCCGAAACAACCGCTGAGCGCGTTCTTTGAACGAGGAATGTGGCGAATACCTCAGGAATTCGAAAAGTACGCCGATGTTCATGCCAGGACCGAATTGTGGGTCGGTCCCCCTCAGCAGAGGTTAACCAAGGACAGGCAGATGAAATCTAAGTTGACACGAGTGGCCTTGCTGGCCGCCGCGGGGCTCGTTCTCGCCGCAGGACCAGCAGCCGCAGAACCGGTGGACATCACGAATCCTCGGGTGTTCGCAGACAATGCGTTCATCCTGATCTGTGGCGTGTTGGTGGTCTTCATGCAGGCTGGCTTCGCCATGGTTGAGGCCGGGTTGACCCGTGCCAAGAACGCCGCACACATGATGTTGAAGAACCTCATGGACTTCATCGTCGGTGCAACCGGCTTCGCCCTCATCGGCTATCACATCGCCTTCAGCGGTGCGCAGTACGTCGGCTTCACCTGGCAGTGGGGCGGAGGACCTCTCGAGCAGAGCGCCGCCTCGCCATTCCTCACCGTGCCAGTCCACTACTTCTTCAACATGGGCTTTGCCGCTGCGGCTGCAACGATCGTGTCTGGTGCTGTCGCCGAGCGTGTGCAGTTCCGGGCCTACTTCACCTACGCCATTGGCATCTCGACCCTGGTGTACCCCCTCGCCGTGAGCTGGGTCTGGGGCGGCGGCTGGCTGTCACAGATGGAGACCCCGTTCCTCGACCTCGCTGGCGGCACCGTGGTGCACGTCACCGGTGGTATGGCCGCCCTCGTTGGTGCCTTGATCCTCGGCCCTCGTATCGGTCGCTTCGATGAGAACGGCGACTCGATTCCGATTCCCGGCCACAACCTGCCGATGGCGATCCTGGGTGTGTTCATCCTCCTCGTCGGCTGGTTCGGCTTTAACGCCGGCTCAGTTCTGACCGCTGATCTTTCGATCGGTGCTGTTGCCGCTATGACGGCCATCGGCGGTGGCGCTGGCGGTATTGGCGCAACGATCGCTTCGTGGCTCACCCTGAAGACCCCAGACGTCACGCTCATCGGTAACGGTGTGCTGGGTGGCCTGGTGTCCATTACTGCTGGTGCAGCAAACCTGAGCCTCTTCGGTGCGCTCCTCATCGGCCTGATCGCTGGCATCATCGCTACCAACGGCGTGCTCCTGCTCGACCGTGTCGGCATCGACGATCCAGTCGGCGCCGTGCCCGTCCACCTCATGTGTGGCGCATTCGGCACGATCGCCCTCGGCTTCCTCGCCAACCCCAACGCTGTTGCGTCGGGTGACGGCCCTGCCGGCTTCCTCTACGGCGGCGACATCAGCCTGCTCGTTTCGCAGGTCACCGGTGTGGTCGCCATTTCGGCCTACTCCGCACTCGTGATTGGCACCATGTTCGGTGTCATGCGCAGCATCGGTTGGCTCCGTATGTCCGTCGAGCACGAGATGGCTGGTGCCGACCTCGCCGAGCACGCAACGCCGGCATACAACGAAGACTTCGTCGAGTATGAAGACGCTTCGTCTGCCGACATCGCATCGATCGACGACCTCCTCGAGGAGCTGTCGATCTGATCTCAGCTCCCACCATCACACTGCACAACGCAGTGAGTTGCTGAGTGATTTCAGCATCGGAGGCGGGTGATCCGTCACCCGCCTCCGGTCCCGAGTTCATTCAACTCAGAACACCACCTCGATGCAGAAGGACCCGACATGAGTGACGATCGCAGAAAGCGAGACCTTGAACTGCTGATGAAGTCGCGCAAAGCGATGGAGGACGAGCAGCTCAACGGTCGCGTCGAGGAAGCGGCCCCGGCCGCCCCAGCGCAAGACGACGATGTCGTGATGTATCGCGGGAAGGCTGTTCGTCGTAGTGGCAACGGTCCGAAGATCCCGGGCGCCGGTGGTGGTGGCCGCGGCGGAGCAACACAATTCCGTGGTGCAAAGACTGGCGGCGACAAGGCTGCTCCCGACATCAAGGCCGTGCTCAAGCGTCTCGAAGAGCTTCACCGCGAAGGCCTCATCACCAAGTCTGAGTACGACAAGAAGCGCCTCCAGATTCTCGATCGTCTTTAGACGAGCAGAACGTCCCGGAAAGGCGCTGGTCTGTTCCGGGTGTCTCAATTCAGGTCGGCACCGTCCGATAGGACTCACATGACGACGCATCATGTGGATCCGATCCGGCCCTCTGGCGGCCTTCGTCGCCTTCGAGCCGGGCTCCCGATTTCTGCTGGTGAACAGCAAACGGTTGGCCCAACCGATCCACAGTCACGCGACCAATTCGTCGGCGCGCTGAACGATGCGATCCTGAGCGCCCTCAATGAAGAGCGAACGGTGCTGGTGATGCGGATTGCGATCCGCCCCGTGCCCGGCGGCGATGCTGATGATCGCGGCAAGCTCGACCCAGGCGTCAAGCAGCGCCTCACCAAGGCAGACACCGGAGTTGTCGCCTTTGCTGTCGCTCCAGACGAAGTGATTGCGTTCGTGCCAGAACTCCGTCGCCGTTCAGACGGCGAAGAGACCGTCAACCTCACCGTTGAGGCGCTCAAAGAGCCGCTCGTGTGCGAGGGATTGCCTCACTACCTGTCGCCCCGCGTCGGAGCTGCCCTGCTCGACCGCGAAAATCCATCAGCCGAAATGCTGCTCGAAGGCACCCGGCTCGCACTGGCCGAAGCCGATCGCAGCAACCCGGGCATGATGTTTCACCCGTACCAGCGGGTGCGTCACGAGCGTCACTCAGAGATGGAGACCGAGCTGCGGGCCGCCGTGCTCGAGAACGAAACGTCCGTGGCCTTCCAGCCAAGCGTGCAGCTGGCCACCGGTGAGATCACCGGCATGGAAGCGTTTGCCCGTTGGTTTCGCGAGGGCAAGGGTCAGGTGCCGACGATCGACTTCATCCGTAGCGCTGAAGAGCTTGGTGTCATGCACCAGCTCGGTCGTCAGGTGCTCGAAAAGGCGCTCTTCCAAACCGCCGACTGGGCCGACTCTGGACTGGTTGACGAGGTCACGCTGTGGCTCAACGTGTCCCCTTCTGAAATCTTGCATCCTGAGTTTTCCAAGATGGTCAAGGACGCCATCGCCGTGCACGAGAAGGTCAAGATCGGCATCGAGCTCAGCCCCATGCCACCAAACGACGAGCGCCACATCCCAACGGTGATTCGTTCACTCGTGGCCCGCGGTGCTCGCGCCTCGATCGGTGACTTCGGCATCGGCTACATCGATCTCTCGATGCTCCACCAGTTGCCGTTCGACTCGGTCACGCTCGACCGATCATTGATTCGACAGATCGCCTCGAACGATCAGGCCGCCGACCTTGTGCAGATCCTCATCGATCTCGCGTCCCGTCTCGGCATGTCAACGAACGCCTCGGGCATCGAAACAAAGCAGCAGGCCGAAATGCTCGCCGAGATGGGCTGCACGAATGGTCAGGGCTACTTCCTAGCCCGTCCCTTGCTCGCCGATGAGATGACCGATCTTCTCACCGAGCACAAGTCGACCGGCGCTTCGCTCCTGTCGAACAACTAGACGCATTCGCAGACACCTGCTCTCGGCCGTTTGCGTCGCAGCGCAGACGTCATCGTTCGCAAGCGATGCTGCGCGCTCTCCGTGAGCAAAAACAAGACGAATTCAGTGAAATTGCTCAACTCACCGCCCTGAGTGTCGATTTGCACCATGAGGGTTACCACCGACAGGTCGTCCCTCAGAGGAAAGGTGAGCCAGTGAGAATTCGATCCAAGCTCCTGATGATGATGGCCATTCCCTTGGCTGCACTCATCGTGGTTGCCGCCTTCGGCTTCCGCCAGCAGGCAGGACGAGCAGACGATGCAGGTGAATCGGTCGACTTGATCGAGACCGTGCAGGCCTACAACGAGGCAGCGATCGCCGTGGGGTATGAGCGTCTTGCTCAGCTCGACGCCGAAGGCTCTGTCTCTGTTGCGGAAGCCCGCCAGCGCACCGATGCCGCTATCGAAGAACTGATTCGACTCGGTCGAGTCAACAGCGACGCCGACACCGCGCAACGTGCCGTCAACTTCCAGGCTGCTGTCGAGGAGGCACGAGGTACTGCTATCGGCACTGCCGCCACCGGCAACTTCGAAGACGGCACGGCCGACCTCGTCGCCGCCTACGAAAGCGCCGTCTGGATCGTGGTCGGTGTTGACCTCGAGGCAACAGACTTCCCGACCTCCGAGTCGTTCAACCTCGCAGGCACAGACAGCTTCTTCATGGAAGGTGTCTCGATGCGCGAGCAGGCATGGTTCAACTACCTCGCCGAAACCCGCTCGACGCCCAACGTTGATCCGCTGATGACGGCGTCCTCGTTCGCCATGGCGAACGGCACGATCTTCCACTCATCACTCGTGGCGCCTGACGATGTTGCAACTCAAATCAATCTGCTGTCGAGCACTCCAGCAGGACGCGAACTCGCCCAGCTCGAGACGCTCCTCAACGACGGACTCGAGTTCGGCATCAACGACAGAGTGAACGCCCCCGAGGTGTTCGCCGCTCTGCTCGCACACCGCAACGAGTGGGCGCCGCAGATCACCGAGCGTCAGATTGAGCTTGTGGAGCTGGTCGAGGTCGAGGGTCAAGAGTCCTCCAACCTCCAGTCGCTGTTTAGCCTGGCCGCCATTCTCGGCCTTGTCGTTCTTGGCGGCTTGATCTTCGTGATCTACCGCTCGATCACCACGCCGCTCGAGCGTCTCCTCGGCCGTGCGGACGAGGTGGCCAACAAGGACCTCCCAGACTTGGTCTACACGCTGCGAGCCAGCGACATTCCAGAAGACCTCCCGACGGCTCGTCCGA
>CALLGK010000082.1 GCA_938009905.1 uncultured Acidimicrobiales bacterium | reverse complement strand
TGGCCGAGTCGATCTCGTTGGGGTTCCTCGCTGTGATGGAGCGGCTCTCACCGCTCGAGCGAGCCGTCTTCATCCTTCATGACGTGTTCGGTCTGCCATTCTCCGATGTCGCCACCATCGTGGAGCGCTCCGAATCAGCAGCCCGCCAACTCGGGCGCCGAGCGCGCCAGCACATCGAGGACGGTCGGCCACGCTTCGATGCCGAGCCGGACGACGTCGAGCGGCTCACGGAACTGGTGTTGGCTGCCGCTATCAACGGTGATCTCGAAACGCTTGAGTCGTACCTCGCGGAGGATGTCGTGCATCTCTCCGACGGGGGACCACACCACCGTGCCGCCCGTGCACCCGTGGTTGGCCCGGGACGTGTTGCCAGGTTCTTCGTCGGACTGGCCAAGCGAGTTGAACCAGGCATGGAGTTCCACGAGGTGCGGGCAAACGGCCAGTCAGCGCTTTACGCAACCGTGCACGGCGAGCCCTATTTGCTCCACGTGTCCAACTGGGTTGACGGCAAGCTGACGGGCTCGTTCGCGGTGCGCAACCCCGAGAAGCTCGCGGCCTTTCATCAGGCCTGGCTCGAGTCGGTGGGCTGAAGATCACAAGCCGAGTCGCGAATTGGCGCGGAATCGGTACGGCGTGCGCGCAAATCGGTGCCAGTTCGAGGAGCGGGCTCCGGGTTGACTCGAACTGGTGCGGAATCCGTACGGCGTGCGCACAAATCGGTGCCAGTTCGGTGCGGGTTGAGTTCGAACTGGAGTAGCTCCCGAAAGAAAATCTTCGTTGTGTGAAGCGATTCACAGAGCGATCGCTGGCCCTCGTTCAGGGTGGGAGATGTCAACAACGACATCAACCAACCAACAACGAACGAAGGAACGATCCAATGATCACCACCAAGAACACGAACGCAGCAACCGCCCTCAACCAGACCAACACCAACAAGATCATCACTGCCGCCAAGTACCTCACCCTGGGACTCGGCCTCGCCGTCGGCCTTGCCGCTTGCTCGCTCGGCACGCCAGCCCCAGAGGCTGCTGCTCCGGGCACCACCGTCCTGGTGGGCGAGCGAATCCAAACGCTCCCGCCGGACGTCGACGGCAACGACAATGGCAATGAGGTCGAGCGAGTCACCGTTCCCGGTGCAACACCGACGACGAAGCCAGCAGTCAAGCCGGTACAGCTCGTTGCGTGCACCGCTGCAGAATTTCCCACCACCACTTACGTGGAAGCCACAGCCGACCTCAACATCCGCCGAGGTCCTGGCACATCACACGCTGCCTTCAGCAGCATCAAGCAGGGCGACTTCATCGAGTTTGACATCTACGCCGACAACCACGGATGCGTCCGTGTCCCCGGCAATGGTGTGTGGTGGGCTGTCTGGGACCACGACCTTCAGATGAGTGGCTGGTCGCACTCCAGCTACCTCCGCAACGACATCCCCGTCCCTGACTTCCACGGCGAAGAGATCAGCAACAACGGTTGGGTTGACGATGGCGACGTGCACATCGACTGCGTCATCATCCTCGACTCGCCGTGCGCCGAGGTCAGCCGACGCAGTGACGGTTCAATCGAACAGGTCTTCTCGACGCTCTCAGCAGATGACCTCGCCACCGCTCAAGCCGATTGCGTCTACAACGCAAACCCCGAGGCCTGCGAACTGCTCACCGTGCTTGGCTTCACCGGCGCCACCAACTACGGACTCGGCAACAGCCTCACCCAGATTCCGACCGATGTGCTGGTCGACGGCTGCTACAGCGACGACCACTCGCTCGGTCCTGTCGACTTGCTGTGCGCTGAACTGTTCGCCCGGGAAGGCGGGTCGGGCCACTGAGATGGAGGGCACAGCCTGCTCTCATGAAAGAATGGTCGAGATGCACAAGCCAGTAAGGCTCTCTCGATTGCTCCGGCGCCACGACCCGATGGTCGTGGCGCTGCAGCGTTTTTGCGATGCGAACAACACCTGGCTCAGGGTCGTCGACGCCGATGGCTCGACGGTTCTCGAGTGTGGCAGGAGCAACGGAGCCGGCGAAGCCAAAGACGTCTCAATCAACGTTGAGTCACATGTCATTGGCTCGGTCGTCGGACCTGCTGCGTTCATCGCCGCCCCCTGCATCGAGGCGATCGCTTCGGAAGCAAACCTTGGGCGAGCGACCGGTGCTGAGGTTCTCCAGCTCTACCGCCGACAGCGGGTGATGGTCGGCTTGGCTGAGCTCCTGTCCGAAACCAGCGAGCCAGAAGTCGTTGCCGACATGGTGGCTGACGCGATCGCCCGCGCGATGCCAGACGCATCTGTTGCCTTCGTGGATGACGGTGGTCGAGTCTTGGCCGCGAGCGGTGCGCCAAAGGGGGGGTTCGACCGAACAGTAAGGCCCGGTGAAACCGTCATCATGAATGACGACGACCGGTGTGTTCTC
This sequence comes from uncultured Acidimicrobiales bacterium, assembly GCA_938009905.1. GTDB lineage: Bacteria > Actinomycetota > Acidimicrobiia > Acidimicrobiales > SZUA-35 > CALEWY01. The sequence goes on along the minus strand of CALLGK010000082.1, from coordinate 7,336 downwards.
TTGGCGCCACTCATCGGCTCTGAGCGTCGCTTCGGCCACTTGCAAGTCGTTCGAGATGCCGAGTTCACAGCAACAGACGCAGACTTGCTCAGCACGTTGAGCGTGATCGCCGCCTCATCAATTGGCCGCGCGGTAGCTAACCAGCGCGAGCTCGAACGAGCTCGGAGCCGTTCTGAGGATCTCGAAGCCACGGTCGAGCAACTCCAGAACGAGCTTGATCTCATCAGCACGACCGTCTTGGCCTCGATCCTGTTTACCGACCTCGTCGACTCCACAAGGTCGCAGAGCGCAATCGGTGACGAGAACTGGGCTCGCCTCATCGAGACCCACAATCGCAAGTCGGCCGCATTGATCGATGCCCACGGCGGCACGTTGGTTGACTTCGCCGGCGATGGGTTCTTCGCCTGGTTCGATACGCCATCGAAGGCCGTCGAGTGTGGACGGAATCATCTCGCCATGGTCCAGGAGCTCGGCCTTGCGGCCCGGGCCGGCGTCCATGTCGGTGAGGCTCAACAACGCGGCGCCGGCCTGTCAGGAATCACCGTGAATATCGCAGCTCGCATTATGAGCAACGCAGCCGAGGGGCAGCTGTTGGCGTCGGGAGTCACCGCACAATTGCTCGACGGTGGCGACCATCAGTTCGAGTGGTCTCGCGACGCTGAGTTCAAAGGCATCCCTGGTTCGTGGGCCGTGCATTCCTTGGTCGTCCAGGAACCAGCAAGCTGACTACTCGAGGCCCAACACCTGCCGGGCAAGCTCAAGGATCTCGTCGGGGTCGAATGGCTTGGTCGAGTAGATGTCGGCCCCAGCTTCCTCACCCTTGATGCGGTCGATCTCCTGCCCCTTGGCCGTGAGCATCACGACGTAGGTCGACGCCGTCGCCGGGTCGGACTTGACCTGTTGGCAGACGTCGTAGCCGTTCATCTTCGGCATCATCGCGTCGAGGAACACGAGGTCGGGTTTCAGTTCACGCACCGCATCGAGTCCGGCTTGTCCATCCTCAGCGAGTTCAATCTCGACACCATCGTCGAGTAGGTCTTCCAGTGTCTGCTCCAGAAGGGCCCTGATGTGAATCTCGTCGTCAATGATGAGAACGGTTCGTGCGGTCGTGGTCACTCGTGTAGTTCCTCGGCTCGGTTGTGCTTTGATTTGTTCTCTGTCTCGAACGCGATCACGACAAGCTCGTCATTACCGCGGCGGAAGACCCAGCGGTTGATCTCCGGATATCCCGCGTCGGTGGACGAGTTGGCGATGACGAGTCGCACACCATCTGGCGATGCACTCGACCCGTGCAGTGTCGCTGCTCCGTCGGCCCGTTCATACCCAAAGCGCTCAAGTCCATCGACGATCGTTGTGAGCACGGCGGCGGATGCGTTGACGACCACGACATCTTCGCTCGAGGGCTTGGCGCGGGTCACCAGCTTGGCCGCGAGTGTGAGCAGTTGATCGGTGTCGATTGGTTTCGTCACGTGTGCCTCGACCCCAAGCGACGGGCCGGGGATTCGATCGAGGACCGAGATGAAGACAAGCGGAACGGTTGCGGTGCTGGCGGATGTGCGCAATGCGATCGCCGTATCGATGCCAGACATGCCGGGCATCAAGACATCGAGCGTGATGAGATCTGGCCGCTCGTTGCTGGCGAGATGCACGGCGGCTTCTCCGCTCGTTGCCTCCGAGACCCGGTATCCCTCGGTCTGAAAGATGTCGCGCAGAAGGCGGCGGATTCCTTCATCGTCGTCGACGACAAGCACGTGCGGTCGACCATCGTTTTCAGGATCGATCGCCCGCGGTCGCTCGTCGGCAACGAGCGGCTGCTGGGAGAAGAGTTCGAGCAGCTTTGAGGCATCGTCGTCGCTATTGCGACCGGCCGAGAATCGGTGGGACGTCTCGACGCGTCCGGCGGCTTCGACCGATGGGAGCCTGACCGTGAACGTGGTGCCAACGCCCAGCTGGCTCGATGCGTCGATCGTCCCACCATGTGCATCGATGATCTCTCGGCAGATCGGCAGCCCGAGCCCGGTTCCCGCTGGACGATCGGTCAGGCTGTCGCCCACCTGTCTGAATCGTTCAAAGAGCAGCGGCAGATCGGCTTCTGCCACACCGATACCGGTGTCGCTCACAGACAGGACCACGTCGGAGGCGGTTGCGTTGTCGGAGGCCATCGCCCGTGAGGTGCTGATGGCGACGTGACCAGACTCGGTGAACTTGTGAGCGTTCGACAGCAAGTTGATGACGACCTGCACCAACCGTTCCCGATCGCCAGAGACCAGCGGCAGATCAGGATCGAGGTCGACAACTACGGAGACCGGGCTGTCGGCGAAGAGAGCGTCGGTTGCAGATACCGCTTGGTCCACGACATCAGTGAGTGACGTCGGCTCAAAGGCCCACTCGACATGGCGTGCTTCCATCTTCGAAATGTCGAGCACGTCGTTGATCAGATTCGTGAGGCGACCACCCTCGTCGAGAATGATGTCGAGGTTGCTTTCGACCTGGCGCATGGCCCGTTCAACGCCGCGCTGGTTCGTGTCGACGTTTGGAAACACTCGCTCGTCGAGGCGCCGTTGAATGATTCGGGCAAACCCGAGAACGGAGGTGAGTGGCGTTCGCAGTTCGTGCGAGACCGTCGAGATGAAGTCGGTTTTCATCCGATCGATCTGGCGTTCCGCGGTCACATCGTCGACCAAGACCACGGCCCCGATGTTGTCTTGTGTGCCACCCCCGGCGACGGTGATCCGGGTTCCGCTTGCTTTGCCGACTCGGTCTCGCGTGAGCGACACGAATGTGGGCTCTTCGCTCGTTGGCTCTGCGGCGTTGGTGGCCGGCGAACTCAGGCCGGCCACTAGTTCTTGGAGCGGCTCGGGAAACTCGGACAGGCTGATCTCGGTGGCATCGAGTGCGAACTGGTCAACGAATGCGGCATTGCGCTCCAACACGACACCGTCGCCATTCAGTGTGACGAGCCCCTGCGGAAGGTTCTCGATGACCGCTCGAAGATACGCGGAAGCTGATTCGAGCTCGTCGGTTCTGGCTGCGACCTTCTCTTCGAGCTGGCGCTCGTTGGCCGCCAACCGAGCGTTGCTCTCGTGAAGTCCGGCGAGTGTGTCTTGCAACCGGCTGTTGTAGGCCCAAATCATGATGAGCGTGAGGAGGGCAAACGTGATGCCGATCCCCACCAAGCAGAGGTTCATCACCGTGGTGCCAAGCGTTTCTTCTACACCGAACGGATCGCCGCGGAGCGAGAAGGCGAGCGACAGCAACGACACCGGAAACGTGACGTAGGCAAGGAAACGCAACGTGGCGCGATCGACATAGGGCGTCGCTAACAGCACGGGCCAGATCGTGGCCAACGCGCAGGCACCAAACGATGGCGGCAACACAAACGTGATGGCAGGCATGACCAACCAGAAGCTGGCAGCGACCGCGACCACGGCGGCTGACAACCGTCGTTGCCTCAGCATGTGAAGCGAGTAGGTCAGCACGCTCAAGCTGAACAAGACGGGCGCCGCGACCACCCAAATCCAGTCGGGCTGCCAGACGAACCAGAAGACGGCCAGCATGACGAGGCCACCGATGGCGGCAACGATGTCGCTCACCACGAACTGGCGAACACGAGCGAGCTGAATGTCCTCCGACTCCCACGGCGTTGCCGCAGCAGGGGCGGAGACGTCAGTGCTCACCACTAGGCCGGCCCTCGCCACTGCAACTCATCGAGATCGAGAATCGTCAGCGAACCTCGCCCGAGCGACACAAGCCCTTCCTCCTCAAGCGATCGAAGCGCTTTGTTGGCCGACTCTCGGGTGATGCCGAGCTGATCGGCCAGGGTCTGTTGCGTCACCTTGAACTTCAGCGGCCGAGTGGTGTCTGTTGCGTCGGCTCCTTCTTGTGCCTCGGCCATGCCAACCAGCAACACGGCAAGCCGGCCAATCGTGTCAGCGAACGATGCACCTTCGGCCCACGTCGACAGTCGCTTGGCCCGCTTGGCACACAGTGCTGCGAGCCCCAGGGCAAGACCGGAGTCCTTCTGAGCGAGTTCGAGAAACGCGCCACGATCGATGGCCAGAAGTGTTGCTGACGCAACGGCTCGAATCGATGCGGATCGTGGCGCCCCATCCAGCACGGTGAGTTCACCGATGACCTTGCCAGGTCCGAACTCGCCGAAGACCAGGTCTTGGCCTTCGTAGCTCGTCGACACCGCCTGCAGAACGCCCTCGGCCAATACGTAGAGCGCGTTCGATGGGTCGCCCTTGTGGAACAGATAGTCGTGCCGCTCAAGGGTCTGTTCATGGCCGATATCGGCCAACGGCTGCAAGGTGTCTTCTGGGACATCGAGCTCTGCGGCTCGTAGGGCCCGTACCTTCCAGTCCACGGCCCGACACTAATCGCTGCTCATGGTGACGCCCCAGTTTTGGGTGTTCATCGTTTGGCCTCGGGTGTCGTCGGTTGTCACCCAGTGGCTCGCGGCCGGTCGACGTGCGGAGCGATAGGATCAGCCCTGCATGTTCGACACACTTACCGACAAGTTCGACGGCATCTTCAGCCGCCTCCGCAACAAGGGCGTTCTCACTGAGGCCGACGTCGACGAGGCGCTCAAAGAGATCCGCGTCGCCCTGCTCGAGGCCGACGTCAACATCACCGTCGTCAAGAGCCTCCGAAACCGCATCAAGGAGCGGGCCCTCGGCGAAGAGGTGCACAAGGCCCTCAACCCGGCCCAGCAAGTCGTCAAGATCGTCAACGAAGAGCTCATCGAGAGCCTCGGTGGCGAGACCATCTCGATCACCTACAACCAGAAGCCGCCAACCGTTGTCTTGATGGCGGGCCTTCAGGGTTCAGGTAAGACGACCACGTCCGGCAAGCTCGCGAAGTGGTTCAAGAGCCAGGGCCGCAACCCGCTGCTCGTTGGTGCCGACCTTCAGCGGCCCGCCGCCGTTGAACAGCTCCGCACCCTTGGGCGCCAGGTCGACGTGCCGGTGTTCTCCGAGGCAAGCGATCCGGTCACCGTTGCCGGCAAGGCCATCGAAGAGGCGCAAAACACCGGTCGCGATGTGGTCATTGTCGACACCGCCGGTCGTTTGGCCATCGACGAAGAGTTGATGGAGCAGGTCCGGCAGATCTCGCTCGCCGTTGATCCCGACTACTCCTTCCTTGTTGTCGACGCCATGACGGGCCAAGACGCTGTGACCGTTGCCGAGTCGTTCAACGAAAAGCTTGAACTCGACGGCGTCATTCTCACCAAGCTCGACGGCGACGCCCGAGGCGGCGCCGCCCTGTCGGTGAAAGAGATCGTCGGAAAGCCGATCGCCTTTGCGGCAACCGGCGAGAAGCTCGACGAGTTCGAGCTCTTCCACCCCGATCGCATGGCGAGCCGAATTCTCGGTATGGGCGACATGCTCACCCTGATCGAGAAGGCCGAGCAGACCTTCGAACAAGACGAAGCCGAGGCCGCAGCGCAAGCGCTGATGGACGGAAGCTTCACGCTCGACGACTTCCTCGAGCAGATGCAGCAGCTGAAGAAGATGGGTCCGCTCGGTGGCCTCGTCAAGATGCTGCCCGGTCTTCCCAAAGAGATGCGCGACGTCGAGGTCGATGACGGCGAGCTCGGACGGGTCGAAGCCATCATCAAGTCGATGACCACCGAAGAGCGGGCCAAGCCCGAGATCGTCGATGCGTCACGTCGAAGCCGAATTGCCAAGGGCTCGGGAACGAATCCGAGCCAGGTGTCCATGCTCATCAAGCAGTTCTCTGAAATGCAGAAGATGATGAAGAAGATGGGCGGCATGGGCACCAAGAAGGCCCGCAAGAACAAGAAGGGCAAAGGCAAGAAGGGGAAGGGCGGCGGCAGAGTGACGCCGAAGTCCACCGCTCGCGTCACCGAAAAGGGCACCAAGAAGCGCAAGGCACCGCTCATGCTTCCGGGCCTCGATCGCCTCGATGATGCGGATTTTGAAGAGTTGGCGAACCAGCTCGACGAGCTCAGCTAAGAGCTCCCAACGAACCTCTAATGACCCTGGTTGGTCTCTGCTCTCGCAGAGGTAGCCTCAAGGGTCGCTCGACATGCCCCTGCCACCCGTGCACGGGCCCCGTACCGAACAAAGTGAGAAGTCGTGGCAGTACGTCTCCGTCTGATGAGGATGGGCAAGAAAAAGCAACCGATCTATCGAGTAGTGGCCGCTGATTCGCGCTCACCACGCGACGGCCGGTTCATCGAGATCGTGGGTACCTACAACCCACGCCTGGAACCGTCGGTCATCGAGATCGACAACGCCAAGGCGGTGAAGTGGCTTCGCAACGGAGCCCAGCCGTCCGAGCGTGTCCAGAAGCTTCTCCAGGTCTCCGGTGGCTGGGACGCCTTCAAGGCCGGCAAGACTCCAGAAGAGGTCGAAGCCAACCCGCCAACGCCGGCTGACCCGCCGCCACCAAAGGCAGCCACGAAGCCAAAGGCTGAAGAGGCACCCGCACCGGCCGCTGAGGCTCCTGCCGAGGAAGCCCCTGCTGAAGCTCCCGCCGAAGAAGAGGCGCCCGCAGCTGAGGAAGCTGCCGCTGAAGCTCCGGCCGAAGAGGCTGCTGCCGACGACGCTGAGGCATCCGAATGAGCGACGCGATGGCACCAACCGCAGAGGCCGTGCTCTTGCACCTGTGCCAGTCCGTTGTTGCATCGCCAGACGACGTCTCCATCGAGGCTTCCTCAACCGGTGACGACGCTGTTCGTTTCGACGTGAGCGTCAACAAAGACGACATGGGCCGGGTCATTGGCCGCCGCGGTCGAGTGGCATCCGCCATTCGCACCGTTGTGGGCGCTGCCGGTGCCAAAGACGGCGTCAGCACCGAGGTCGAGTTCGTCGAGTGACCCTCGAGGTCGGTCGAGTTACCAAAGCCCATGGCCTTAAAGGCCAGGTCATCATGGTTCTTACAACGGATCGCACCGGCGAGCGCACAGCTCCCGGTGCGTTGCTTTTTGCAGGCGACGATCAGCGAGTGCTCGAAATCGCCAAGGCCGCTCCCCACAAGAACAACTGGCTCGTCAGCTTCGTGGGAGTGTCCACCCGAGAAGAGGCAGAGGCGTTGCAAGGGCTTGCGCTAACGGCAGACGAGCTGGAATCTGATCAACTCGACGACCCAGACGCCGTCTTTGCCCACGAAGTTATTGGCAAGAGCTTGGTCGACCAGCACGGCGTCGACCATGGCGAGATTCTGTCGCTCATCGACAACCCAGCGTCAGATCTCCTTGAGCTCTCAGGCGATCGGCTCGTGCCGCTCGTCTTTTACGTGAGCCATGACGATTCGGTTGTCAACGTCGAGATTCCTGCCGGTCTGCTCGACCCAGACGAGCAGCTCTAGA
>CALLGK010000081.1 GCA_938009905.1 uncultured Acidimicrobiales bacterium | reverse complement strand
TCTTGACCTCGGCCCGGTCAATAGTGATGACCAGAGTCTTGTCGTGGCGTTCCGCTCGGACGAACTCTGACATGTCAACACTATTGTTGACGGCGTCAAACGGCGTCAACAAAGATGGCTCAGCGGAGACGATCAAGGGATCTCATGAGCCTTCTCGATGACCTGTGCACTGACCTCCAAGCCGAAAGCGACGAGCTGATCCAGTTGTTGGCGGGGCTCGACGAACCGGCGTGGCACACCATGACGGCGTCAGAACCTTGGCGCGTCAAAGACCAGGTCAGCCATCTGGCTTGGAACGACGATGCGACCGTGCGAGCGCTCACGTCACCCGAAGAGTTCCTGTCCGAGAGACCCGAGGGGATGGAAGCGATCCAGGCCATGGTCGATCAGGTGATCGTTGATGCTCACGACATGAGCAGCGCCGACCTACTCGCATGGTTCACCAACGGGCGCACCACCATGCTTGATGCGTTTGCCGGTCGCAATCCGAAAGACCGTATGCCCTGGTATGGGCCCGAGATGAGTCTTGCGTCCAAGCTGACCGCCCGATTCATGGAGACGTGGGCCCACGGCTTCGATGTGTTCGATGCGCTCGGTCACGACAAGCCCCAGACCGACCGGGTCCGCCACGTGGTTTTCTTGGGTCTCCAGGCCCTCCCCAACGCCTATCAAGCACACGGTCTGGAACTTCCCGACCGTCCGGTGCGTCTCGAAGTGACTGCGCCTTCTGGCGAGACGTGGAGCATGGGGCCAGCCACCGCCACTGATGTGGTGCGCGGCGCAGCGTTCGACCTCGCTCTGGTTGTGACCCAACGGCTCAATGCCGCGGACGCCGACCTCGAAGCGAGTGGCGCTGTTGCAACCGAATGGCTAGGCATCGCGCAGGCCTTTGCTGGACCGCCGGGGACAGGACGATGACCGGAGCGCTGGCCGGGAAACGTGTGGTGATCACCGGCGCCGCCGGGGCGCTCGGCGGCGCAATCGCAGCGCGCTTCGCAGCCGAAGGAGCAGAGGCTCTATCTCTCGTCGACCGCGACGCTGACGGGTTGGGCGAGGTTGCGGCTCGGCTACGGGCCAACAGCAGTTCGTCGGTCAACGTGCGCGAACACGTTGTCGACGTCACCGATCACGATGCGGTCCTGCACACCTACGACACCTTGGCGACCGAACTTGGCGGCATCGACGTTTCCGTCAACAACGCCGGGATCCTGGCCACGAGCGCTCGCATTCACAACGTTGATCCGGCTGACTTTCGCAAGGTCCTCGACATCAATGTGATGGGTATCTTCAACACGATGAAGGCATCGATCATTGCGATGAGGGGGGCCGACGGTGGCTCGGTGATCAACACCGCAAGTGTTGCCGGCTTCACCAATTGGACGCACAACAGCCCCTACGGAACCAGCAAAGCAGCCATCATTCAGCTCACCAAGATCGCCGCGTCTGAGTACGCACGAGACAACATCAGAGTGAACTGCGTGTCGCCAGGCACGTTCATCACGAGCCTGCACGACGAAGTTCCGCCCGGAGCGATGGACAGCGTTCTTGATCGCCACCCGCTCGGACGCTTCGGCGAGGCAGACGAGATCGCTGCCGCCTACGTGTATCTTGCAAGCGACCAGACCACATGGATGACGGGCAGCAACATTGTCATCGATGGTGGGATGTCTGTGGGCCAATGACGTTGTCGGTGAATCGATGACAACGAGACCGGGGGATCTATGACACTCGACCTGTTCTCACTCGCCGGCAAGACCGCGCTTGTGACCGGCGGATCCCAGGGCATCGGTTTGATGATTTCGCGCGGTCTCGTTCAGGCGGGAGCGAAGGTATACGTCTCGTCTCGCAAAGCTGACGTGTGCGATGCCGCGGCTGCCGAACTTGCCGCCTTCGGCTCGTGCGAAGCGCTCCCATCTGATGTCTCGAACCCGGAGGCCATCGCTTCCCTGGTGGCAGAGCTCGAGACGCGGACCCATCAGCTCGACATTCTCGTCAACAACGCTGGCACCGGCTGGGCAGCTCCGCTTGAGGACTATCCGGACAGCGCGTGGGACAAGGTGTTGGGTCTCAACGTGAAGGCTCCCTTCAACCTCACGGTGGCTTGTCTTCCACTCCTTCGCGCCGCAGCATCAAGCGACGACCCAGCGAGGGTCATCAACATCGGATCGATCGAGGGCGACCGCACCCCGCAAGTTGAGAACTACGCATACACAACAAGCAAGGCCGCCAACCATCACCTCACCCGGATCCTGGCCCAGCGCCTCGCCTCGGAACAGATCACGGTGAATGGCATTGCTCCCGGACCCTTCCCGTCCAAGATGATGGCTGTCGAACTGGGCGAGCGTCAGAGCGACTACGAAGCAGCCAACCCCATGGGACGCATCGGTCAGCCAGATGACATGGCAGGAATCTCGATCTTCTTGTCATCTCGAGCCAGCAGCTACATCACAGGCCAAATCATCGCGGTCGACGGCGGATTCTCCACCGCTCCATGGTGAGCCCGCCAACTGCAGGTAACCACGACGGCAGCGCCATCGGCCGCCGGCGCGACGTCGCCCAGTCAAAGGGATCTGAGGCCTATCTGCAGCGTCGCCGCGAGATCGCAATCGCAGCCGGAAGCGTCTTCTATGAGAAGGGCTACGCCGACACGACCATCAGCGATATCGCTCAGGGACTCAAGCTCGACCGGGCAACGCTGTACTACTACTTCACCAACAAGCAGGAGATCTTCGACGCGGTCGTGCGAGAGCTCGCCGAGGCAGATGTTGCGTTTGCGGAAGAGGTCAGGGCGAGCGACATCGCACCGTTGGCGAAGCTGCGGCAGCTCATCACCGGGCTGATGAATTCCTATGGCGAGCACTATCCGCTGCTGTATGTGTACGTACGAGAGAACCTTGCAGACGTAGGTGATGAGCGAACTGTTTGGTCTGAGTACATGCGCAGCGTGAACCGTCGCTACGACGTCGCGGTAACCGCAGTGGTGCAGGAGGGTCTTGACGATGGCACCATTCGACCGCTGGCATCAGCCCGTGTGTTGGCCTTCGGCATCATCGGCATGGTCGGCTGGACCAACCGCTGGTTTGCGCCTGACCGGTCGACCGAAGACGCCGAAACCATCGGCACGGCCTACGCGGAGATGGTCGTACAGGGATTGGCCGCTCAGCCGAGCGATCTCAACTAGGCCGAGGCGAGCGCTTCGCCTGCCACCGTGATGCGGTGCATGAGCCGACGGTGACCGTGGTAGTCGTTCTCGGCAAAATGCCAGGTGCTTCGATTATCCCACATCGCGATCGAGCCTTCCTCCCACGAGAAGCGATAGGTGAACTCAGGCTGGGCCGTGTGCTCATACAGATACTCAAGCAATGGTGCCGACTCTTCTTCGGTCCAGCCGACGAAGTTGGTCGTAAACCCACGATTGACATACAGGCAGGGACGACCGCTCACTGGGTGTTTGATGACGACGGGATGCTCGGCACCGCCCGTCAACTCAGGGTTCTCGAACCGACCGTTTAGCTGCTTGGGGTGCTCGGACGTCTTCCCGAAAACGTGTTCGTTGGAATGCCGGGCCCGCAAGCTGAGCAACGTGGTCTTGAGTCCGTCAGACAGCGCGTCGTAGGCGGCCGCAACGCTCAAGAAGAGCGTGTCACCGCCGGTGGGCGGAACCTCTCGAGCGACGAGAATCGAACCTCGGGCCGGCTCGGCGTCGTAGGAGTGATCGGTGTGCCACGCGCTTCCGATGTTGCGCTTCTGATCTGGCTCTTTCAGAACCTGAGCGATTTGGGGGTGGCTCTCGACCTTCTGGAAGAACTTGTTGACGTCGATCGACCCGAAGTGCTCGGCAAAGACGATGTGATCGTCTGGTTCGAGCTCTTGGTCGCGAAAGAACAGCACGCCGTACTCGCCCCAGGCCGCCGCGAGTTCGGCAGCCTGTTCAGCGGTCAGCGCTCGAAGGTCGACGTCTGACACTTCGGCGCCAACATGCACGGAAACCGGGGTGATCTTCACGCCGACGACCCTAGACGGCACGACAACGGGACGAAAAGCCTTCGAGTTCCAGCTGGCCAACAACCGACGCACCGTCGTCCGGTCCGGACCCTCCACGCAGGTATCGACGTACAGGGTTTCGACCGCTGTGAAAGAAAACGTCGCCGAGCCGGACATGTGTTGTCAGTGCAAACCCTGACGGCCCTGAGGGGAATCCCTGATGGTCGACTCGCCCACAAACCACGATCGTTTGGTTCATGACACACATCGCCACCGTGCCCGCTTTCGTTTGGGCCACCACCAGCTTTCGAGGGGTGCAACTCAGAAACGGCACCACCCTTGGCACCGCTGAAAACTGGGCGATCCTGGCCATGGCCGTGTCGGCATCAGCGGCCATGTTGTGTGTGGCCATCGGAGTCGCCCTTGCTGGACGTCGACCTGAGAACATTCAGTTTGAGCGAAACGCTGATCGATACAGCAAGGCCGGAAACATCTCGGCGGAACTCTCGACGACGGGTTCGAGCCTGGAACTACCTGCTCAGAACGACTTCACGGGAAGCAACCGACGCCGGCAGGCGTGACGCTATCGATGGCCACAAGATGACGAGCGTCGAGAACAACCCGAGCGGCAAAGCCCACCACGGCATTGGGAGTTGGTCGATGACCGACGTGAGAATCACCGTCAGAGAAAGTGTTGACGCCCCTGCAAGATACGCGCCAACGAACACGTCGCTGGGCGAGGTCCTTTCTATGTCGTTGGCCAACAACGCAGGAACGAACAGAGCGGCGAGTGGCAGATCCACGATCCCGAGCCAGCCGGGAGCGATCGCTTCCACAAGATCGAGCAGAACCCAGGACAACGTCGATCCGATCATCAGCATCGATGCGAACTTCCGACGACCAAAGGAGATCATCACGCGCTTCAATCCGTGTTTCACAATCACATACGTGATCAGCGCCGCGCCGGCAAAGAAAAGTAACTGTGCTGGCCTGGTTGCAGCGAGGCCGAGATACATGGCCCCGACAAACCCACCAGAACGCATCCCCCGATTCGACTGAAGTGTTGTCGACACTCCCGTACTGATGAGTGCAACAATCGGGAACCACACTCCGCCGACCTCGAGGAGCCCGCTCTTGCCAGGCAAAATCGGGTCAACCGAACTGGGCGAAATGAGAACGATGAGCAGCGCTGGAATGGCGGCGATGGCTCCAGCCAACACGACAGCGCCCGCTGTCTTTCCCGGCCCCTGACGATTCATGTCGTACGCGATCAGCGCCGGCACAACGTAACCGATGGTGTCAAGCACCGGGAGGCTTGGACCTGCGACGGATGCCAAGACAGAGCCAAGCAACAGGTTCAGAACCACCGCCGTGACGATGTTCGCGGTGAATCTCGCTCGCCCGTACACCGCAACGAACCGCGGGAGCACTCTTGATACAAGCAAGAACGTCAGGCCGGCGTTTATGGCCGTCGCGAGAAGAGCGACCGGATTGAGAAGCTGAGCACCGATGTAGCCAGGTACAACGAGACTTCCCGTGGTCAGGTGTGTCTTTTCGTACATGAGAACACTCACGACGATCCCGATCACAAAAGTCATACGCAGCAGATCAACGTCGAACAGATCAACCATCTCAGGCGTCCTGTTCGTGAAGAAAGACTTCGGATGTCTCGGCCTCGTCGAAGAACTCCATCAATTGCTCAGCCTGATGCGTGTGGATGTTCACGAGTCCGGCGATCAGTACGTGGTCGGTGCCGCGATCGAGAATCATCTCCTTGACGATTTGCTCCCACGACACCCCACGCTCATCGCCGAGGTTCAGAATCCGGTCTTGGGGGAACCCATTGGCCAACAAACGGTCAGTGACAACTCGCTCGTATGCCCCAAAGGTCACGAGGATATCCAAATCGAGATCGCGGGCTGCGATATCCGCAAACTGCAACGCTCGCTGCTGGCGATCCAGCCGATTATTGAGGATTCCGATCGTCACCGTTGATTCTTTGGAGAAGCGGAGAACTCGATCCATCACGAAAATCGTCGATTCACGATCGTTGACGGCAAACATGTTGGCCCACGTCACATCGACGTCTCGCACTCTTGCATTCTCGATACGCAGCACGCCGGGGTCTGGTTCGGCTGACCACATGCCTCGCAGCGCGACGTTCCTCGGAATGTCGAGCTGACGGGCCACCTCGAGGCCAATCGAGACATTCTCTTCGAACTCGATGTAGCTGAAACCACGCATGTCGTCTAGTTCTACAGTCGAAGGATCGGTAACGATGAGCTTGGAGTTCTTCTTCTCGACTTCTCGCTTGATGATGCCGAGAATCTCCGGGTTTTGTTCTGAGGTGATGAGCACGCCATTGCTCGGGCATGTGTTCAACAATGAACGTGCGATCTCGGGCAGAGTTTCTCCCATCACGTCTTGGTGATCTTCTCGAACATTCGTGAGGCAGCCAATGTCGGACCTCACAATCTGCGTTTCGCAAACGTTCTGATACGCGGGGTTGATGGCCATACATTCGATGACCAACGCATCGACATCGTCCAGAACCCACTCATCAACGATCTCCAGTTGTTCGAGGATGGTCGCGGGACCTGAGCGAACAATCGGGTGATCAACGCCGTGCCGATCGATGACAACAGCAGCCGAGCCGGTCGTTTTCGCAATTGGCGTGTAGTTGGCCGCTCGCAGAACACCGGCGACGAGCCGCGACACTGATGATTTGCCTCGGATGCCGTTGACATGAATTCGCACGTCGAGAGCGTCAACCGTGTTCCGGTGCTTCTTCGTTGCTGAGTACCAACGCAGCGTCGGCAGCGCACAGGCACCAGCAGCGATCACGAGCTCGAGCACGGTGCTAGTGCCCGGCCTCGACGTCATCGTTGGAACGGAGCTGACGCAACCACCACACCGATGCGAGCGACATGACAACGAGACCAATGCCAAGGGCAATCGCTCGCCGTTGCGATGTCTCAGGAGCCCTTGCGGCCTCGATGCGGTCGGCTTGCGACACGATCCAGTCTTCGTATTCATCGGCTGCTGGTCCGACAATGCGACCTTCGTCGCCGAACGCGAGGCCGGAGGGTGGAGCATCCGACGGGTCGTTGAAATGCTCTATGACGTCCGAATCGATGGGACGCGTGCCGATGTCGCTTACGAGGGCATAGTGCGTTGCGACGCCGTTCATCTCTGACGAGAGTCCAGCGTCTACAGCCCGAGCCAGACCTTCGTCAGTTCTGCTTGCAAACGCCAAGAAGACTCGCCCGTCGGCGTACGGCGAGGCAACAGCGGACACGACGCCGACACTCGATGATCCGTCGAGATACGGGATGTCGATGAGCAAGGGCCGAGCCGGGTCGGTTCCCACCACAACCAAGTGACGGTTGGTGTCGGCCCCGGAGTCGGTGACCAGACGAGGTGAGCCGCCTTCCGACCGATAGGCGAGCTCAGAAATCACATCGAACGCAACTTCGACTTCGTGTGCGTCTGGCGAGTCGGCCACGACGATGTCAGTCGCTCGAAAGTCGACGTCGGCGGCCAGGGCGAACCTGGCGTCTTCGACACCAATCTCGACCGGAACCGGTTGGTCCGGGCGATGTACTCCAACGCCGGACGCACTGGAGACGGTGAACCATCCCGGCAAACCGACTTCGCAGGTGTTCGGGCTCTCCGACCCGAGCTGAGCATCAACCGTGACGAAGTTGAGTCCCGGTCGCAGATCGGCCGGTGTGATCGTATGCAAGACATCGATCTCACCTGCCGCGTCTGCGATGGCTACCACTTCTTCAGTCGAGCCGTTGATCTTGACGGTAATCGTGGCCTCGAAGTTCGCCATCGTCGGCGCGTGGGTGGCAAACAGAGCGACCGAAGCTGAATCCGCTGGAATGCCGGCAGGCACGTGGATCCGATACACCAACGACTTCTCACCGAACCCGCGAATCGTCCGATCGTCGTATCCGGATCCGCTGAAGGTGTACACCTCACCGTAGGAAGCAGGGACTTGCGCAGGCAGCTCATCCGCTCGCACCTCAGGCCGGTCAAAGAACAACAACGAGTTCGTATCGGCAAGCGATCGTGCAATCGCCAGGATCTCATCCGGACGACCATCGAGACGAACGATCGGCCGACCAGCTTCGACGACGACCGAAACAGTGCCGTCGCGATCTCCTGTTGAAACAAGGAAGGCGGCACCCGGCTCGACGACCGCTTCGCCGCCCACGAGACGCCAATCGGCAGGTTGATCGTGCTGAGAGACGGCGGCCACGAGGTGACCGGCAACCTCGAGTTGAGCAGGTGACTCAGGGTCGGCCAACTGGACGGTTATCGCCTCACCGGTGACTTGCGATACTCGCCCAACCCCCATCAGAGTGCGGGCGACGTCGAGTTCGTCAACCGCGATCGGCAAACGGATAACTGGCGACCCCACGTCGATCCACCGTGCGACATGGCGAGGATCGAGACAGTCCACGTCTCCGACAATTGGCGTGGTTGAGGCGACCCGGATCTCGAAAGCCTCGTCGAAGAGATCGGGCGCGAGATCAAGAAGAATGTCGCCGTCGCCACTGCTCCACGTCGTCCGTGGCAAGCCGTCAACCTCAACGACGAACGCTGCATCTTCCCGAATCGTGCCAGAAGGCGTCGGATTGATGGCGAGCTCGGCAGAACCGTTGACCGTCCACCCAAGCGGCAGATCAACATCCAGACTCACGTCGTCTTCGTAGCCACGCAACAAGATCGACTCGTCTTTCTCCGTGAGATGCCATTCCCCGGTCGGCAACCCGACGTTGAAGGACGGACTGGGCAGCGAGCCGGAAGGAGAGGAGAGGCTCAACGCTTCGTTGCCGGGGATTGATCGAGCAGCAAGCTGGTCTGGTTGGGTTCCGTCACTTGCAGAGTTGAGCACGTCGGTGTCGATGCCCTCTGAGGACGCACCAGACGATTGTTCGCCTACTTCAGCCACATCGTGATCTGACTCGATGGCACGACCATCGTCCGACCCGGTCGATGGGGAAGCAAGAACGAACAATCCCAGGACGACTGCAACGGCGACCAACACCACGTAAACCGAGTGGGCCCGGCCAGCGCCAAGGTTCGTGTTCTCGCGGACGCCCGTGCCCTCGTCGGAGCGTTGGGTCATCGTGTCGATCGATTCGTTTGCTGAGCCACGTGGGTGCATCGACGAATCGGTACTGCCAGTTGACAATCAGCGGCCTTGATTGACCGAGTTTCACCAATCCAAGGGGGTTGTCGTGAAGCGGGCCTGGTCCGAACGGCCCAGCAAGAGAATCGACCGGCCCCGGAGACATCGTCTAAACAAAGACGGTGGCAGTGATCAGATCAACGATCGACACTCGAAGTCCAGACTTCGAGAAGAACCGCGATGACATGCTCGAACAGCTGGCCGTCATCGACGAGCTCAACGCTGAAGCCGCCGCCGGCGGCGGCCCGAAGGCCATGGAGCGACTGCGGAGCCGAGGCAAGCTGCCGGTGCGCGAACGCATCCAGCTCTTGCTCGATCCAGACTCGCCGTTCTACGAGATCAGCAGCCTTGC
The DNA here is from genome assembly GCA_938009905.1 of uncultured Acidimicrobiales bacterium. GTDB lineage: Bacteria > Actinomycetota > Acidimicrobiia > Acidimicrobiales > SZUA-35 > CALEWY01. The sequence continues at coordinate 6,700 of CALLGK010000081.1, read as the reverse complement.
CGCGTACACCTCCAACTACACCGTTGGCGGTGGGCTCGTCATGGGCATCGGTGTGGTGTCGGGCGTTGAGTGCATGATCATGGGCAACGATCCAACCGTGCTCGGCGGCGCCCTCACCTCGTTCGCCGGCAAGAAGATCATGCGGGCCATTCAGATCTGCCGGGAGAACCGCCTGCCCTACATTCAGTTCGTCGAGTCCGCTGGTGGTGACCTGCGCGGCGACAGCGATCCCGACCGGCAGATGCGGGAACAGCTCGACCACTTCGGCGAGTCCGGTCGGCTCTTCTACGACGTCACCGAGCTCTCCAAGATGGGCATTCCGTCCGTCGCCGTGGTGGTCGGTGCGGCGACGGCTGGTGGCGCATACCAACCGGGCATGAGCGACTACAACATCTTCATCAAGGAGAAGTCGAAGGTGTTCCTCGGCGGTCCACCGTTGGTGCAGATGGCCACCGGCGAGATCTCAGACGACGAGACACTTGGCGGTGCACAGATGCACGCCGAAACGTCTGGGCTGGCCGATTACTTGGCCGAGGACGAGGTCGATGCACTCCGCATCTGTCGAGAAGTCGTCGCTCACCTCAACCATCGCAAGCGGGGCTACGGACCCAAGGACAACTACGAACCACCTCGCTACGACGAAGAGGAACTGCTGGGGCTGATGCCCAGAGATCTCTATGCCTTCGTCGACATCCGGGAGGTCATCGCTCGCATCGTCGATGACTCTGAGTTTGAGGAGTTCAAGGCCCGCTACGGCACAACGCTGATCTGCGGCTGGGCCACGGTGCACGGCTACCCCGTCGGCATCCTCGGCAACAACGGTCCGCTGTTCTCCGAGAGTTCGAATAAGGCAGCCCAGTTCATTCAGTTGTGCAACCAGCAGGACATTCCGCTGGTCTTCTTGCACAACATCACCGGCTACATGGTGGGTAAAGACTTTGAACACGGTGGCATCGTCAAGAACGGTTCGCGCATGATCAATGCGGTCTCGAACTCGATGGTGCCCCACATCTCGATCATCATCGGGTCCAGCTACGGGGCCGGCAACTACGGTATGTCTGGTCGAGGGTTTAACACTCGTTTCACCTATCTCTGGCCCACGGCCAAGATCGCCATCATGGGCCCGAAGCAGATCGCCGGCGTGATGTCGTTGGTGCGTCGAGGGCAGGCCGCCCGCAAGGGCATCGAGTTCGACGAAGAAGCAGACGCCGAAATCACTGCAACGGTCGAGCACTATCACGAGCTCAAGTCGCTCGCCCTCTACGCCAGCGGCAGAGTGGGAGACGACGGCATCATCGACCCCAGGGATACTCGAGACATCATCGGCATGTCACTGTCGGTCTGCCATACAAACGACGTCAAGGGAGCGGAGGGTTTCGGTGTCTTCCGCTAGTCAACCAACGACGATTCGCCGCCTTCTCGTGGCGAACCGAGGCGAGATCGCGCGCCGCGTGTTCAGAACCGCTCGCGACATGGGCATCGAGACCATCGCCATCTACTCAGAGGGTGACGCTGACGCGCCGTTTGTCGATGAGGCCGACCGCGCCGTTGCCCTCGGCGGCCGAAGTGCTGCTGAGTCATACCTCGACGGGGCAAAGGTGCTCGCCGCAGCACAGCGGGTTGGCGCCGACGCGATTCATCCTGGCTACGGCTTCCTCTCGGAAAACGCCGACTTCGCTCGATCGGTGATCGACGCCGGAATGGCATGGGTCGGCCCACCGCCAGACGCCATTGCCGCCATGGGCGACAAGCTCGTCGCCAAGCGCATGATGGTTGAGGCTGGCGTGCCGACCTTGCCGTCGGTCGAGATCACAGACAGCACGAACGCCGCGGCCGAAGCGGGCCAGATCGGCTACCCAGTGCTCATCAAGGCTGCCGCCGGCGGTGGCGGCAAGGGCATGCGCGTGGTTGCGGCTGAGGCCGAGCTTGACGATGCGATCGCCGGGGCCCGCCGCGAGGCGGCCAACTCGTTTGGCGACGACACGGTGTTCCTCGAGAAGTACCTACCGGCGCCTCGCCACATCGAGGTGCAGGTGTTGGGTGACCAACACGGCAACCTCCTGCACTGCTTCGAGCGAGAGTGTTCAATCCAACGGCGTCATCAGAAGGTGATCGAAGAAGCCCCAAGCTCGGCCCTCGACGTAGAGACGCGAGCAAGGATCGGGGCGGCTGGAGTCAAGACGGTCGAGGCGTTCGGGTATTACTCCGCCGGCACGGTTGAGTTCCTGTTCGACGACACCGCCGGTGAGTTCTGGTTCCTCGAGGTCAATACCCGCCTGCAGGTTGAACACCCGGTCACCGAAGAGATCACCGGACTCGATCTGGTACGCGAGATGATCCGGATTGCAGAAGGGCATCCGCTGTCGTTCAGCCAAGACGACCTAGCCATCGATGGCCACGCCATCGAAGTCCGGCTCTACGCCGAAGACCCAGCCAACAACTTCTTACCGGCAGTGGGCACGGTGTTGGCCTGGCAACCGCCTCGCGACATCGACGCTCGTTTCGACTCTGGCATCGAGCAGGGGTCGGTCGTCTCTGTCGAGTTCGACCCGATGCTGGCCAAAGTGATCGTGCATGGCCCCACACGGGTCGAGGCTGCGCAACGACTCGCGCTCGTGCTCGAACGCCTTGTGGTCGCCGGACTCACAACCAACCGCGACTTCCTCGTTTCGACACTGCGCAGCGACGAGTTTCTGGCCGGCGAGACCCGGACAAACTTCATCGAGACAGTGGCCCCAGCCGCCACCTTCGAACCTTCAACCAGCCAGCTAGGCGACGCCCTCGCAATTGCCGTGCTCAAGCTCCAGGCCGATCACCATGCCGGCGCAAAGCAGCTCGCGTTTATGAGCTCCGGCTATCGAAACTCTTCGATGCCGCCCCAAGAGGTTTCGTTCAGCGACGGCACAACCGAGCACCACGTGGCCTACCGCCCCGCTCCCCGCTCCTCTCGACAGCACTCCGGCGCGGCTGAGTTCGATGTATGGATCAACGATGGCGACCCGGTTCGAGCAGCGCTGCTGCATCACAGCGCGGACGAACTCGTTGCCGAGATCGACGGTGTGCGCTCGTCATTCGCTGCTGTTCAGTCAAGCGGTGCAGCTGCGGCCGGGCCGTCGTGGCACATCCAGGGACCGGCAGGTGCCGTCGAGTTCACGCAACTCCCCCGCTTCCCCGAGGTCGGCTCAGAGGGAGTGGTCGGCGGCCAGACCGCTCCCATGCCGGGAGCGATCCGAGTTGTTGCTGTGGAGGTCGGGCAAGAGGTCGAGGAAGGTCAAACCCTCGTCGTGATGGAGGCCATGAAGATGGAGCACACCATCGCCGCTCCGGGTTCGGCCACCGTGACCGAGGTTCGCTGCGCCGTCGGTGACCAGGTCGACAACGGACAGGTGCTCGTCGTGCTCGAGGAAGCCGTGTTGGGGGAAGCAGCGCCGAGCTGAACGAGCGAGGGTTCCTACGAGGGCTTGGGGTTCATGGCCCCTTGAGCCAGGCTGGCGACGAGACCGGCAAAGCGGAACAACCGATCTGACCGTTCGACCTGACCGTCGAGCTTGTTTCGAAGCTCAATCCCGGCAACCAACGAGAAGATCACGTCGGCCAAATCCGCCGCGGGAAGGAACGAGCCGAAGGACACAGACTCTGCGGCCTCGGCCACCTTCAGCTCGATGAATTCGAGCCACGGTTTCGTGGTTGCCTCGATGCCCTCACGCAGCTCAGGGTTGGCCGTGATGCCACCAAGCAATTCGGTGAGCACCGCCATGTGGCCAGATTCGACGTCTTCGGTGTGCAACGCCTGCAGCGTGTTCACGAGCGCCGGCAGATCAGCAACGTCGGTGATCGCGGCCTTGTATCGCTCGAGTCTTGCGTTGCTGCCCTTTTCGAGGGCGGCCAGCAGAAGCGCATCAATCCCACCAAAGTGGTAATAGATCGCGGCTTGGTTGCATGCCGCCCGACTGGCGATCGAGCGAGCCGTCGTCCCGCGAAAGCCCTCTTCGATGAGGCTGTTCGCTGCCGCGTCGACAAGCGTTGCCTTCATCAGCTCAGGGTCAGCACCTCGGCCCCGTTTGCGCTTTGCCGGCTCGTCGTTTTTCGTTGCCTTGGCCACAGCGTTGAACGTACCGCGGTGAGCCCCTCAATTGAAACGACCGTTTACCTCAGTCGATGCTGTCGACATCACGAGCCCCACGGCGGATCGACGATTGCTCGCTGGGCTCAAGCTCTGGCCACGCCGGCGGACCAAAGAGGTGGTCCCAAGGCTGGACACCCGACACCTTCATCGCCTTGAGGTCGGCTGTCGACATCGGTCGGCTGATAAGGAAGCCCTGCACCAAGGGCACGCCAAGCATTGCGCATGCTTCGAGTTGTTCGACCGTCTCGACTCCCTCGGCCACGACAACAAGGCCATGGCGCCGACCGATCTCGGAGATGTCAGCCACGATTTTGAACGATTCCGGGTCGTCGATCGACGCGATGAATCGTCCGTCGATCTTGAGTCCGTCGAGTGGCAAGTCGGCGATCAGCGAGAGCGACGAATAGCCGGTACCGAAGTCATCGAGAAACACTCGGCAGCCGCGAGAGCGAGCCTCAGCCAAGAGCGTCCGCGCCGCAGAAGCGTTGCTCAGAACGCCCTGCTCGGTGATCTCAATCGTCAGCCCGTCCATCGACCCGGCAGAGAGCAGTCGGTCAACGACGCGTTCGATCTGGCACGGCGTGAGGTTGAGGCCAAGCGGGATTGTGGCGTCGATGGCCTTCCGTGTATCGAGGGTCGCCGCCAGCATCGTGACGGCTAGCTCGTCCTGCAAACCGGCTTCGAGCAGCTCGGTGATGAAGCTCCCGGCGGTCCGAACCTCGCCGTCGATCTCCCAGCGGGCCAACCCTTCGAGACCGCGCAGTTCGCCCGTGTCGACGTTGACGACCGGCTGCCAGTACGGGCGAATCTGGCCGTGGCGCAGCGCTTCGCCAACCTGCTCCTGCTTGTCGCGCTTTTCTCGCAAGCGAGCCCGGGCTGCGTCGTCGAACACCTCGACGCCAACCGCCGGGTTCCGCTTCGCTTCGTACAGCGCATGATCGGCGCTGGCCAACAGCTCATCGAGGTCCAGGCTGTCGAGCGATCCAAACGACACGCCGATGCTGGCGCCTAGCTGGTGTTCACCACCGGCGATCATCACCGGCTCCGCGAACGCTCGATGCACCCGATCGGCCAAGCTCCGCGCTTCAGCGATGGATCCAATACCAAACGCGGCAACGGTGAACTCGTCGCCACCGATGCGGGCCACGATGTCGGTTGGCCGCACATGCGACTGCAGTCGGCGTGCCGTCTGCACGAGCACTTCGTCGCCTGCCGCGTGACCGAGTGAGTCGTTGATGGCCTTGAAACGATCGAGATCGAGAAACATCACGCCGATCTGGTCCGGATACGGATCGCCCGCTCGCACCGGTCGATTGTTGTCCTCCATCATCGACTCGAGCTCGTTGACAAAGCCCGAGCGGTTCAACAAGCCGGTCAAGCTGTCGGTTCGCGCATCTTGAGCGAGGCGCTCGTTGACCGACACGAGGTCGGCGACGAGATCGACGTTGGCTTGATGCAGCGTCAGACTGCGTTCAAGATATTGCCGAAACACGAGAGCGATGCAGCACGAGAACGCAATGATGGCGAGCAAGAACGCCCCGTGGCGGATGGAGTCCGCTTGTCCGCCGAAACCGAAGGCGGCAAGCGAGACGGCCGCCATCGGGATCTGCCCAAGCCAGAACAGTTCCCTCACTCCCGAGTTCACGATCACGTTCAGAAACAAGCCGAGGGTGACGAGGCTCAAGAGCAGGCCGTGCGAGGCCGGCGAACCAGTGATGCCCAGAAACGCTGATGCTCCGATCGACGTGCCAAACGCCAGCGCCGTTGCTCGCATGAGTGGGAGCGAGCGAAGAATCGACTCGGTGTCGGGACGCGAGAGCACCCACAGGTCACGAGCGATGAGGACCACGATGAGCACCGCATGAGCGATCGACCACGCAAGCAGTTCGGTTGTTGGGACTGACGGCCAGAGCAGCCACGCATTCAGCACCACGCCAGGGAGTCCGCCGAACATGCAGAACAGATTTCCGCGGCTGATGTTGCGGATCATCTTCGCTCGGCCGTCATCGTCGAGCGGGGCCATCGGACCAAACGACGTTTCAAACAGCTGCTTCAACATGGTTCTACACTTACGGCAGGAACCGAGCCGACCTGAGCGGGACCCCCCTAATCATGAGGGAGGCACCAGATGTGCCCGCGCCACCCTTTCGACGAGCGAACGCTCCACGAGTAGCTTCACCGCATGAGCGACGCGACGACACCTCACGCCGGACGACTCGAAGGCAAGCGAGTGCTCATCACTGGGGCGGCGAAGGGGCAGGGAGCAGAAGAAGCCCGACTCTTCGCGGCCGCCGGCGCTCAGCTCATCCTCACCGACATCACCGAAGACACGGGCCGCGCCGTGGCCGACGAGGTTGGGGCAACCTTCGTGCCACACGATGTGAGTTCGAGCGTCGACTGGAAGCGCGTGATGGACGTCGTCACGTCGACGTTCGGCCGCCTCGATGGCCTCGTCAACAACGCCGCCATCTACGCCAGGCACCGAATGATCGACACCAGCGAAGACGACTTTCGTCGCATGTTCGACATCAACGTGATGAGCGTGCTCTTTGGCATGCAGGGCGCAGCCAAGAT
>CALLGK010000080.1 GCA_938009905.1 uncultured Acidimicrobiales bacterium | reverse complement strand
GGCACGAAGGCGTTGTCGGTCGAGAGGTGAGCTGCGGCTGACTGTGCCAGGTCGTTGTAGGCCGTTTCGGCCGACCCGATCAGCTCGTCGACCCGTTCGAGATTGATCTCGCGCTGTTCGCGAATGGTGTGGAGGTGTCCGATGCGGCGACGAATGTCGGCCAAACCGTCGATGTACCCCTCGGTGGTCTTCGGCGGACTCAGACGAAGATCTTCGAGTGTCTTCTCTGTGTCTTCACTGGCTTCGGCCAGCGAGGCCGCAGCAGACGCCTGCACCTCTTGGAGCCGCTCGAACTCGTCGATGACCTGCTCGGCCACCATGCGAATGTCGTTAGCCGGCTCGGCCAGATTGCCGACCGTTTCGTCGCCAGCCCAGTGGTGGGCGTCGATGAACCGGCCAGTTGAAGCCAGCACGTCGGCGTAGACGGCGGTTGAAGGCTCGACCTCCGAGACGAGGCGACCGAGAGCAAGCGCATCGGCGATGCCGTTGACCAGCGCGGCATTTCCGATGCGGTCGAACTTGTTGGCTTCGCGCGGCTGCGCGTTGTACCACTCGTCGCTGGCAAACGGGGTCTCCCAAATCTGCAGCGGGTGAATCGTGGTGGGTGATGGCTCTTCTCGGAAGACAACCATCGTGCCGTCGTCAAAGAGCGAGTGGCCATGACACCAGATCGGCGCTGCCACCTCTTGGCGCACAACGTTGTAGGGCAGCAAGATCGACCGGCCACCCATGCGTTCGTGGAACACGTAGAGCACGTCTTCGCCGTTGGGCGAACGGGTGACCTCGAGCAGCTCCATGTCATTGACTTCGAGGTCGAACGTACGAACCTCGCCGGTCTTGAGATAGACGCCGTCTGGAAAAATGATGCCCTGGTGATCTGGCAGCTGGCGGAACGCTTCGCCGAGGGCGTCCATGCGCACGGCGGTGTGCACGAGCATGTTGACGATGTAGTAGCGATGCGACGTCTCGGCGTATGGCAACACGTCGATGAGGAACAGATCGCCAGCCTGGGCCCAGCTGATCTGACAGTCAGCCAGTGATTGGTCGGCGTGCTGGAGGCGATCGCTCAGCAGCAACGTGCCCTCACCGCCGTCGTCGAGGCGAATCTCGAAGTTGCCCCCGAGCGGGTTGACCATGATGCGATCGCCAATGGCCACGTGGCTGCTGCCGACGTGGTCGGCGCGTGTCGTCAGCGTCCACTCAACGTCTTGGTTGGGTGGAAAGCGATGGTCGCGCTCGCCGCGGGCGTCGAGGTAGCGGAGCGAGCCGTCTGTTTCGATCTGCCACCGCAGCACTCGGATGTCGTTGGTACCGCCGCCTGTGCGGAACACCGCAAGCATGCGTTGGGCCGTGCGGTAGAGCTGCTGAAGGTTGGCCTCTTTGAAGTACGTGTAGAGCTCGTCGAAATCGCGATGGAACTGATCGTCGGCCAGCACCGAGCCGGCGAGACCTTCTGGGTTCGGGCTGAACGTGATCTCCGAAGGGGTCTCACCTACCTCGAGGTGGTGAACGGCAAAGACGTCCTCGGCTCGGATCTCAGCCTTGATCCCGGCGGCCACGTTGTAGGCCAGCACCAGCTGTTCGCCGATCGACACCACGTCTCGTGGCACTGCGTTGGCCTCGGTGCGAACCCGTTCGGTGGCAACCAGTTCGAGTTGGGACGACCCGAACACGTCGAGTCGATCGTTGTTGAGCGTGTTCGCCCGGCCGACGAGATCGTTGGCCGCCGTTGTTAGGCGGCCGCGGAGCAGGTCATAGGTGCCTTGGGCGATCTGGCCGCCACCACTCCCCTGGCCGTCGCCAGCGGCCGCACCGGTGTCTCCATCGGCGGGGCCGCCGGGCGGCTCAGGAGGTGAGTCAGACGAAGCGTCACTCACTGCTTACTTGCCGATCTGGCGGAGCAGTTCAGCTACCGACAGATCGCGAATACCATCGGCGCCAAGGCCGGAAACAGCTTCGGCGATCTTGGCCACGAGGTCTTCCTCGCCGCTGGCATAGGGAGCAAGGGCCGTGGTGGCCAGCTCGGAGTTCTCAACAAAGCCATCAACGGCCTTGCCGTGACCTATGGCCCCGATGATGCGGTCAACGAAGATGTCTGACCCGCCGACGATGTCGATGTCGGCACTCTCGAGACCGGACTTCATGGCCTCGGCCTGCACGGTGGCGACGCCAACGCTGGCATCAACCTGGGCAAGACGCACCTTGGTCTCGGCTTCGAGGTTGCGGATGAACTCTTCGTGCTCTTGGCCGACGCCTTCGAGCTCCTTCATGGCGGCTGCCTTGTCGTGCAGACCGGCGGCTTCACCCTTGAGCTTGGCTTCGACGGCTTCTGCCTCGGCCGCGCCCTGTTCACGAATAATGCCGGCCTTGGCCAGGTCGACGTTGACCTCAGCCATGCCAAGCTTCTCTTCTGCTCCGGCACGGGCCGTCATCACGTCGACCTCGGCGAGGCCTTCTGCAGCCTCTTCAGCCTTGACACCTTCGGCCATGCGAATCTTGGCTCGGGCTTCGAGGTCGGATGCTTCCATCGTGGCTTGGGCCAGGGTGAGCTGACGCTTTGCCTCGTGCTCTGCAGCCTGCTCGGCGGCTTCCGCAGCCTTGATGTCTTTGACCAAGTCGCCCTGCGCGACGGCCTCTGCTTCGATCACCAAAGCATCGCGTTGACGGGCTGCCTCTTCGACAACTCGCAGCGTTGCGATCTCTTCTTCCTGCTCGGCCACGGTCTTTTCAACCGCAACACGGCTGCGACGAATCTCGGCGATCGTGCCCTTCTCTTCTTCGAGGGCCTTCTCGGCGGCAAGCGTCTCGACCTTGCGGCTCATGTCTTCGAGCTCGGCAGCCTTGCGCACTCGCTCGGCCTCGACGGCCAGCACTCGCTCGCGGTTCTTGGCCGCCACTTCGACCTCACGCTGGAGGTTCTCTTGCTCGATGCCGAGCTTCTGGTCGACCTCGAGATTGGCCATTTCGGCCCGCAACTTCTCTTCGGCCTTGATCGTGTCGATCGTGGCCTGCTCACGAGCACGGACGCCTTCGACCTCGCGGCGTTGGCGAGCCTCAGCATCAGCCTGCTGACGCTCAAGCTCGAGCACGGCTTCACGAGTTTCGACGTTCTTGGCCGTGATCATCTTGGCCTCGTCGTTGGCGGCGTTGTTGGTGGCAACGTGCTCAACGGCGGTCAGCTCGGTGATCTTGCGGATGCCCTGGGCATCGAGAATGTTGTTGGTGTCGAGCTGCTCAAGTGGCGTCTGCTCGAGGTAGTCAATGGCAACGTCTTCCAGCGCGTAGCCATTGAGGTCGGTGCCGATCACTTCGATGATGCGGTCACGGAACGATGCACGCTCGGTGTAGAGCGACACGAAGTCCATGGCCTTACCAACGGTCTTCAGCGCCTCTGAGAACTTGGCGGCGAAGAGTTCTTCGAGGGTGACCGGGTCAGACGCACGCTCACAACCGATGGCCTGGGCCACCTTTATGACGTCTTCTTCTGCCTTGTTCACTCGAACGAAGAAGTTGACCTTGATGTCGGCTCGGATGTTGTCCTGACAGATCAGGCCCTCCGTGCCGCGGCGGTCGATCTCGATGGTCTTCACCGAGATGTCCATGATCTCGGCCTTGTGGAAGATCGGGACGACCGTTCGGCCGGTGAAGGACACGACCACATTTCGGGTCGTGCTCACCACGAGCGCCTTACCCTGCGGCACCTTGCGGTACAGCTGGGAGATGACGAACGCTGCCGCCAGAGCGAAAAATAATACGATTCCGACGATGACCAGGACGATGATCAGAGCGGTGGGCATGGATGGTCCCTCTTTCTGTTGCTGGAGATCTTGCTAGGTAAGTCCGTCGACGTCAGGCGAAACGACGAATCGTCCCTCATCGTCGACATCGACGATGAGCGCTTGGCTCCCCGCCGTGAGGTCGTTTTCGATCGTGCAGCGCACCTGAATGAAGTGTTCTGCTCGTTCGCGGTCACGCACTTCTGCCTGCCCGAATGACGCGTCGACCCGTCCCGTGCGGATCGTGCAAATGCGACCAACGAGATCGGCCCGCCGCACGGGGAGTGCAGCCACGAAGAACGGTCGAAGAAGGCGACCAACACGACCTGCAATGAACACGGAGGCGAGCAGGGTGCCCAGGGCGATGAAGATGCCGACGAGAAGGTTGGCACTGCCCCCACTCGTGGTAGCCAGGAGCGTGAGGCCAGCGGAGATGCCCCAACCAGCGAGGGCGATAACCGAGAACACGAGGGTGATCGGCATGTGGTGTAGGTCGAAGCTCTGCACAAGCGTGCCGAAGAAGCTGCCGCCTGCGCCGCCTCCGTCACCAACGTCTGCGCCGACGTCGCCGCCAGCATCAACGTCGGCGTCGATCTCAAGATCGATCGTCCCTGAAAGGACAGCGATAATCCAGTAGCCGATGGCAAGCAGCAGAAGCGTGGTGAAAATGACCGATGGGAAGCCCAACGAAACTTCAATCAGTCTTCCCACATTCCACCCTTCATGCAATCGGCTCGTTTTCGAGCGGCACGTCCCTCAACGGTGTCTGCCGCTCATCCTGTCCCGACCAGAACGTAGGCGCAAGCCGTTCGGTTCCCAGGTCATTCGAAATTTTTCCTGTTGATGGTTCTCGACCATGCTGTCGCCGTGACTGACAGGCAGCCGGCGACTCTTCTTCCTTTGACGACGGAGGACCCTGACGGGTTCGCAATTTCTTGTGTCGATGCTGGCGGCGACGTGCTCGCTCAGATGACCTGGGCCCAGTTGGAGCGCCGGGCGTGTCAGGTAGCCAATGGACTGCAGGCCAGAGGTATGACGCCGGGCGATCGCTGGGCGATCCTGTCTGGCAACCGCATCGAATGGGGCGAGCTCATTTTGGGCAACGGGCGAAGCGGCGCTCGTTACGTTCCGCTCAACTGGCACCTCACAGCCAACGAAATTGCCGAGCTGCTCGACGACTCTGAATCGAGCTTTCTCGTTGCTGACCCGGCAAACGAACAGACAGCTCGAGATGCGATTGCCGCGGTCGATCACGACATCGAGCTGCTGCTGTTGGGTGACGACTACGAGGCATGGCTTGCGGCCCAGAGTTCCGCTCCCCCGGCAGACGGGCCGATGGGCTCCACCTTGCTCTACACCGGTGGCACCACCGGTCGGTCGAAGGGCGTCACCCGGTCTGACTTCAGCGGGAATATTCAGCAATTCGTTGCTCGCTTCGCCGGGTGGGGCTCGCTCGCCAAGATGCCCGAAGAGGGCGTGATGGCGATCACCACCCCGCTCTATCACGCTCTCGGCTCTGCTGCGTTTACGGCGGGCATGTGTCGGCGTCATCCGGTGGTGATGACGCCACGGTTTGATCCGGTTGGCACGCTTGCGCTGATCGACACCTACAAGGTGACCACCACGCCAATGGTTCCTGCGCAGTTCATCAGACTGTTGAAGCTCCCTGTCGAGGAGCGATCGAGCTACGACGTGAGCTCGCTCCAATGGGTGCTGCACACGGCCGCGCCGTGCCCGCCGTGGGCCAAACGCGAGATGATCGACTGGTTTGGCGAATGCATCACTGAGCTTTACGGATCGTCTGAGGGAACCGGTCCGTGCATCGCCACGAGCGAAGAGTGGCTGGCTCGGCCGGGAACCGTTGGCCGGGCCCAGGGCACGCTTGTGCTTTCGGTGGTCGACGATGATGGCAACGATCTGCCGCCGGGCGAGATCGGCACCATCTACGCAATGCGACCCGATGGCGCGCCGAGCTACCACGGGGCGCCAGAGAAGACGGCAGCCAGTCGACTGCCGGACGGTCGATTCACCGTTGGCGATGTGGGCTGGCTCGATGAGGACGGGTTCTTGTTCCTCGCTGACCGACGTGTCGACCTGATCTTGGTTGGCGGATCAAACGTGTACCCGGCCGAAATCGAAGGTGTGCTCAGTCAGCACCCGTCGGTGGCAGACGTCGCCGTCTTTGGCATCCCGCACGAGAGCCTCGGCGAGTCGGTCAAGGCTGTGATCGAGCCGCCCCCTGGGGTCGAGCCAGACCTCGCAGACATCATGGCGTTCGCAGCCGAGCATCTCGCCAAGTACAAGCTGCCAGCCTCGATCGACGTCACAGACGCCCTCCCGCGCGAGGCCCACGGCAAGCTCAAGAAGCGCCTCCTACGAGACCCCTACTGGAAGACCTAGTTGCTGTTGGTGGCGTAGCGAATGGCGCTACTGGATGCCGCAGGGGTTGCCGGCCCAGGTGTCGGTGAGGGCGTCGCAGGGGAACTTGCCCGGTACTTCGACGACCGACCAAAGCTGGTTGGGAACCTCGGGCAGACCGACCTGGAGGAAGTTGCCTCGCACGGGCATGAAGCCAATGTGCAGTCGGAACGCATCGATGTCGTTCTCTTGCAAGCTGACGCTGGCATCGCCGAGGAACTCACCGTTGCTGGCGATGGGGTGGACGAAAGTCTTCCACACGCTGCCGTCGCCGGGAGGGGCAAACAGCACAAACCACGAGGAAGGGGCAACGGCGTATGGCACCACAACAGCGCCTCGGCCACATGTGAACTGCGTGCCTGATGGGAAGGTCGAGAAGAAGCCGGCGGGAGGAAGGTTGGTTCCGGTCTTGGCTACGAACTCAGGACTCTCGGAGAAGTTACGCATCACTCGGCCGCGGGTCATCAAACCCTGGTCGAGTTGACCGCTCCAGAAATCAAAGCCCTCTTGATCGGGGGCTCGCCCGAGCACGTTCTGATAGATGAGCTCGACGAACTCGGCATTCGTCTTGTCGCCATAGAGAATGCCGAACTCTTCGCTTTGCGAGAAGAAGTCGGAGATGTCGTCGAGGCTTTGCCCCTCATCGACCCGGCCAACCCAGAAGTCGAAGCCGCCCTGGTCTGGGCCACGGAGGAAGTACGCGCTGTAGAGCCGAACGACCGGGTCGGTAAGCCACGGACATTCCGACAACGGAATCGTTGTGTCTTGCGCCTCGGCTGGGGTGGGTGCAACCAACGTGGTTGCTGCCATCAGTGCGGCCAACAGGGCCGCCACCATCAACTTCATACGTCGGATCATCACTCAGACACCTTTCCCTCCGCTCGGTGAGCGTGATCGCAAGAGTACATCGGGGCCACGCGCTGGAGCGAGGTATGCCTAGGCCGACTCGCCCAATCGAGTGCCTAGTGCCGTTCGTCGGAAAGACGTTCTTCGCGTAATGTGCTGGCGTGCCAGCGACAGATGCAGCTCCTTCACTCGACGCCTTCCGAGGCGAGGTTCGAGCATTCTTCTCCGATCAGCTTCCGGCTGCGCTCGATGGCGTCACCGGATCGATGGCTCGAGCGAAGGCGTGGCGTGCTGCACTGTTTGACGCGGGACTGGCCGCGATCGACTATCCCGCTGAGTTTGGCGGGCGAGGCCTTAGCCCCGAATACAAGGCTGCCTTCAACGAGGAAAGCCGCGGGCTCACTCCTCGAGAAGACGCCGTGTTTGGCATCGGCGTTGGCATGGCCATGCCAACGATCCGCGACTTCGCCACAGACGAACTGAAGGAACGTTTCCTCTCGCCTGGCCTGCGGGGCGATGACGTGTGGTGTCAGATGTACTCCGAGCCGGGAGCCGGCTCTGACCTTGCCGGACTCACCACCCGAGCCGACCTCGATGGCGACGAGTGGGTGGTCACCGGTCAGAAGGTCTGGACATCTGGGGCGCAACACAGCCAGTACGCGATCTTGCTGGCCCGCACCGATTTCGATGCGCCCAAGCATCGGGGCGTCACCATGTTTGTGTTGCCTGTCGAACAAGACGGTGTCACGGTTCGGCCCCTCGTGCAGATGACTGGCGAGGCCGAGTTCAACGAGGTGTTCATCGACGAAGCACGCATCCCGAAGAGCTGGGTGGTCGGCGATGTCAACGGGGGCTGGCGCACGGCCGTCGCCCTGCTCGCTCATGAACGAGTGCAGACCGGCGTGGCATCTGTCGGCGGGTCGGGCAAGCAGCGGTCGAAAGCTGGCCGAGTGCCGATTCCGGTCAGTCAACTGATCGAGCTGGCCCGAGAACGAGATCGCCTCGACGACCCGGTGATGCGCCATGAGCTGGCCAGGCTCTACACGGGCGAGACGATCATGGGGTACTTCAAACACATGGGCGTGCACCCATCGATCGGCAAGCTGTGGCGCACCATTCAGGGTCGTGCCGCGGCCGATACGGCGGCTCGCTTGGCGTTCCCCGCGTCGCCGGCGTGGGCTGATGATGGCTCGAAGCGGGGCGTCGACGAGGACTACTTCGCCTACCACATCCTCAATTGTCGAGGCATGAGCTTGGGCGGTGGCACGGATGAAATCCAGCGCAACACCCTGGGCGAACGAGTGCTCGGCCTCCCCCGAGAACCAGGGCCGGGCAAGGACACCCCCTTCAAAGAACTGCCGCGCAACTAGAGCACTCGGCGGGCCCGGTCCGCCCGTATCCGCGAACTGGCACCGTTTCGCCCGCGCGCCGCGCGGAATACGTGCCAATTCCGATCCAACCCAATCCGCCGCTGCGAACTGGCACCGTTCTTCCCGCACGCCGCGCGGAATCCGTGCCAATTCGGCTAGCGGGGCCTACTCGCCCAGGATCTGCTTGGCTGCGTTGCCGGCTCGGTTGTTGAGGTTGGCTTGGCCGCACACCAGGATCAGCTCGGCCAGCTCGTCTTCGTTGTAGTGAAAGCGGAGCTCTTCAATCAGTTCGGGAGGCAGTTCTTTGGTCTCGCCACACAAGGCGTCTGCCAGCTCGAGCGCGGCGTGCGTACGGTCGTCAAACACCGACGTCCACTGCGACCGATCTTCCAGCGCTCCGAGTTGTTCGTCACTGATTCCTCGTCGTCTCGCCGAGACAACATGGCCATCCAGTCAAGTGGGGCATTGATTGACGATGGAGGTGCGGATGAACACGAGCTCTTTCATCGTGGCCGGCACCGCTCGGTCGTCGTGCCACAGCGCCTTACCGAAGTCGGTGTAGACATCGGTGCCTTCAACGTTCGCCAGCGTGTAGGCCAGCGGCGCGCCAGAGAGTTTGTGACGGATCCTCATGCCCCAAGTATGGGGCGGCGGACTCGCGATATCAGGCGATGGCGGTGCCGAGGGCCGAGCCGATGATCCAGGTGAGCGCACAGGCGCCGCTGGCCCAGGCAACCTGACGGGCGGCTGTTCGGAGCTTGGACCGTTCGGTGAACACCGCCAAGGCCACGCCAACGAGCGCGGAAGCGGCGATACCAATGACGGCGGAGGCAACGATCGCGCCGTTGCCTTCCGAGATCAGCCAAGGCAGCAGCGGCAGAATCGCACCAATGGCAAAAGCAATGAACGACGCGACGGCGGCCTGGATCGGATCACCGACTCCGTCTGGGTCAACCCCGAGCTCTTCGCGAGCGTGCACTTCGAGCGCAACCTCTGGGTCGGCCATCACCGCGGACGCAACCGCATCGGCCTGCTCAGCGTCGAGACCGCGGTGGCGATAGATCGCCGCGAGCTCACGCGTCTCTTCTTCTGGCTTCTCGATGAGTGATCGACGTTCGATCTCGAGCTCTCGTTCAACCAGCTCGGTCTGGGCCCGCATCGAGACGTATTCGCCTGCCGCCATTGAGGTTGCTCCGGCCAGCAAGCCAGCGACGCCGGCGATGAGCACCGAGTCGGAGGTGGCCGCTGCTGCGGCGACGCCGAGGATCAGCGCGACGTTTGAGACAAGGCCGTCGCTAATGCCGAACACTGCGGCACGCGCTGCGCCACCCTGCACGTCGCGGTGGTGGTGAACCATGTGCGAGTGGGCGTGAGAATGCGAATGCTCGTGGTCGTCGTGATCGGTGGCCCGACGGCGGGGATGTTCGGCGGCCATACGCCGAGGGTAACGGACCGGGGGCATGCAATCTCGAGTCGGGGTGTCACTGTTGTCATCCCACCCACGATTTGACCGCAGAATGACTGCTCACCAACCTTGCGCACAGTCATGAGGCCTGTCGAAGCAACGATCACGATCCCCGAAGCGAGCCAGGGCGTTACCGGCCTAGGCCAGGGCGGCTGGACGTCGGCTCGGTTCGTTGAGGCGGTCGGCGAGCCGCTGCGCCTAAACCTGCGAGCCCCGATTCCGCTCGACGCTCCGCTTGATGTGGTGCCGGTGGATGACGCCTGGCACCTGCTCTACGGCGACATGCTCATCATGGAGGGCATCACGCCGCTGCGGAGGTTCGGCGAGACGTCAGCCGTCGACGTCGACTCGGCGAGAGCGGCGCGGGAACGATTCAACAAGACACCGGAAGAACATCAGGCTCCCGACTGCTTCTCGTGCGGCATCGGCCCCCGGTCAATGAACGTGCATCCCTCCGAATTGGAAGACGGCTCCGGTCGATTTGCCACCGACTGGCATCCACCAACATGGACGGGTGATGAGAACGGCCACGTCACGCCAACGACGTTGTGGGCGTCGCTCGACTGCGCCGCCGGGTTCTACGTGGGCGGCACGAGACCCGACGGACACGACGAATCGAGTCGGGGTCCGCTCACAGTCCAATACGAGGTTGAGCAACTGGCTCCCGTGTTGGTTGACCACGATCATGTGATCGTGAGTTGGTGCGGCCGGTGGGAGCCAGGCTGGGATGGACGCAAGCGAGGAGCCGGCAGCGCCGTGTTCGACGCAGCTGGGACGCTGCTCGCCCGCTCCGACTCTCTCTGGGTGCAACCTCGCCAGAGCTGACCAACCGAAAATTCCCGAACTGGAGGCCGTAGAGCACCGAAACGTGGTCTACGACCTCCAGAACGGGGGAAGCTTGCGAGGGGGAAGCCAAGGCGGCACAAGCGCACTTCAACTATTGTTGAAGTTCATGGTGGAGTCGACGGACGAAATCACGATCGGAGAGGCAGCCGCACGAAGCGGCGTCGCCACGTCCACCTTGCGCTTCTACGAGACCAACGGCCTCATCGCTTCCACCCGCACCCCTGGAGGGCAGCGCCGCTATGCCCGCGACGTGTTGCGCCGAGTCGCCTTCATC
The DNA here is from genome assembly GCA_938009905.1 of uncultured Acidimicrobiales bacterium. Taxonomy (GTDB): domain Bacteria; phylum Actinomycetota; class Acidimicrobiia; order Acidimicrobiales; family SZUA-35; genus CALEWY01. The sequence continues at coordinate 5,303 of CALLGK010000080.1, read as the reverse complement.
CGAGCCGCGCAAAGTGTGGGGCTCAAGCTGAGCGAGATCAGCGAGTCGCTCAGCGATCTGCCAGACGATCGAGCTCCTACCAAGGGCGAGTGGGAGAACATCGCCGAGCAGTGGCAGCCAAGGCTCGACGCCCAGATCGCCACCCTCGTTGGCCTCCGAGACAAGCTTGCGCTCTGCATCGGTTGCGGCTGTCAGTCGCTCGACAGCTGCCTCGTCTTCAACCCAGACGACAAGGCGGCCGAGGGCGGCCCGGGCGCCCAGTTCCTCACCGAGACCTAAGGGCCCAGGGGCTCGTCGCCGAAAAACTGGAGGGACGCAGCGGCTATGGCTCGACCAGCTTGTCGAGCAAGGTTTGCAACGTGGCCAACTCGGCAAGAGTGAGCCGCTGCCCAACGAGCCGTTCGATGCCAGCAAGGTGCAGTCGGCCTGCTCGAGTGAAGATGCGTTTCCCCTCCTTGGCCAGCACAATCACGTTGCCCCGCCGGTCATCGCCACAGGGACGTCGCTCGACGATTCCCTTGCTTTCGAGACGGTCGGTGAGCCGGGTTGCGCCGCTTCGGGTGACCCGCCGACGCTCCGCAAGGTCGGACGGTCGAATCCCCTCGTCACCAGCCTCGTAGAGCATCAAGAGAATCTCGTAGTGCTCGAGATGAATTCCTTCCTTCTCGAGAAGTTCGTGTGCGAATTCGTCCCGCAACGTCGTGAACGCAACGAGCAACGAACGCCACGCCTCTGATGCAGGGGTCGTACGGGTCGCAGCCACGAGGCCAGAGTACCCACACGGACGAGTTAGTTGAGTAACGCAATCACTTGTCATATAGTTGCGCACGTCAACTATTGACACCTGCAACTAGTAGATGCCACACACGCCGCCACGGAGACACCCGCATGTCAGAGCCGATCATCGCCGCCAACTCACCAATACCGGCAACACTCAACGCCGGGGAGCAGTACAGCTGGTGTGCTTGCGGTCAGTCGAAGAACCAGCCGTTTTGCGACGGCTCACACGTTGGCACGGCGTTCACGCCGGTTTCATTTACCCCCGACGCGGAAGGTGAGGCGTACCTGTGTGCTTGTAAGCGCACCGGCACTCCTCCGTACTGCGATGGGACCCATGCCCAGTTCAGTGACGAGCAGGTGGGCACCGACGGCAGCGGGAGCGCGCCTTCGGAGACGCCTGTTGCTGTTGGAGATTCAGGAGCGCCGGTCGCTCGGGCAACACCAGAAGAACCAACGGTTGCGTTCATCCACGAACTGGCCCGCGACGGCCTGACCAAGCTGGGCCACCACGGACCTATGACGTCGATGGGTGTGCCACGCAACGACCTCCCACATTGGGACGACATCCAGATCATGGCTGCGCAGATGGCCCGCAAGCCCCTGTTAGACGACGCCTCGGTAGGCACCGAGTTGGTGATTGGCCCTCAGGCTGACAAGCCGCTCCACCTCGACATTCCCCTCTTCGTGTCAGACATGAGCTTCGGCGCCTTGTCTGAAGAAGCAAAGGTCTCATTGGCCAAAGGCGCTGAGCTCGCTGGCACCGGTATCTGCTCGGGTGAAGGCGGGATGCTGCCAGAGGAGCAGCAAGCCAACAGCCGCTACTTCTACGAACTGGCGAGCGCACAGTTCGGCTACCAAGAAGAGCTCCTCCCCCTGGTGCAAGCGTTTCACTTCAAGGGTGGCCAGGGAGCGAAGACCGGCACGGGCGGCCACCTTCCCGGTTCGAAGAACATTGGGAAGATCTCCGAAGTTCGCAACATCCCGGAGGGCCAGCCCGCAATTTCGCCCTCGACCTTCGCCGATCTCACCACCGTCGACGACTTTCGACGGTTCAGCGACCGAGTCCGGGAAGTCACCGGCGGCATTCCGGTCGGCATGAAACTGTCCGCACAACACATCGAAGAAGACATGGGCTTCGCGCTCGACGCCGGCGTCGACTACATCATTCTCGACGGCCGCGGCGGTGGCACGGGAGCAGCGCCAGAGATCTTCCGCAACCACATCAGCGTGCCGACGATCCCTGCGCTCGCGCGGGCTCGCCGCTTCCTCGACGAGCGAGGAGCGAGCGGCAAGGTCACGCTCATCATCACTGGCGGACTCCGAGTCCCGGTCGACTTTGTGAAGGCCATGGCCCTCGGCGCAGACGGAGTCGCCATCTCCAACTCGGCGATGCAAGCCGTTGGCTGCGTGGCGGCACGGATGTGCAACACGAACAACTGTCCTGCAGGCATCGCGACACAAAAGCCAGAGCTGCGGGCCCGATTGGACGTCGATGCCGCAAGCCAACGTCTCGCCACTTTCTTCGGCGCCTCGACCGAATTGATGCAGGTGATGGCCCGAGCTTGCGGCCACGATCATCTCAGCAAGCTTGAAAAGCGAGACCTTGCGACCTGGGACGACAAGATGGCCAAACTCACCGGCATCAAATACTCCGGTTTCATGGCCCCGTGACCTCCGCCGGAGTCAGGTCCTTCTCGTGACGCTGATCATCGACCGGGCCCACTCAGGCTTTGGTGAAGACCACCAGCGTTGAGGTCGAGTCGATGTGTTCGACATCGTCCGCTGTGTACGAGTCGGCGTCGTAGACACGCACCACGACAAGCTCGAGATCGGTGATCGTGCCGCCCTCGACGAGGCCGTTGATCGTGGCCTCGAAGCCGGCGCTGGCGTAGTGATCTGAATTCACACCGATCACACCGGTGCCGCCGGGCGCAATCAACTCGACGAGGCGAGTGATTGGTTCCGGACCAAGGTGGCCGTGCGTAAACGTGCCAGCACTCACGAGCGATCCGTAGGTGCCGGGCGAGAGCGTGATGGGTTGCGTGAGGTCGGCTTCGAAGAGGTCCCGATACAGCGGTTGGTCATCAACCCTCTTGGCTTTCGCGAACTCGAGCATCTCTGGCGAGAGGTCGATGCCGTCGAGCGTCTGCGCTCCCACCTTCGAGAGCGCAAGCCCGACGAGGCCGGTGCCGCAGCCAACGTCCAGAATCGGCTGCGACCAGTCGGGCGAACGGTCGGCGAGGCCCTTGGCCACGTTGTCGTCGTAGACGTAGCCGTGGGACGCCGCGAAACCGTCGTCGAACGAACTGGCCCAGCGTCGATAGAGCTCGCGATTGTCGTCGGGAGTTTCGACGCTGTACGCATCGTTCAGGTCAAACTCTGGCTCTTCTTCGCTGGTCCCCATGGCCGGGAATGTACACCCGCCGCATCGGGCGAGGTAAGAAGAAAGCCATGGGGAACCACGATGCAGACAATGGCAAGCCGGGCCTTCGCGTTGGCGTGATGTACGACTGCCGCCGCACGCCAGACAGCGCCCTGTCGATGACCGACGTGTATGCGGCCACGATCGACCAAGCAGTGCTGGCCGACCAGCTTGGGTTCGACCACGTCTGGTTCACCGAGCATCACTTTCTCGAAGACGGCTACTTGCCGGCGTTCCAGCCATTGGCCGGAGCCATCGCAGCCCGCACCACCAACATCCGCATCTCGACCGACATCGCTCTGCTCCCCCTCTACCACCCCATCCGGTTGGCTGAAGAGATGGCGATTCTCGACCACATCTCAAACGGTCGGATGGAGCTCGGCATCGGCATGGGCTACGTGCCGGCCGAGTTCAAGGCGTTTGGCGTGCCGCTGAAGAATCGAGTGTCGATGACGGAGGAAGGCATCGACATTCTTCGGCTGGCGTGGGACGACGGGCCGTTCAGCTACGAAGGCAAGCGCTACACGCTGACCGATGTCGACGTGCACCCCAAGCCAGTGCAGCCCGGCGGGCCGCCGTTGTGGATCGCGGCGATGAGCACGCCAGGCGCGATGCGGGCTGCCCGTTTTGGCACGCACCTACTGCCTCAAGGCAAGCGATCCGAGGTGCTCGACCCCTATCGCGAGGCGCTTGAGGCCGACGGGCGAGACCCAGCTCAGCAGCGCTACGGCATCATCCGCTCGATCTACGTGACAGACGACAAGGAGCGCGACTGGCCCATGCTCCGGGCGGCTGAACGATTTCGGATGGGCGTGTACGACACGTTCATGGCCGAAACTCCGGACACCTACGCCTGGGGCGATCCGGATGCCATTCCGCAGGGAGTGATTGTGGGGTCGGTCGACGAGTGCGTCGAGAAGCTGGGTTCGTTCATTGAGGAGTACGGCATCACAGACATCGCATCGTCTGGCCTCCCGCCCGGCGTCGACCCAAGCTTCATGGCCACCAACCTCGAACGCCTCGCCACCGAAGTCCTGCCCCAACTCCGCTAGCGGCCTGACGCTCGAACGACATCAGCGGGTTGACTAGGCGGCGCATGATTCTTCTTCGAACCACTCGCAATCGTGATCGCTGGGTCGACGCCTTTCGCCAGGCCCTCCCCCATCACGACGTCACGCTCTGGCCCGACCCCGTCGACCCCGAGGCGGTCGAGTTCTTCTGTGTCTGGAAACACGACTGGGAAGACCTCGCCAACTATCCAAACCTGCGTGGCCTCATGCTCGTGAGTGCCGGCATCGATCAGGTCGATTTCGACCTCGTGCCAGAAGGCGTGCCCGTCGTGCGCCTTGTTGACCCGGCCATGTCGCAGGACATTGCCGAGTACTGCCTTCACTGGGTCACGCACTTCAGCCGATCGTTTGATCAGTACCAACGCCAACAGCCCAACGCCGATTGGACGATCGGACCCCGCAATCCTCAGACCACGGTCGGCATTCTCGGCTTCGGAGCCATCGGCTCGGTTGTTGCCGACACGGTCGCCGGCTTTGGCCACGACATCATCACGTGGAGCCGCAGCGCAAAGTCGACCAACTACGGCGAGCACTTCGTCGGCGGCGATGAGCTCACCGCATTTCTCGAGCAGTGCGATGTGGTGGTCAACCTGCTGCCAGCGAGTGACGCGACCAATGGCATCTTGGATGCCGACGCGTTCGCCGCACTCGGGTCTGGCGCGCTCATCAACGTCGGGCGAGGCTCTACGGTCAACGACGAGGCGCTTCTCGCTGCGTTGGCCAACGACTCAGACGAGAGCGACCCAGCCGGCTCGGGTGGTATGCGGTGTGCCGTGCTCGACGTGTTCCACACCGAGCCGCTGCCAACCGATTCGCCCCTTTGGCATCACCCGCGGGTGATCGTGACGCCGCACATCGCGGGCGAGACCAATCCGTACACCGCAGCCAAAGTGATGGGCGCCAACATCGAACGCATCGAGCGAGGCGAAACCCCACACAACATCGTGACCGCCACCACCTACTAGCTCCGACAGGAGCTATTGCTTGCTGAGGACTCGAGCGAAGTCGGAGAGCATGGCGGTGTCGACCAG
>CALLGK010000079.1 GCA_938009905.1 uncultured Acidimicrobiales bacterium | reverse complement strand
CGACGACATCATGTCGTGGGACGTGATGACGTTTGATGTACAGCCCCCGGCTGTGGTTGGCCGAGACGCCGACATGCTGGCTTCGGCCCGTATCGACAATCTCGTGTCGACGTTCTGCGGTACGCGGGCATTGATGGCCGCGGCTGATAGCGGAGCTATCGATGCTACCGCCCAAGTGCCTGTGCTGGTGCTGTACGACCACGAAGAGATCGGCTCCGAATCATCAACCGGAGCCTCCGGCAGCTTCCTCTCAGCGATTCTCGAGCGCATCACCAGCGCAGTTGGTGGCGACCGAACCGACTACTTGCAGGCGCTGGCATCGTCGTTCGTCGTGTCTGCCGACGGCGCGCATGCGACCCACCCCAACTACGTCGACAAGCACGAGCCAAACCACCTCATCGAAGTGAACGGCGGGGTCACGGTGAAGCGCAACGCCAACCAGCGCTATGCCACCGATGCCCGAACCGAGGCTCGCTTCCGTTCCTTGTGTGCCGCTGCTGATCTTGAGGTGCAGACCTACATCCATCGCAACGACTTGCCGTGTGGCTCCACGATCGGACCGATCACCTCGGGCCAACTTGCGGCCCAGACCGTCGACGTTGGTGTGCCACAACTCGCAATGCACAGCGCTCGAGAAATGTGTGGACTGGGCGACATTGCCGACATGACGGCCGTCCTCACCGCCTTCTTTGGCGGTCAAGCAGCGGGCTCTCATCCCGCCTAGCGGTTGACCCATCACCGATCTTCACGGAGTTAGGTGGTTCTCTTGTTGCCGCTGCGATGGCACGCCAGTAGCGTCATGCGGTCGCTGACGAGTGATTGATGCCCCAACGTCGGCGAATATGGGAAACCTCTGAGGAGTCAACGTGGACGCTGTCCCCTATCTCGCCTTTGTCTCGGCTCTAGCCGGACTTGGCCTCGCCGCTTTCTTCTACCAAGACGTGAAGAAGGCAAGCCCTGGTAACGACCGAATGATCTTCCTCATGGAAGAGATTCAGAAGGGCGCAAAAGCCTTTTTAAAGCAGGAGTACACCTGGGTTTCCGGCTTTGCCGTTGTGCTCGCCGTTGTGATCGGTGCGGTCATCGACCCGCTGGCATCCCTCTCCTACATCCTCGGTGCCGTGCTCTCCGCTGGTGCTGGCTACGCCGGTATGACGGTGGCCACGATGGCCAACGCTCGCACCACCGAGGCCGCCAAAGACGGCCCGGGTAAGGCCCTGCCGATCGCCTTCCGCGGCGGCGCCGTGATGGGCTTCTCGGTCGCCGGACTCGCCCTCGGCGGCCTGATGCTCGTCTACATCCTCTTCGTGATTGTGCTCGAGTCGGCCAACGCCTTCGAGATCGTCACGGCCTACGGCCTCGGCGCATCGACGATCGCCCTGTTCAGCCGTGTCGGTGGCGGTATCTACACGAAGGCTGCCGACGTCGGCGCCGACCTCGTCGGCAAGATCGAAGCTGGTATCCCAGAAGACGACCCCCGAAACCCAGCAACCATTGCGGACAACGTGGGTGACAACGTCGGCGACGTCGCCGGTATGGGTGCCGACCTTTTTGAGTCATACGCCGGCTCGATCATCGCTCCTATATCGCTCGTGGCATTCGCCATCGGCCTCGGAGCAGACGACATCGGCACAAACGCCCTGCCATTGCTCATGTTCCCCATGCTCGTGGCCTTCATCGGCATGATCGCCTCGATCATCGGCTCGTTCTTGGTCAAGGGCGGCACGTCAACGGATTCGAAGGCGCTCAGCAAGGCACTGCACCTCGGCACCAACGTCGCCATGGGGCTCACCGTTCTCGGTGTAATCGGCGGATCACTGTGGCTCTTCGGCGACAGCGATGCCTTTGCGAATCCCATCGGCCTCGCCATCAGCGTGATCGGCGGCCTCATCGTCGGTTGGGCCCTCGGCAAGACCGCCGAGTACTACACCTCCGATCACTTCGGTCCGGTGAAGAAGATCGCACAGCAGGCCGAAACCGGCCCGGCTACCACCGTTCTTGGCGGAATCTCCGCCGGCATGGTCTCCGTTGCCGCATCGGTAATCCTGATCCTCATCGGAGTGGGCGTTGCCTTCTGGGGCGGCGAGTACGCCTTCGCAGACACGGGCGAGCTCAGCGAGATCGGTGGCCTGTACGGCATCGCCGTTGCCGCCATCGGCATGCTGGCCACAACCGGTGTTGTTGTGTCGGTCGACGCCTACGGCCCAATCGCCGATAACGCAGGCGGCATTGCCGAAATGGCCGAGCTCGACCCGTCGGTTCGTGAAGTCACTGACGCCCTCGACTCGCTCGGTAACACCACCGCTGCCGTGGCCAAGGGCTTCGCTGTTGGCTCTGCTGCTCTCACCGCTCTCGCCTTGTTCAAGAGCTTCGAGTTCGCCATCAAGGAAGCATCGAACGGCGAGACGGTCCTCAACCTCAACATCGGTGAAGTTGATGTCTTCATCGGCCTCTTCCTCGGCGCTGGCCTGCCGTTCCTCTTCGCTGCACTCACGATCGATGCCGTTGGTCGTGCCGCCCAGGAGATGATCGAAGAAGTTCGTCGCCAGTTCCGTGAGATCCCTGGTCTGCGTGAAGGCAAAGAGGGCGTCATTCCTGACTCAGCTCGTTGCGTCGCCATTTCCACCACCGCTTCGCTGAAGGAAATGGTGATCCCCGGAGCGCTCGCTGTTGTCGTGCCGCTTGTCGTGGGCTTCATCAACGTCGATGCGCTCGGTGGACTGCTTGCCGGTTCACTCGTCACTGGCTTTGCGCTCGCCATCTTCATGGCGAACGCCGGTGGTGCGTGGGACAACGCCAAGAAGTACATCGAAGCTGGTGCCCACGGTGGCAAGGGCTCAGAGCCACACAAGGCTGCTGTGGTCGGCGACACCGTCGGCGATCCGTTCAAGGACACCTCGGGCCCCGCGATGAACATCCTCCTCAAGGTGATGACCATCGTCAGCCTCGTGTTCGCCAGCGCCTTCGTCTAACCCAGCGACGCTGACATAAGCTGGCCGACGTGCCGCTTCAGAAGCTCTCGTCGACCAACGCATTTGTCGTGACCGACCTCCCAGACGCTCCGGCGTCTGGGGTGGTCAGAGTCGCCAGAAAGATCCTGCAAGGTGGAGCCAAAGACATGGCTCGCTCTGCGACCTACACCTTCGCTGCGTTCGAGATGCAGCGAGGTGGTGCGTCCGCCGGCATCAACGCCGAGGGCGATGATGTCGAGACAGCTGTTGCTGCCTTTGTGGATGAACTCGCGCCGGTTGTAGAAGCTGGCGAGGTTCACCTTGATCCAGCTAAAGGCGTCCCAGGAGGCGGCCTCTCACGCTTGCTCGATGCTGCCGACCGGCATGCCGATGCAGGCTCCCCCGCCGCCACCGCAACGTCGGTCCTTGCCTCCGTTGGTTGGGTGCTCGACGGCGTCGATGGCGCCAAGATTGCCGTTGAGGGCGGCGGTCCCGTTGCCACGGCAGTTACCGAGGCGCTTACTGGAGCAGGCGCCCAGATCATCGAGGTCGACGGTATTGAGAAGAAGCCATGGCTGATTTGGGGCGCAGACGCTGACGCCATCGTGTGCGGTTCCAAGCTTGGCACGCTCACGCATCAGGGCACCGAGTTCGTCAAAGCCAAGGCCATCGTGCCGTGGGGCCCCACCCCCGTCACCACCAAGGCGTTTGCGCAGCTTCGCCGAGCAGACGTCGAGGTCCTTCCCGACTTCATCACCGCCAGCGGTGCGCTTCTTGCCGGCTACCGCGAAGACGGCGCAGCCTCGATCGCCGATGCGGTCACCGCCCGACTGTCATCGCTAGCTGGCCACGACGACGGCATCTTGCTCAACGCCTGCTACGAGGCCGAGGCATTCCTCAAGAGCTGGACCGACGTTCCCTTCGGTCGTCCGCTTGCCGCCTAGCCCTCGATCGTTCGCTCAGCGAGCGATGCGGCCCTGATACTCCTGGCCCGTCACGAGCTGGCCCACGAACTGTTCGAGCCTGCCGCTGGCAACGAGCGACTCGCCTTCCTGTAGTTCCCGTGCGGTCGGCAGTCGGTCGAGCAGCCCGATGTACGTGGCAATCACCTGCGACGCTGGGCCGCTTGAGATCCGGTGCTCGATGCTCTCGGACACTTCGAGCAACAGGCGACCTCTCGGCATGCCATCTTCGAGACGTCCCACCCAGAAATCGAGTCCGGCTTGTTCTGGTTGTCGCCCAAGAATCGTGTCGTAGACCCGAGTCACAAACTCTTGATCGTTGAGCTGAGCGCCGAGCTCAAACTGTGAGGCCTCAGCGAACCGTGTGGCGACGGTGGTGAGATCTTGCCCGGCGCCGTGTCGGCCCTGCCGATGTTGGCTGATCCAGAACTCGATGCCGATGTCGTCTGGCACACGGCCGAGAAAGCCGAGATAGAGCCGGACGATCGAGGCGTGTGCATCGAATTCCTGGGTTTCAATTCTGGCTGCGACGGCAGGGCCAGGACCGACACCGAGGATGTCGTTAGTGAGCCGCAGCGTTTCGTCGCCACCGGGCAGGTCGTCTCGAAGGTCGAGCAGTACCTGCGTTGCCAACTGCCGGGCTGCCGTTGCCTGCTGGTTCTCACCGGCCACGAAGTGGGCAGTCACGAAGGTGGGGCCAACACCCGCGGGGCTTCGGCCTTGTACCGCGAGTCGATAGGTCTGGCCGTTGGTCAACCCGGTGATGGCGAATGCTTGATCGGTGATGGTGATTGGGGCGAATGGTTCGGCGTGTGCCCCGGCCTCACCAGCGTTGCCGTCGACGGGGACTTGGATGGTCACCACGTAGGCAACTGGTGCCGGACCTTCGTCGAATCGAAGCTGACCGAACGAGACCTGGATACCACCGTCGATCGGCGTGAGTCCGATTCGATCGGTTGTGGTTGGTGGCGTGGCCAACCTCCAGCCGATCTGTTGCAGCACTGCGGTGGTGGCCTGGTCGACGCCGAGGTGCTGCTCCCCCGGTTCGAGGAATGGTGTCATGAGCGACGCTCCACTTCCCGGCTGATAGTGCGCTTCATCGAGGTGCGAGAAGGAGCTTCCGGTGTCCCACGCCGATGGTGCGTGCAGCTTCAGATTCGTTTGTCCGGCGCGAAACCAGAGTGCGTTAGCGGTGAGTGCTGCGAGGTCTCCTGTGTTGACGCCGACCATCTGACCCGGCCCGCAGGATTCCAACACGACACGGGCACAACGCGAGGCGAACAGGTCGTAGATGTAAGGCGCTCGCCCGTCTTCTGGCCAGGTGAGAATGTCGTTGTCATTGCGCTCGGCAGAACCGGTGAAGCCCAATCCGTGAGCGATCTCGTGGATGATCAGCGACGTGAGATCGATTGTGCCGGCCGGCGGTGCTTCTGGCCCCAGGTGCCACGAGCCATCAGGGCCGCTCGCTGTTGAGTTGAGGCGAAGCACGATCTCGGCCGGCATGGAGGTGTCGCAGGCAGCCGAGCCAGGCGCAAAGTCGTTGTCGAGCAGTTCGTTGGCGAGCGCCACTGGATAGCGATGGGATGGCACGGGCAGGTCGGGATGTTCCACGAACGAACCGGGTCCGGCCAGGCCGAGCGACTGCGTTGACGCGAACGGTGACCAGCTCACGGCCACTTCGATCACTGGGCCTCGCACGTCGAGTGTGCTATCCCAAACGGCTCCCGCTCGTGCGGCGGCGGCCTGAACCGCTGGCGGCACGGTGGCATCGAAGCAGAACCGCAGGCTGGAGCCGACGTCGAGTGGCGTGACCGGCGCTCTACCGATTGCATCGTTGCCGGTGAGCGGGCGCAAAGCCGGTGGTGCGCCCGGTTCGCTCAGCCGGTCGTCGATAAGCCGTCCCGGTGTGATGATCGCCCGGTCGTCGAGGCTGTCTTCTTGACCGCCGGCTGGGCTGATGGGGGCCACGGCGGCGGACGCAGTGAGGGCAGCCGTTGAGAGGGTGAGAGCAGTGAGAAGTCGTTTCACGCTGACCACACCCACGATGTCATGGTGTTGGCGGTTGGTATGACCGGTCGACGCCGGTGAGAAGCACGACGGCGGTCTCGGCTAGTGAGACAGCGTCGCCGCCGAGCCGACCTACTCGCTCATCGGTGAGTAGTCCGGCCAAGCCTGCGGCTCCCGTGGCATCTGGAGGCGGCGTTGTCTGGGCTGCTGCGAGCTCGGTCGCCTCGACAAACGTGGCTTCGTCGACTTCGACCGTCCACCCGTCTGTTGCATGCTGGTGGCGGGCGACTGTCACCCAGTCGTAGGTGATGTCGTCCAAAATTCCCGTGGCCACCGATGCGGGCGTTCCCGGCCAAGGCTCCATGATTCCCTCCGTCAAGACCGCTGCTTCGAAGTCGTGTCCTTCGATCAGCTTCTGGTCGAGACGGCTCCATGCTGCCAGATACGGGTGGGCGGCCGCAGGTTGAACGGGATGAAGCCTTGGCAGCGGGCGCGTGTCGTCGGTTGCGGCTCGGTGTCTCGCAAGCCCATCCATCGTGGCCGTGGCCAAGGCTCCCCCGCCGATTTGGATGTAGATGTCGCGAGGATCGATGTTGAGGTCATCGAGTTGGGCACCGAGTTCGAGCCCGAGCGTGCGGCCCCCGTCGATCACCTCGGGGCAGGTCGGTCCCTGCACGGTGAAAGGCTTTGCGCCCTCACCAATTGCGGTCTGCAGGCCTGCCATGCACGGGTCTCCTGCGACGCCCGGTGTCCGCTCGCACACTCGTATGTCGGCCGAGAGCTCCTCGAGCCGTTGCATCACCGCCGGATCGGCATCTTCAGGCACAAATACCAGCAGTCGACGATCGTTCGCTCGGGCCACCGTCGCGGCACCGACGGCGGCGTTGCCGCACGACGCGATGGCGAGGTCGGGTTGCGTCGCATTCGACGCAACACCGTGCTCATCAACCGGCATGCGCTCATCAACCAACATGCCGACCAAGAGGCCGAACAGATGACGAGCCTTGTGCGATCCACCGACATTTGCGGTCTCAATCTTTGCGACAACGGATCGCCCCGATGGAACGTTCAGATGCATCGCAGGGGTCGTGACGAAGCCCGTACCACCTTCCAAGCTCGCAATGCGTTGGTCGGCCTCGGTCACGATGTCGATGAAGGCCTCATCGCTCACGCCCCCTTCAACGGCACGCCGGTAAGTATCGAGATGGTGGCGATGCGTGATGAAAGGTGACGTCACGAGCAGATTGTATTGGATCTCGGAACCGTGCCCGGCCCCACGGCGTAGTGGGGATACGATCAACGACGGCCCGCAGTGGCCGCGAAAGGGGTCGACATGGTTCGGTTCGATGAAAAAGCAAACCGCGAAGGGCGTAAGTACGTCGAAGATCGTCGGGGTCGTGGCGGCGGTGGACGTCGTCGTGGCGGCGGCGCTGGCATGCCAGTGGGCAAGGTCGGTGGCCTAGGCGGCCTCATTCTGGCCATCCTCGCTGCGGTGCTCGGAATTCCAGCGCTCTCCGGCGGTGGAGGAAGCGGCGGAGGTGGTGCGTTCGACATCGGCGCAACCGGATTCGACGCAGGTGACCAGGTCGACGTCGGCAACCAGCCAACTGACCCATCCCTCGATCCAGACGCCGAGCTTGTCACGTACCTCGGTGCCCTCATGGACGACAACCAAGACGTTTGGTCGGTCTACTTCGACCAGGCCGGTCTGCAGTACCAATTCACCACGATCGTCGTGTTCGACGGACAGGTCAGCACCGGCTGCGGCCCCGCAACATCTGCCGTCGGCCCGTTCTACTGCCCGGCCCCTGGTGACAACAAGGTCTACATCGATCTTGAGTTCATTGATGAGCTCAGCGGCCGTTTCGGAGCTCCCGGCGACTTTGCCGTTGCCTACGTGATTGCCCACGAGGTTGGTCACCACATTCAGTCAGTCACCGGCATCAGCGATCAGATTCGTCAGGCGCAAAGTCAAAATCCTGGAGCCAAGAACGAGCTGTCTGTTCGTCAGGAGCTTCAGGCCGACTGCCTGGCTGGCGTGTGGGCCTACTCAGCGAGCCGTCGAACCAACTCAGACGGCACCAAGATCATCGAGATCGGCGACATCGACGAAGGTCTGGCCGCAGCTGAAGCCGTTGGCGATGACCGAATTCAAGAGATGACGGGCCAGCAGGTCAACCCGCACAATTGGACCCACGGTTCAGCGGCCGCCCGCAAAGCGTGGTTCCTCGAGGGCTACAACAACGGCGACCCTGAGCGGTGCGACACGTTTGCGGTCGACCGCAGCCAGGTCGGCCTCTAGCCCGAGTGGGGCGACTCGTCGCCTGCGATTCTGAGGACACGCGCCGGCGACCCGACGGCAACGGCATTGTCGGGCAGATCCGTCGTGACAACTGAACCTGCACCGACGGCGACGTGTTTGCCGATGGTCACGCCAGGAACAACGACTGAGTTGGTGCCGAGCCATGAGCCCGCACCGATCCTCACCGGAGACTCCGGCATCGACTGTCGGCCAATTGGCAAACCAAGGTCGTCCACCGAGTGGTTCTGGTCGGTCACGTAGACGTTCGGCCCGAAGAACACATCGTCTTCGATCACGACAGACAGATGGGCAACGAGGCTTGAGTTGCGACCGATCAGGCAACGATCGCCAATCACGAGAATCTCGTCGCTGACCAGCTCTTGACCAGGGCCCATGCCAGCGCTCAGCGAGCAATATGGGCCGATCAGGGTGTCTTTGCCGATCCTGATGGCCTGCTCGCCGAACAAGGCTGCCCAGGGGTGACAGATCACCGATCCGGACTCGAAGGCGGCGAACCGGTGCGATCGCCGACTCGTCGGCATGATGGCCGCCCGCTTGTGAAACCATTCGGCGGCGCCAGCGAAGGCGTCTGCCCTCCACAGCTTGGGATTGCCGAGGTTCATGCGGCGGTGGTGGAAGCGGCGAGGGCGACGGCGATCGCAGCGGCGATGGCTGCGTTGTTTTCGGCCAACGCCAAGTTGGTTGGCACGCTGTTGCCGTCTGTTGCCTCAGCGAGTGCGCCGAGAATCACCGGTGTGACGGCCGGTCCGGAAACGCCCTGCGTCTCTGCTTCTTGTAGGGCCGTGTCGACGGCCATGCTCAGTTCGTCGAAGTCGAGGGCATCGGCTGCGGGCACCGGAGCAGCCACCAAGATCCCACCCCCTCCGAGCTCCCAATGAGCGTTGGCGATGCGGGCAACTTCTTCAGCGGAGTCAACACGGTGCGGCACGGGCAAACCGGATGATTGTGCGTGGAAGGCCGGGAAATCGTCTGTCTGCCAACCGAGCACGGGCACGCTGAGTGTTTCCAGACGCTCGAGGGTGGCGGCGAGGTCGAGGAACACCTTGGCGCCTGCAGACACCGTGATCATCTGATGAGCTGCGATGGCATCGAGATCGGCCGAGATGTCGCCGGTATCTGGCCAACCTCGGTGGACGCCGCCGATACCGCCGGTGGCAAAGACCCGGAGGCCGGCGTTGGCGGCCAGCGTCAGCGACGCGGAGACGGTCGTGGCCCCGTAGTCCCATCCCTGGCCAATCGCTACACCGAGGTCACGTGCTGCCACCTTTCGGGCCGGACCGCAGATTTGGGCCGCAAGCTCGTGGTCTTCATCTACGGCCACACCGACGTGCGCCTCGCCGTTGAGCACTGCGGTGAGCGCAGGCACCGCTCCCCCGTTGTTGACCGCCGCAAAGCACCGCTGCAGGGCCTCGGTGTTTGACGGCGAAGGAAGCCCAAGGTGAGAGAAGATCGTTGATTCGAGCGCAACGTGCGGTTGGCTCGGATCGGTCTGTTTCAACGACTTGGGTGTCTGCACGGGCTCAACGCTAATGGGGCGATTGGGCTAACTTCGCCCAATGGCAGACCAGTCGCTTACCTGGCAATCCTCGATCGACCTGATGTCGCTGCTTGAGGCCCGCTCGGTCTCAGCGGTCGAGGTGCTCGATGCTCACCTCGAAGCCGTTGCTGACCGCAATCCCGATCTCAACGTCGTTGTGACGGTCGACGAAGATCGGGCCCGATCTGAAGCCGTCGCCATCGACAACCAACGGGCCGCTGGTGCAGCGCTCGGTCCACTCGCCGGGCTGCCCATGACGGTCAAGGATTCGATGATGACCGCCGGCATGCGAACCACATCGGGTGCTGAAGAACTGAGCGACTTCGTGCCTGATGTCGACGCCGCCCCGATTGCGAAGCTCCGTGATGCTGGAGCCGTAATCTTCGGCAAGACCAACCTGCCGAAGTACGCAAACGACGTCCAGTCGTACAACGAGGTGTTCGGATGTTCGAACAACCCGTGGGATCTAAGCCGGTCAGTCGGCGGCAGCTCGGGAGGCTCTGCCGGTGCGCTGGCGGCTGGGCTCACGCCCCTCGAAGTCGGGAGCGACATCGGTGGCTCGATTCGCAACCCCGCGAGCATGTGTGGCGTTGTCGGCCATAAACCCAGCTACGGCATCGTCTCGGCGAAGGGACAGATTCCCGGCCCGCCCGGCACACTCACCCAGGCCGATATCGCCGTGCTCGGCCCCATGGCCCGCACGGTCGCCGATTGCCGACTCGAACTCGACCTTCTGGCCGGGGCCGATGATTGGCACGAGAGCGCATGGTCGCTCTCCTTGCCGCCGGCGAGGCACGCAACGGCTGATGGATCGGTCAAGGGCCTACGGGTGGCCGTATGGGCCACAGACGACTACTGCCCGGTCGATCCAGAGATCGAGGCCCAGATTCTCGAAGTAGCCGCTCAGCTCGAAGTGGCGGGTGCGCACGTCGACGCCGACGCCAGGCCGAGCGGCTTCGACTTTGCAAAGGCCGATCGAACCTTCTGGGCGCTCCTCGGGGCTGCGCTGTCCGGAGGTTGGTCGCTGCCAGAGCTTGAAGAGATGGCGCAGAAGCTGGCGGCAGGCGAACACGTTGCCGGTGATCTCGGCGTGGTTGGTTCAACGGCTCGCCATCGAGAGTGGCTGACCAACAATGAACGTCGGCTGCAGATGCGGGCCCGCTGGCGCGAGTTTTTCAATGACTTCGACGTTGTTCTGGCACCTGTGTCGCCGACGGTGGCGATTCCTCATGACCACTCGCCCGACTCGAGCGAGCGGCAGATTGAGGTGGCGGGCGAGACCCGTCCCTACATGAGTCAGATCCAATGGATGGGGTTGTTTGGTGTCACGTACCTGCCGTCGACGTCTGTGCCGATCGGTCTGCACTCAACCGGGCTTCCGTTCAACGTGCAGGTCGTCGGGCCGTTCTTGGAAGATGCAACGTGCCTGGCCGTCGCCGAGATCATCGAGGGCATCACCGGCGGCACGCAACGCCCGCCTCGCTATCACTAGTCAGTACGGCGCTAGCCAGCAGAGAGCGGCGTGCCGTCGTAGCGCTCCAGGGTGACGAACTCCTCCACTGGCTTGCGGCTGAGTTTCGTGAGCACCTTGGTCGGATAGCCGAGCGGCATAACGGCGGCGACGGCCATGGTGTTTGGCAACCCAAGAATGTCTTGCGCCGTCGATTCCTCTCCAGTCACGAATGTGGTGATGGCCGCACCCAGCCCTCGTGCTCGAGCCCCTAGCGCAATGTTCTGCACGAGCGGATAGATCGATGCACCACTCACCACGCCAACTCGATCGAGGTTCACATCGACTGACGCCACGACGCCGAGGTCGACGGCGACGACGAGCAACACGGGCGCCTCGCCGAGGCCAGACCACCAGCTGATGTCGATCGACTCGTCGTGCGCCGTGTCTTCTGCACTGATCGTCGACGGGTGCACCGTGTTGAGCGGCGCCTCGCCGGCGTCTCGCTGGGCGACGTAGGTGCGGATCGATGTGTTGCCACAGTCGATCAGGGCTTGTTTGGTGTGTGGATCGCGCACGACGACCACGTGCCATCCCTGTCGATTCCCTCCGCTCGCTGCAAACCGAGCGTTGTCCAAGATGTCAGCGATCACGGCGTTGTCGACCGGTTCGTCTGTGAAGCTGCGACACGCAAAGGTCGTTCGCATCGTCAGGTTGAGATCGGCGGCTGGTGCGGTTGTCATGGCCATAGAAAAGCACGGTGACGCCGCCAGCGCATCTCTAGAGTGCAGACGTGGATCTGCAACTGGTCGCGACCGACATCGACGGAACGCTGCTCGGACCAGACCATGTGGTGACCGAGCGCACCATTTCATCACTTCAGGCCGCCCACAACGCCGGCGTCGAGATTGTGGGAGCGACCGGTCGGTCGCACTGGAGTGCCATTCCTCTGCTCAAGCCGATTGGCTGTGTGCGCTGGTTGCTGGCATCAAACGGCGCCACCCTCTACGACATCGAGTCAGACGAGATCGTTGAGCAGTTTCCGCTCGATCGCGATGTCGTTTGCCAGGTTGTCGAGTCACTTCTCAGTGAGTTCGGCGAGCTGGGCTTTTCGTGGGAAACGAGCGAGGGCGTGTTCCAAGACGAGAAATTTCGTGAGCTGCGGTCGGTGCGGTTTCCGTCGTACAAGCTCGCAAAACGTCCCACCGTTGAGTTCCGTCCCGCAGACGACGACCTCACCAAGCTCATGATGTTGCACCGAACCCTTGGCGATCGAGAGTGGTTCGACCGGGCCAGTCCGTTCATTCCGCCCGATCAGTCGTTTTCGACGTCTGGCACCGGATTCGTCGAGCTCACGTCACCATCAGCCGACAAAGGCGTTGCTCTCGCGGCCCTCTGCGAACGCCTCGGCGTCGCCCAGTCCGGCACCGTTTCGTTCGGCGATCAGATCAACGACCTCGGCATGCTTCGATGGGCTGGACGGGGATACGCCATGGAGAACGCTGCTGATGAGGCGAGAGAGGCCGCATCGCATGTCGCCCCACATCACCTCGAGGACGGCGTCGCCCAGGTGGTCGACCGGCTTTTGGTCGAACGGACGGCCTCATGACCACAACCGTCGTGCTCCTCTATTCCGGATGCACCATTGCCGAGGTCATCGAGGTAGCCACTCGCCTCAAGGGCGCCGAACTCGACGTGCAATTCGTGAGCGTCTACGGGGGCGATGTCATCGACGAGTCTGGTCTGATCATGGTTCCCGACAAGGCCATCGATGAGATCGACCGTTCGAAGGTCGATGCCGTGATCGTCCCCGGTGGCGATCCAGAAGCCATCATCGGGAATCAGGCCATACAGAAGCTGGTGAGCACCGTTGCCGGCAACGGCGGCGTGGTAGCCGGGATCTGTGCCGGTGTCTTGGTGCTGGGCGATGCTGGAGTTCTCGCTGGTCGCCACATCACGCACAACTATCGATCGCCGTGGGCGCCGCCCGAGGTTGCCGAGTTTGTGCGAAACCTCCTCGAAGGGGCCGATGTCGAGCCGCCGGTGGGAGACGTCGTGTGCGTCGATACCAGTTCGGGAAGCAACGGTGTTGTGATCACCGCACTCCCAAATGCGACGATCGAATTCACCACGGCGGTCGGTCAGGCGCTCGGACTCTTCAACGCCGACGTCGCCGAACTTCTGGAACGTCACCTTGCTGGTGAGTTCGTGCCAGAGCTGTTCGACGCACATGAGCCGGATGCACAGTCCTAAGCGTGTGACCCTTGGTTGTCAGCGTTGCACGATGACTTCGTAGCCGGGTTCCTCAGGCTCGTCGTCGACAATCTCGGCCGGGAACCCAGGCGCTTGGATGGAAAGCCCCGTGGCGTCCTCCAGGCGGCGAATGATGTTTGGGGACCACTCGCGTGGTCCGTAGCGTTCGGCGCCGTCTTCGAAGATCGACACCAAGAGCGGCGAAAGCTCAAGCGGCACACCGGCTCGATCAGCAACCGACTGGAACAGCGACACGTCCTTGATCACCAAGTCCATGGTGAAGTTGATGTCTCGACTTCCGTTGAGAATCACTTGGCTCTCTGTCTCGTGCACAAACGAGTTGCCGGATGAGATCTTGATGGCCTCGTAGGCCACGTTGAGATCCATCCCGGCCGCCTTCGACGTGACCAGGGCCTCGGCGAGCGACACGAGGTTTGCGGTGGCCAGGTAGTTCGTGACGACCTTGAGGACCGACGCTGATCCCAGCGGGCCCGTGTGCAGCACCCGGCGGCCCATCGTGGTGAGCAACGGCAAGAGGCGCTCGAAGACATCGCGATCGCACCCGGCAAAGATGGCGATGTTGCCAGTGGCCGCCCGATGGCAGCCGCCAGATACGGGGCAGTCAACTGGTGACGATCCAATGGCGGTGACCTTCTCGCCGAGTCGGGTGACCTCCGCTTCATCTGTCGTGCTCATTTCGGCCCAGATCTTGCCTGCGCCAAGGCCAGGCAGAACGCCGTCGTCTGCCTCCATCACCGCGGCACTTGCGGCCGGGCTGGGCAGGCACGTGACCACGATGTCGACCGCTTCCGCCATCTCTTTCGGTGACTCAGCCCACGATGCGCCTGCATCGAGAAATGGTTGGGCGACGTCTTTGTCGAGGTCTCGAACAGTGAGGTCTATGCCGTTACGCAGAAGGCTTCCGGCCAGCTTTCCGCCGACGTTTCCGAGTCCGATGAAGCCGACCTTGATGTCACTGTTGTTCGTGCTGCTCATGAGGGTGGGTTTAGCGCAGTCTTCTCACGCGCCGGTGGACTGTTTTACGATCTGGGAATGGCCTCGACGTTGGTTCCGACAACAGACGTTCTGCCAGACGTGCTCCCCACAGATCGGCTCAACCAACGCGGCATGGCGGTGCGAGGCCTTCGCGATGAACTGCGCAAGATCTCGAATGTCCGAAACGTGGGAACCGTCATCGGTGCGCTCCTCCAATCGTTCGGGGTTGTCGTACTCGCCGGCTACCTCAACACGTGGTGGTCATACCTTGCTGCGCTTGTACTGATGGCTCGTGGCCACGTCTGTCTCAACATCCTCGGACACGAGGCGGCTCACCGCCTCCTGTTCAGCAATCAACGGGCGAACGACTTCGCAGGCCGCTGGCTGCTTGGGTATCCGAGCTTCCAGGCCATGCTCGGCTACCGGCGATCTCACTTCGCCCACCATCGGGACGAAATGGGCCCCGAGGAGCCCGATATCAACCTCTATGCCGGATATCCGATCGCCGCCGACAGCTGGAAGCGCAAGCTGAAGCGTGATGCCACAGGCCAAAGCGCCCTCAAGAACTTCAAGGGATTGGCTGGCGCGGTCAAGGATCGACGGCCAGAAGCCGTGCAGATCGCCGTGGTCCAGGCGCTCATGTTCGGTGTGTCGATCGCCGTGATACGTCCGCTGATGTACGTGGTGTGGGTGTTGGCATGGTCAACGCTGTGGCGAGTCTCGAACCGGTTGCGGTCGATCGCGGAACACGGTGGCCTCATCCGATCAAAGGATCGTCGCCTGACCACGCATGTCATTCGCCAGGGGCCGCTCGCCCGGTTCTGGATGGTGCCGTACAACACGGGATGGCACCTGGCTCATCACGTTGACATGGGCGTGCCGTGGCGAAACCTCCCAGCCCTGCATCGTGAACTTGTGAGCTCTGGATGGGTGATCGAAGAACTCGAGTGGAGGACCTACCGAGAGTTCTGGCGGGCGGCCTCGTCTGGCCAGGGTGCTATTGAGCGAGATGGCCGGGTCGAGGGCTCGAACAGCATGCTCAACTTCTAGGTCGCCAGCTCAACCGGGGGACAAAACGTGTCGTTACTTGGGATGTGCGCTCAACGGTTCGCATTTCGGTAATCAGCGGAATCCTCGTCGCCCAGCTTGTGATGCTGGCGGTGCTGTTTGTCGTATCGAGCCGGATCACGGCGTCGGCTGAGCATGCTCATACCGACGCGTTGCTTGAAACGGCTGCTGTCGAGAGCTCAGAACGCGTTCGTGCCCATCTGGAGCCGGTCGAAGCGGCGGTTGCGATTACCGC
>CALLGK010000078.1 GCA_938009905.1 uncultured Acidimicrobiales bacterium | reverse complement strand
CGCCAGGTTCGCGCTGCTGCAGCTCGGGCCGGTCATGCTGGTCGCAATGGCGAGAGACAGAGCGGTTGTGGTCGGGCCCGCGCATGTCGACGACGCAGGTTTCGGCCTCGTCGCACGGGCGGCAATGTTCGATGTGAAGGTTCGGCGGATACATCAATTCCGTCTTGCCCATATTCGGTTTGGCGACAGCGCCAACGCCGATGAAGACGATCTGGTGCAGGTCGCCGATACGCTCCTTGTCGATCCCGTTGTCGGTTGGTGGTTGCCGGCAGGCGACTTCGACAGCTCGGCTGTGATCGAGGGCGATAGCGAGGGCGGTGCCGTCGTCGTAGAGACGGGGCTGCGGCCTGGTGTGACCGATCGGGAAGGCGCCGAGCTCGTGCGGGCCGCCACCGTGCTGGGTCTCGATGTTGAGGCCGCCACGATGGGCACTCGCTACGTGATCGAGCCCCTCGAGGGACACTCCGTCGACGACATAGATCTCGACGTGCTTGCTGCTCGCGTGCTCCACAACGATGTGATCGAGCGCTGGGCGGTCGATCAGCTTCCACCGGCGTTTGCCGATCTACGAGCGTCTGCCCCTGCAACCACCTATGTCGAGCTTGAGGGTCTCGACGACGAGGGGCTCGACGCGGTCAACAAGCGCCGCAGACTCGGCCTCGACGCTCAAGAGATGGTGGTCATTCGGGATCACTTCACCGAACTCGGTCGCGACCCATCCGATGCCGAACTCGAAATGTTGGCGCAGACCTGGAGCGAGCACTGCGCGCACAAAACCTTCAGGGCCGTCATCGAATTGCCCGACGGAGGTGAGATCGACGGTCTCATGAAGACCTACCTGCGATCGGCGACAGAAGCGATCGACGCCCCGTGGGTTCGGAGTGCGTTTGTCGACAATGCCGGAATCGTTCGCTTCGATGACGACTTCGACCTCGCCCTGAAGGCTGAGACCCACAATCACCCCTCAGCGCTCGAGCCCTTTGGTGGATCGAACACCGGTGTTGGTGGTGTGGTGCGCGACATCCTCGGTGTCTCGGCCAAGCCCATCGCGGTGTCTGACATTCTCTGCTTCGGCCCGACCGAGACCGACCCGGCAGACGTTCCCGATGGTGTCTTGCATCCACAGCGCATCCGCGAAGGAGTTGTGGCTGGCGTCGGCGACTACGGAAACAAAATCGGGGTGCCCAACATCGGCGGTGCCATCGTGCACGATCCGGCCTACACAACGACTCCGTTGGTGTTTGCGGGCTGCATCGGCCTCCTCCCGAGCGGATCAAACCCCACCGCAGCCGCGGCGGGCGACTCGATCGTTGTGCTGGGTGGCGCCGTTGGTCGTGACGGCGTTGGCGGTGCCACGTTCTCGTCGCAAACCATGGCGGCCGAAACGGCCGAGGTTGCCGGCTCATCTGTGCAGATCGGCGACCCCATCGTCGAGAAGGGCCTGATCGACGTCATCGTCGCGGCTCGTGATCTTGGCCTCTACTCGGCCGTCACCGATTGCGGCGCCGGTGGACTGTCGTCTGCCGTTGGCGAAATGGCCGAGGTGCTTGGCGCCGATGTCGACCTGCAGTTGGTGCCTCGCAAGTATCCCGGGCTTGCCCCGTGGGAGGTCTGGCTGAGCGAGGCCCAAGAGCGAATGGTCGTCGCAAGCCCAGACCCTGGTCCTCTCCTTGAACTCGCTGATCGTTGGGGTGTTGGCGCTGCGGTCATCGGTGCGTTCTCGGGAGACGGCCGACTGGTCGTGCGCGACGGTGCAGACACCATCATCGATCTCGATTGTGAGTTTCTGCACGACGGTCGGCCCCGCAGGCGGATGCAGGCGGCCCGGCTCGAAGTTGTACGCACGTCGCGATCACTAATCGCCGACTACGACCCTGCCGATCTCACGCTTCGGCTGCTCGCTCACCCGTCGATTCGTTCAAACGAAGACGTTGTCCGCACCTTCGATCACGAAGTGCTTGGCGGCACGCTCGTTCGTCCCTACGGAGGCGCGGCTGGTGATGGCGCGGCCGATGGCACAGCGCTTGTTCCTCCTGGCACATCTGGAGAGCGTGCTGTCGCGTTTGGCATCGGCGTAAACGCTCGTCTTGGACAGCTCGATCCCGAGGCCATGGCTTGGCACGTGATCGACGAAGCTGTTCGCAACGTGGTGCTCGCTGGTGCCGATCCCAAAGAACTCTCGCTGCTCGACAACTTTGCCTGGGGCGATCCAACCGACCCAGCGACGCTCGCCCAGATCGTGGCTGCCTGTCGGGGCTGCCACGACTCGGCCATGTTGTTTGGTGCGCCGTTCGTTTCCGGCAAGGACTCGCTCTACAACGTCTTTGTTGACGAAGATGGCGAGCGCGATCCGGTCGCCCCAACCCTTGTCATCACGGCCATGGGCATCGTGAAAGACCTCGACGTTGTGCCGCTCACCGGCTGCGTTGAGGCCGGCAACGACGTGTGGCTCGTTGGGCCAGCCGCCGGCGAGCTGGGTGGATCACACCTCGATGCGGTGCTTGGTCACGATCACGGGGGAACGGTTCCCCGCCCCGACCCCGTAGCCATTGCCCGCCACCATGCGATGGCAGACGCCATTGCGCGGAACCTCGTACGCAGCGGCCACGATCTGGCTGAAGGCGGCCTTGCGGTCGCCGCCTGCGAGTGGGCGCTTGCTGGCCGTCTCGGTATCGAACTCGATGTCGATTCCGACCCAGCTCGCCTGTTTGGCGAAGGCTCCGGTCGATATCTCGTTGAGGTACGCCCTTCGGATGCAGCCGCGTTTGCCGACACCGTGCCGTTTGGCGTGCGCATCGGACATGTCACCGAGCGTCAGTCTGTGCGCCTCGGTGTGCACGAGCTCGACTTGGACGAGATTGCCAAGGCGTGGCGAGGTCATGTTGAGGCGGCATGGCACGTTGAGGCCCACAACGCCACAGGGCCCGCGACCGACGACGGAGGCCAGTCATGAAGCCCAAGGTGCTGATTCCCGTTGCTCTCGGAACAAACCGCGATGGCGATCTGGCCGACGCCTTTGCGTTGGCGGGCGCCGATCCACGACAGGTGCCCCTCTCCGCGCTGCGATCAGGCGACGTGAAGATGGGTGACCATCAGATGCTGGCGGTGCCCGGCGGCTTCTCGTACGGCGACGCTCTTGGCGCCGGCCGGTTGTTGGGTCTGGATCTTGCCGGTTGGTTCGGCGATCAACTCCAGGAAGCCGTGGCGGCCGAGAAGCCCATCTTCGGCGTTTGCAACGGCTTTCAGGCCTTGGTGCGGGCCGGTCTGCTCCCCGGGGGTGAAGACGAAGCTGTGCTCAGTGGAAACACCGGGGCTCGCTTCGAGTGCCGCTGGGTCACCCTCGAGGCCTCATCGATGAAATCGGTCTGGGTCAACGGACTCGACGAGCCAATCAGGTGCCCGGTTGCTCATGGCGAGGGTCGCTATGTAAGCGACGACGTCGACCAGCTTCAGCTCGACGACCAGGTCGCACTTCGCTATGTCTCGGTCGACGATGCGGGCGAGACAACGCTCGCGGGCGAGACGTTCCCAACGAACCCCAATGGGTCAACCGACGACATCGCTGGAATTTGCGATGCGTCCGGGCTCGTGCTTGGTCTGATGCCTCACCCAGAGAATCACGTGCGGAACCGGCAGGATCCTCTGCGGGGCAGAGACGTTGCCGGTTTGCCAAACCGGGGCAACTGCCTCGCTCTGTTCCAGTCGGGTGTGGCCGCCGTGGCCGAGGCGTAGGCCCTCTACCCGCAACGAAGCTCCTCTTCGAAACCGCTCAGGTGATTGATTTTGCGCGCCGATGAAATGGCAAGCCTGTTCCCTCAACAGGTCCGAATCAGGAGTAGTTCGATGCCACAGCGCCAGTTTGCCAAGATCGCCCGGATGCGTATTTCCGACGTCCAAGTTGGCGATGTTGTCAATAAGTACCCCGATGCGGAATCGGGCTGGTTCGTGGTGGCTCAAATCAACCGTCTCTTCGACGGCAAGCTCCAGGTGTCCGACTTTGCGCTTGATCAAGCCGTTTCCGGCATGGACTTCGACATGATCGGTGTCCAGTTCATCAGCAGCGTTCCAGTCGAAGATCAGCCTGAACTCGATCCAAAGTGGCTCGAGATCGTCGACCCCTCAATGATGAAGGGCGACAAGCCCAAAGACAGCGAGGGCGAAGAAGAGGCAGAAGAGGAAGAGCAGCTTGCGGTTCCCGCTGCTCTCGGCGGTGCCTGATCTCGCTTCTGCGGAGCATCGTTGCCCTTGCCATAGCGCTCGTCTAACGTGACGGAAAGTCACAGACATGCAGCTGAGTTGGGGGTTCTTCTCAGCTTGCGTCGTGATCGCCTGTCGGTCGCGTCAAGGGAGTTCGCGGCGGCAACTCCCTGAGCGCGGCCGGCAGGTATCTACTCGCGTGCAACCGACCAGCTGGCGCGAGCTTCTGAGCGAGGCCTAGCGTTGGTCATGGCCAACACGATGGTGACGGACGAACACGTCGCAACGTTTGCTACTGACGGTGTGGTCAAGATTGCTGGCGCTGTCGATCCATCGTTCATTGACGACGTGCTTGGTGTGGCCGACGAGCAACTCGCCGAACCGGGGGAGTGGGTGACCGACACCAACCCTGGGGCAACTGAGAACCGTCTGTTCACCACCCGCTATCTGTGGCCAACGAACGACGCCGTTCGTCGCTTTGCATTCGACAGCGGTGTCGCCGGTATCGCTGGCCAGTTGATGGGCGCAACGTCGACCCGGCTCTACTTTGATCATCTGTTGATCAAGGAGCCAGACACGGTGAATCCGACTCCGTGGCACCAAGACATCCCATATTGGCCGTTTCTTGGCAAGCAGATCTGTTCGGTGTGGGTGGCGTGCTCCGATGCGACGGTCGACGAAAGCTCACTCGAGTTCGTTCGCGGATCCCACCGTTGGGACGCCTACTACGCACCAGAAGCGTTCGGAGATTCGGCCAAGGCATGGGTTGACGACTTCGACGGGGAGCGTTGCCCAGATGTTGAAGCGGCTCGCGACGAGTTCGACATCGTCGGATTCGATGTTGAGGCCGGCGACGCCATCGCCTTTTCGTCGTGGATCGTGCACGGCGCACGAGGCAACGGTGGCGGCCGGCGTCGAGTCGCTCTGTCTACGAGGTGGCTTGGAGACGACAGCACGTGGCACCCGCACCCCGGATGTGACCCGACCGTGACCGAAAACGACACCACTGCCGTTGCCGGTCAGTATCCGGCCGACGATGAGCGATTCCCGATCGGCTGGCAACGATCCTGAGAAGTTTCTCAGGAAATCAGTTGTACGTTTCGTTCAACGTCTGCTGGCGCGTTACGGTTTGAGCCCATGTGGCAGCGGTTGACGGAGACCCTCGACGACGAGTCGCGCGGCGGTCTCGAATCGATCATGACGTCGCGATACGTGCCGAAGGGGCAAACGCTCTTCCTCGAGGGTGACCCGGGCGAAGCGCTCCACGTGATCGTGTCCGGCCATGTTTTGGTTGAGCGAGTCACGTTGCAGGGCGACACCGTTGCGGTCGCCATTCGTGGCCCGAACGATCTGATGGGCGAACAGGCGCTGATTTCTGATGAGCCGCGGGGCGCCACCGCAAGGGCTGTCACCGACCTCACCACGAAGGTGCTCGGCCGTCGTGAGTTCGACCGGGGCAGGCAAGAGCTGCCGAAGCTCAACGATTTGTTGGTTCGGATGCTCGATGCCCGTGTTCGCGAAGCCAGCAACCTGCTGCTCGAAGCCCGCCACCACCCAGCCGAGCTACGGGTTCGCCGGCGGCTGAGCGAACTGCGCAGCATGTTCGGAAACGACATTCCGCTGACGCAAGCCATCCTTGCTTCGCTGGCAGGAACAACTCGGCCAACCACCAACGCGGCGTTGCAAGACCTCGTGGCCGACGGTGTGGTCGCGCTGCGGCGAGGCGGCATTACGGTGATCGAAGCCGAACGGCTCGAAGAAGCCGTGCAACTAGATCAGATCTGACACAACGGATGCAGCACGCTCTGCGGCTCGCTGCATCAAACTGCGTTCGGCCCACGTCGCAGGATCGACGGCCTCGCTAGATCTCAGATCGTCATCGAAGTGGGCGTCGAGAACCTCGACGACGGCTGGATCAAAGATCACCAGATTCACTTCTTCGTCGAACTGGAACGAACGCTGGTTGATGTTGGCCGACCCGACGGTGGCCACCACGCCATCGACGGTGAGAATCTTCGTGTGCAACATCGTCTTGGTATAGCAACGCACGTCGACACCAGCGTCGAGTAGTTCGGCGTATCGGGCCTCTCCGACGATCTGTACGAAGCGCTTGTCGGCGTGGAGTCCTGGAACCAGCACTTCGATCTTGACGCCTCGATGGGCCGCGCTAATGAGCAGCGCCGTCAGCTCATCATCAGGATTGAAGTAGGCAGTCGCAATGCGGAGTCGGTGCTCGGCAAGGTCGATGAGCACCTCGAGCAGAGTGGCGATGTCGTTTCCGCCTGCTTCAGCTGCACCAGCGATCACCTGCACCGTGGAGCCACCGTTGCTTTCATGGCCCGGGAACGTGTCGAACAGCTCGTCGATGATGAGCGGTCCTGTCTCAATCCAGTTGTCGATGAAGGCGCCGCGGAGACCATCCACGGCTCGGCCCGTCACGCGAAAATGCGTGTCGCGCCAGTCATCGGGATGCTCGGCATTTCCGGTCCATTCCTGCGCTATGCCGACACCGCCGGTGAAGGCAACGGTCTCGTCGCAGATCAACAGCTTGCGGTGCGTGCGGTGATTCGCCCGAGTTATCGGGGCATCAACGGCCCGAAACCAGCGCAGGTCGCACCCGGCGTCGCGCATCTTCTCAACGAGGTCTTTGCGGATGTGGCGCGACCCAAGTGTGTCGAGCAGAACCCGCACCCTCACGCCCGCTGCCGCGCGCTCGGCCAGTGCGTCAGCAAAGGCAACGGTTATGTCGCCTTTCCAAAACACGAAGGTGAGGAACTCGATCGAACGGGTGGAACCTCGAATCGCATCGAGCATTGCCGGGAAGATCTCGTCGCCATTGCGCAACACGTCGATGGTGTTGCCCTCTGTCGCGGGAATCCCAAGCAGGGCTTCAAGCCGACGTTGCCACCGCTGCGGGTCTGGCGCCGTTGGAGTCGGGTCAGCTGGCACGGACGGTGATTCGGAGCCCCTGCGCAGTTTGTACGTCGACGAGGTCGCTGTCGATGGACGGCGGAATCAGGTTGATGATCTGGTCGTCTTCGTCTGTTTGGGTGAGCTCGAGGGTGAGTTCACCATCGCCTCGGACCACGAGCGTTGACGGCGCTGGTTCGCGAGACGCTGCGGCCAGCATCTCTTGTGCGACGCGAAGCACGAGCTGACGGCGAGCAGTGTCGATCACTGGCTCGGCCTGCCAGTCAACGGTGATGAAGGCGCCAACGGTTTCCTTCAGCGCCGCGGCCTCGATCTCGACCGCGAGACGGACAGGATCGTCTGTCTCATCGAACGGGTTCGGGTCGTTTTCGGGGTTGATCGCAACGCTGTGGCGCCACGTTCGTTCGCTGCGAGCCATCTCGAGATCCCACAGCGTGCCAATGGGCGATGAGCCGTTGCCGTTCTTGTGTTCGTCACCGAGAACGATGGATGGCGCGGACCGCGCCGACTCGATCTCGTTCTTGAGGCTGTCGCGATCGTCGACCAGTGCGTTGTTCTGGGCTGTCAGCTCATCGAGCTTGGCCGTTACCTCTTGGAGTTCTTCATCTTTCGCGGCGGCTTCGGCCGTTGCTGCATCGGCTGTCTCGATCGCCCCTGTCAGCTTGGTCGTTGTTTCTTCATTGGCGGCAGTCAGCTCGTCGATTTTCGCCGTGTTGTCCTCGGCTGCGGCCTGAAGCGTCTCGATGGCCGTTTGTTGCTCGGAGATTTGTCCTTCGAGGCGATCGCGGGTGGTGGCCGCCTCTTGGCGCGCTTGGTTGAGGTTGGCACTGAGTGATTTCGACTGGGACTGCGACCGCAGCAGCAGTGCAGCGAGCCCGAGGGCCAGTGCCGCGAGCACGATGACGGCATAGAGCATGCTCTGAAAGGTACTGCCTTCTCGGGCCTGAGGCCGACCAACACCGGTCTCGAAGCCACCAACACGCTGTCTGGGCCTTCCTCGTGAGCCGGTCGGGATAGGGTCAATCCATGAAGTTCTTGCGGAAAAAGCTTGCTGGCCGATTCCCCGTGTTTGGCCGAATGAGTGATGTTGCCATCGTCGGCAACGCTGGCCTGCGGCTGGCCCATCGACGCGGTTTGATCAACGACGACATGGCGAAGAAGTTTGGTGCGGCGAGCAGTAGCGGTGGCGAAGGCCTGTCGCCGGCCGAACTGGCACTCGCCGGGGCCGCGCTCATGCGCATCCTCAAGCGGGCCAAAGCAAAGCGGAGCTGAACGTCGCGTGGACCGCCGTGACGTGCTGGCCATGCTCACGGAGCTGGCGACGCTGACCACCCTTGAAGAAGAGGGCCCGCAGTCGTTCAAGGTGCGAGCCTACGAAAACGCAAAACAGGCGCTCGAAGGCGACTCTCGCAATCCTGTTGATCTCACGGCGACCGAGCTCACCAAGATCAAGGGCATTGGAAAGTCGACGGCGGCCAAGATCCGCGAGTTCGTCGACTCGGGCTCCGTAGCCAAACTCGACACGCTGCGCGAGAAGTATCCGCCCTCAGTCGTTGAGCTGAGCCGCATCCCCGGTCTCGGACCGAAGACGCTCAAGCTCATTCGCAGCGAGCTCGGCATCGAAAACGTCGAAGGGCTGAAAGCGGCGATCGAACAAGAGAAACTGCGAACGTTGCCCGGTCTCGGCGCAACGAGCGAGGCCAAGATCTCCAAGGCGATCGATCGCCTTGGACTCGCTGGCAAAGATCGTCGAACACCCATTGCCGATGCGCTGCCGCTCGCCGAACGCCTGGTGGCCGACCTTCGCGAGGTCGACACGGTCGTCGATGTGGCGTTCTGTGGGAGCCTTCGTCGGTTCTCTGAAACCGTCGGCGATATTGACATCACCGTGGCCGCCACCGATGGCGACATCGTGATGGAGACGGTCCGAAACCACATCGAAGCCCACGAGGTGATCCTGAGTGGCGACACCAAGACGTCGTTCCTGACCGCAGCTGCGTTGCAGGTCGACGTGCGTGTTGTCGCCCCCGATCAGTTCGGTGCCGCAACGATGTACTTCACGGGTTCAAAGGCCCACAACATCGCGCTTCGCCAGCGAGCCATCGATCGCAAGGCCATCCTCAACGAATACGGACTGTTCAAGGTCGACGACGAGGGCGAAACAGGCGACCTGATTGCCAGTGCGTCGGAACCAGATATCTACGAAGCGCTTGGCATGGTGTTTGTGCCCCCGCCGATGCGAGAAGCCACTGGCGAGGTTGACGCTGCCGCCGACGGCGAGCTTCCGGATCTTGTCGAGGTTGCCGATATCAGAGGCGACTTGCACTACCACACCGATCGTTCTGGCGATGGCCGTTCGACCCTGGCCGAGATGGTCGCAGAAGCAACCTCGAAGGGCTACGAGTATCTGGCGATCACCGATCACGGTGAGGACCTGGCGATCAACGGCTCGAATCGAGAGGAAATGCTCGAGCATCGTGAAGCGATCCGAGCTCTTCAGGCCGACTACCCAGACATGACGCTCCTCTACGGGTGTGAGCTCAACATCGGACCGAACGGTGGGCTCGACTACGACGCTGAGTTCCGTGGACTCTTCGACTACACCGTCGCCTCGGTCCATTCGCACTTTGATCAGTCGACCAAAGATCAAACGGCTCGGCTCGTCGCTGCGATTGCCGACCCAACGGTGAACTCGATTGGCCACCTCACCGGTCGCTACATCGGACGCCGGCCCGGCATCGAGATCGACGTCGACATCGTGCTCGAGGCGCTTTTCACCTTCGACGTCGCCCTCGAAATCAACGGAGCACTGCAGCGGCTCGATGCCGCGTCATCAGTTGTGCGACGTGCGGTTGATCGCGGCGTGAAGCTCGTGATCAACACGGACAGCCACCACACGTCGGAACTTGGACGCATGGAATATGGCGTTCTGACCGCCCAGCGGGGCTGGGCCCCTCGAGATCAAGTGGTGAACACCTGGCCTCGAGACGAGTTCATGGAGTGGGCGAATCACCGTCGATCTCAGACCTGAGATCGGACTTCGCGTCGTTAAACGCCTCGCGCAACTGTTTGCTGGCGCCTCGCACCGTTTGCGCGACCTCCGATGTGAGATCTGAGAGTTCCGTGCGAACGTCAGCTCGCAGATTCTTGAGATCGGTCCCCAACGACGGCGGCTGACCGAAGGCGACACGAGCCTCACGCTCGACGACGGAGGTGATCCGCCACGGGCGTCCCTTGTCGGCATCGGAGCGGGGATGAGTATCGCGGAGCCACCGCCGAAGCTCTCGAACATCAATAGAGAGGTCATCAGCAAGCTGCTGCGGGGTCATGCGGTCACCGTAGTTCGGACGATGCCCGCGAGTACGGCGTTGTTGAGCGAGGCGTTGTTGAGTGAGGGGCTGTCGGGCCAAGAAATTCTTGGCCAAACCCCTTATAGGTCAAACGACCTATGCCGATAGAGGCAGATGGTGAACCCCATCGTGCTTTCTGAGACCGTCCCTCTCTCCGAACTTGAGCTTGACCGGTTGCTTGCAACCCGTTCATCAGCGGCCCTTCTCCCCGCCGCTTGTGAAGCATGGCTCCGTCGGGCGTATGAGCGGGCCGATACGGCGGCTACCCGCCGTCTCGTCGCAGATGTGCTCGATGATGTTCGGGCTATAGGCGAGATCGATGACGAGCTCACCGAGCTCGTCATCGGCGCCTTGGCCTCTGTTGAAGCGGCTCTTGAGCACGAGTGCCAGGAGGTGTAGCCGTGACAACGTCGTCTACCCACGATTCTCCGACCATCACAATTTCGGACAACATTGAAATCTCACCCCCTCAGCGGCCTACCCTTCCAGGTGCTGCGAGACGAGTTCCGTCGTTTCTCGGCGAGGTCACGATCATGGTCGATTCCGATAACAGCACTCGTTTTCCCGGTTGGTATGACGATCCAGACGACTCCTCGATGGAGCGTTTTTGGGATGGTCGGCAATGGACCGACAGCGTTCGCGATGCTGCAACAGCATCCGCAGCGCGAACTGACGTGCTTGTCGACCTGACGAGCCTCCAGCCAACGGTTGGTGCACGTCCTGCATCCGACCCCCAGCCAACGATCGAGCCGGCTCCTGTCGAGGCCACCGCGCCCGTCGCCGATCCAACCCCGGCGCCTGAGCCGATGCCCAAGGCCGAGCCTGAGCCGGTTGCCGAGGTGAAGCCGGCGCCTGAGCCGGTTGCCAGGCCTGTCCGTGCTGCACAGGCCGAGCCCGTGGCCGACGCCGGTCCTTCCGTCGAGAATTCGCCAGAGCCTCTCCCTACCCGAAGGGCGGGCGAGGCGGCAGACAAAGCAGCTGACAAGAACAAGATGGGGCTGTTTGCCACTCCCCGCAATGCAGACGTGAAGGCACCCGGTTCAAACGGCGCAGCCGGCGCGCCGCGTGAGACATCACCAACGCCTCAGCCCAACGCACGCACCGGCTTGTTCGACAAGCCTTCAAAACAGAGCAACGCGAACGCTTCACCGCTCCGGACAACAGACGCGACGACATCGGTTGCAACGCCGATGGCCGACATCATCAAAACGACGGCAGAAGCGGCCGTGCCGCAGACACCAGCCGTGCCGCAGGCTGAGGCTGCGAAGTTGGAGGCGGCCGACCTAGAGGGTGCGGCTACTAGCCAAGCGGCCCGAACGCGAAACAACGCGAAGCTCGCCGGTCAACTTGAGGCTGCCAAGGAGCACTTGAGCCAAACGACCGGACCGCTCGCTTCGCCATCATCGAAGATGGCAGAAACGAGGGCTAAGCGTGAGGCCGAGGCGCGCAAGTCCGAGAGTGCGGCAATCGTTGAGAACCTCAAACCCAAGAAGACAACGGCCAAAGCCGACGCGAAGGTTGGCACAAAGGCGCAGCCGTCGCCGGTTGTTCCCAAGTCCAAGCCAAAACCAGTGGTGCCTGCTGCGAAAGCCCAGCAATCTGCGAAGAGCCAGCCTGCTGCGAAGGCCACGCCATACAAGCCGTCCGTTGCGGTCGATACCTCGGCTGAACCAGGATCAAACAAGCGTTGGGGAGCTCTCGCAGCTCTCGCCGGTTTGTGCCTTGCCGCAGGAGGCTTCCTCCTCGGATTCCTCGTTGGTGGTGGCGACAGCGAAGACGCTGCGTCAGCCCCCGCCCCAACCACCGAGGCCGTCACCACCACGATCGTGCAGACCGATCCAGAGCCGGCCGTGGTCGCCGACCAAGAAACGCTCGACGCCCTTGCGGCTGCCGAGGCCCGTGTCGAAGAGCTCGAAGGCGACAGCTCCGAGACGGCTGAACGGATTGCCTCACTCGAAGGTGATGTCGAGACACTCACCGACGAACGCGACAACGAACAAGCACACAACGAGCTGCTTCAGTCGTGGTTTACCGCTGACGTTCTTTCTCGCTCGCAGGGCAGTTGGGACGCCGAGGTCGCCAGAGCCTGTGCCCTCGACAGCGAACCGACGATCGACGACCTGAACTACGGCCGTCGACTCGAAGTCGTCGGCACACCTGCCGATCTGCTCGCTGCCGTGCAGGAGTGTCGCAGCTAACGACGGGCCGTTTGGCCCCCGTAAACGGGGTATTCGACTACCTCAGTACTCCTCAAGGTTGCGTTCCGACGGTCCGACAACCATGAAGTGGCTCGGCGACTAAGAACAAAGTTGGCAACGGCAGCGACTGCTGCTGTATTGCTGGCAAGTGGCGCTTCAGCGAGCGCACAAACACCACCGCCTGAGGAACCGACCCCGCAACCTGCGGTCGACACGCCACCACCAGCGATCGAGTCGCCGACCGAACTCCCTGAGGCCGTTACAGGACCACAGTGGACCGATCACCACATTGACTTTGGCGATCCGCCAACGGTGTGGGAAGAGCGTGCCGTCGACAACCAACTTGACGCCATGGGAGAGCCAGAAGCGTCCGGCCAGGCCGCTCAGGGCGGCGATCCCCAGTTCACGAATCCATCCTTTGCGGTCGGCGCGAACGACTACACGATCGACTACATCAGCTCGACCGGAATTCCGGATGCCCATCGCGCCGTCATCGACCAGACGATGGAAGATTGGGCCAACGCCGTTGACATGAACAACGGCGGCATCAACGTCCAGATTCAGTACGTGCCGATGGCGGGCTCAGCCCTGGCGTCAACCCAGCACGCCTTTGTTATTCTCGCTGACGGTTCAACCATGCCGACGGCGCTCTACAACGCCACCTTGGGCTACGACAGGTATCCGCTCGATCCCGACGTGTTGATCGTGGTGAACTCCAACATCAACTGGAGCACGCAGCTCAGCGGAGACATCCCGTCCAGCCAGTACTCGCTCTACGCGACGATGCTGCACGAAATCGGGCATGGCCTCGGGTTCTCCAGCAGCTTCAGGCCGACGTCTGTGGCATCTGACGTACACACGTCATTCGACAAGCGCCTGTTCTTCGACGTGGCTAGCGGCACAGGCACGGCGCCGTCTGCTCCTCAGCGCACGATCAACAACCCGATGGTCACCACCGGCCAAGCCTGGTTCCTGAACCTCGACGGCACGTGGGAGCGAATCTTCGATCCCACGGCTGCGTTCCAGAGCGGTTCGTCGATGTCGCACTTCGATGAAGCCACCTACTCCGGCTTTACCAATGCAGCTGGCGCGGTGATGACGCCGATCCAGTACAACGGCGAGTCGTCCTATGAGATCGATGCTGTTGTGCTGGGCGCAATGGAAGCCGCAGGGTGGCGAATCCAAGTCGCTCCGGCACCGCCCATTGCGACGACGCCGGTCGTCACCCCAGACACCCTCACGGTGTCTGTCTCGCCCGACACTTCGACAACCCACCCACCAGCTGCTCAGTGGCGCGTGGTCGTGAGCCAGGGTTCCACGGTTGTGTCTTCAGCCACTGTGTCCGCAGCTGACCGTGCGATCACCGTGCCGGGGTATCTCGCCGCTGGTACCTACACCGTGACCATCACGGGTGTGGGAACGGGTGGCGTCTCAAGCCCTGCGATCTTCACCGTCACGTCGACAAACACGGCCCCGCCGACCTACACCAACTGTCGTCAGGCACCGGTGAACCCGGTCTTCAACACGTCGAACGAGGTCAACGCCTCGGTGTATCGACTCTACTGCGCCTACTTCCTGCGGTACCCGGACATGGACGGATTTAACTTCTGGTTCGCCACGTTCTCGAACGGGACGATGACGCTCGATGAGATCTCGAACTTCTTTGCTGGTGGCGACGAGTTCGGAGCAACGTACGGATCGCTCACGAACGACCAGTTCGTCGAACTCATCTACACAAACGTCCTCAGCCGCAGCCCAGAACCTGTCGGGTACGCCTTCTGGGTGGATCAACTCAACACCGGTGGCTTCACCCGAGGCGAAGTGATGCTGTTCTTCAGTCAATCAGACGAATTTCGGATCCTTACCGGCACCTGATCTGACGATCACAGGCTCATCCGCCACCCACATCTCGGTTCGCTGTCACAGGGCCTCGGCACCATGGCTCTCACGCAGAACACAACGTGATTGGGAGATGACATGCAGGGGTTTGAGGTAATGCTGAAGTCGGGGAAGTCCGTGCGGGTCGATGACGTCGACGCCTACCAGCCCGAAGGGCCGATGACGACCTTCTTCACGGTTGGGTCGAGCCGGCAGGTGATCGATTCGTGGGCCACGCGGGTCGCGTCGTATCGCACGGCCGACATCGTGGCGATCCAGCGTTGTTCGCAGCCGGTGCCGCGTTCGCTCGTGGCGATCGACGTTGTCGAACTGCCAGAGCTCGCCCGCTACGACACTGAGCGCGATCACAATGAGCGCTACAACGAACACTACGCGCTGGCATGACCTGCCGGGTCGTGGCCGGTGGTTGATACTGGAGCGGTGGCACAACCCATCCCCACCGACCCTCGGCCTCAGGTAGCTAGCGCCCGACCGTTGCGTCGTATGGCGCTGGTCGTGGCAACCGTCGTGGCCCTCGTGGCCGCGTCGTGTAGTTCGGCTGGTGAGCTTTCGTCGACGAGTGACACGACGTCGTCGCAGTCCGAGACGACGCTGAGTTCGGGTGAGCCTGATGTCGTCGAAGCCGAGCCCGACCAGCTCGATGCGGACGACGGCGACACCGCCACCGATACAGACAGCGACACCGCCGACGACATCACAGACAACGACACTCAACCAGACGAGGCTGACGATGACGGCTCCTCAGGGCTCGAGGGCGATCCGACAACAGCCGGCGTGATCGCCGATCCCGATCTGCTGCCTCCGGTGCTAGAGACGGTGCCCGACTCGATTCAGTGGGAACAGTGCGGTTCTATCGAGTGCGCAACCGTGAAGGTGCCGCTTGATCACCGAGAGCCAGACGGTGAACTCATCGACCTGTCAGTGGCCAGGAAAGCTGCGACAGGAGCATCGCGGGGTGCCATCTTCGTGAACTTCGGTGGACCGGGTGGCGAAACGGTGAGCCGGATTGCGACCTTCAACCTTCCCGGCGACCTGGGCGACAGCTACGACCTGATCGGGTGGGACCCACGAGGCACCGGTGGCACCGAGCCGCTCAACTGCGGCAACGTACTGCCAGATGAGCCGACGACGCTCCCTGACACAACCGATGGATTCGATGATGAGCTTGCCGCAGCCTTCGAGACCTTCGACGTCGCGGTTGGTTGCGCGGCCCAGAACCCAATCTCGCAGCACATCGGCACCATTCAGGTTGCCTACGACCTCGATCATCTGCGTCGAGCCCTCGGGAACGAGCAGCTCGACTACCTCGGCTACAGCTACGGCACGCAGATCGGGTGGGTCTACGCGTCGCTGTTTCCCGATCGAGTCGGCCACTTCGTGCTTGACGGGGGCGTGCTGCCGGGCACCTTCACGCCCATCAGCGAGCTCGATCGTTACCCAGTGTTCGACCAGGCTTTTGAACGCCTCGATCAAGGCTGCGATGCCGTCAGCGATTGTCCGCTCAACGACGAGGGCATGGTCGAAACTGTGGAACGGCTCTATGGCGAACTCGAAGCCAACCCACTCCCGGCTGGCAACGGAGGCACGTTCGGCCCAGCCGACCTCGCCAGCGTGGTTGTGACCTCAACCTATTTCCCGCCCGACCAGGGAGGCCCGCTTGTGGCCAACCTGATCGACCAAGTCGACGATGGAGACACGGGACCAGCCGAGAACTTCTTGCAACTCGTGAGCTCGGGGGTTGATCCAGCGGTGTTCTGGTCGGTGATCTGCGCAGACGGACTTGGTGTTTCCTCTGAAGAGGAAGCGCTCGTTGGGCTCGAAGCTCTCACGCTGTCTGCCCCACTCACGGTCGGTGTGTCGGCCGACTTGGCGTACTGCGATCGAATCGACGCCGAGGTGATCGGGTTGCCTGAGCTCGACACCACCGGCGCTGCGCCGATCCTCGTGATCGGCAACACCGGCGACCCAGCCACCCCCTATGCCTGGTCGGTCGGGCTGGCCGAACGACTGAACGACGGCCACCTGCTCACCTACCACGGCGGCGGCCACACCATCGCGGGCAGTAACGAATGCGTCGACTTCGCCGTGGAGCGCTACTTCCTCGACGACGTGCTGCCGCCAGAGGGCACCCAGTGCGGCCCTCGTCCGTCGCTGCTCGGCATCGTGCCCGATGAGGCAGACACGGGGATTCTTGTGAATGACGTGCTGCCCGGTTCAGGCGCAGATGAGGCTGGCCTCGAGCGCGGCGACGTCATTGAATCGATCAACGGCGAGCCACTGAGCTTGCTGAGCACGCTGCCCAGCCTTCCCCCAGATGAGCCAGCGCTCTTGGTGGTCGCTCGAGGTGAAGACACGTTCGAGGTTGAGCTTGTGCCGCAGTTGGCTGAGATCGATGGCTGGTACGTGCCGATCGTGCCGCAACCAGAGCTGCCCTAGACCGCGCCCAGCAGAGCGCAGTCGGGGAGCGGCCCAGCTTGGCTGAGTTGTTAGCCGGCGAAGTGAGCGACGTAGCCGTCGACCCATGCGTTGAGCCTGGCTGACTCGTCGCCAGCTACGGCACCGTCGACGATTGCGTCGAATGCCTTGGCGAGCGAGAACGTTTCGTCGTGCAGATCGCACCGCATGTAGGTGAAGATCTGGGTAACGAGTCCGAGGCCGTGGCCGCCGCCACCGCCACCTGGAGATGCAGCGAGCAGTCCGATTGGCTTGCCGGCGAAGTGGGTCATTTCGACTCGGGTGATCCAGTCGATGGTGTTCTTCAACAGGGCGGTCGGACCGCCGTTGTATTCGGGGCAGGCGATGAGAAGGCCGTCTGCGCTTCCGACGCGGGCGGCGATGGCCTCGACGGCGGCAGGAATGCCGTGCTCGTCCTGGAAGTCGCCGTTGTAGATGGGAATGTCGTCTGCGCCGAGGTCGATGGCATCGATCTCGTGGCCTGCTGCTTCAACAAAGGCAGCAGCCGAATTGAGAAGAGCCGTGTTGACAGAACCGGTGCGGACGCTGCCGCTGAATGTGACGATACGAGCCATATCGACGAGGCTACTGGTCGTGGTTCACAACGAGGACGGCCAGCCGGGGTCGCCAACCCTGCGCCGTTGCCTTGACGATCTTGTGCCTCTCATTCGAACGAGGGGAGTGCTGCTCCTCGGTGAGATTCCCGGTACTCAGGAGCTGCCGCAGCTGATTGCGTTGGTGGTTGAGCACGCTCTCGAACTCGGTCTCGACGTGATCGTCGGCCTCGAGATTCCAATGACAGAAGATGTGTCGGATCCGATCAAGGCAGGGACTGGCCCGTTCTTCTGCCGGGCTGCCGACTACCAAGATGGGAGATCGTCTGCGGCGATGGCCGAGCTCGTTGCTCAGCTCACAACGCGCCGCGGTGCGCTCCAGGAGCGTGCAAACTCACACGACGACCAGCACCTTGAAATCGTGGCGATGGACGGCCCGTGGGTGGCGCCCGGATCGCCAGTGCCGCTTGAGTCGCTCGGCATTCTGGAACAACCCCGCAACGACGTGATGGCCTCAAACCTGTTGGCGGTCATGGACAACCACCCGCGGGCGTTCACCGTGGTGGTTGCCGGCCCGATGCACACGCGAGTCGACCGCAACGCGGAGCGATCGTTGGGGCAGATCATTGCGGCGTGGCATCCGACAGCCGTTGCTCTGCGAGTGACCCCGGCCGGTGGTCAGACATGGATCCTCACCGAATCGGGCACCGGGCAGGTTGCGGAGTTGCCCAATGTGGATGTGCCGCCTGGAGCGCTCTGGGCACCCGAGCCTGGCGCTGATGGACACCATGGCGTGTTGAACCCTGGGGCGGTGAGCGCCTCGAGTCCAGGCAGCGCTCTTGCTTAGCTTCCCGCTTGCTTGATACGTGGGGCCACAGGAGAGCCGTGGTGGAGCACCAGCTTCCAGCCGTTGGCGGACCGGACGAAGAGGTTCGTTGCCGCAATCGTCCCCGTGTTCGCTCGGTCCATGAGATTCTCGTCGAGCGTGACCCACGCCATGGTTCCGCGAATCGAAGCGGTCACGTTGGTCAGGATGAACTGATTCCTGCCGGGGCCAGCGAAGATGCGAGCCCACGAGTCTCGGACGGCCTCCCAGCCTCGCAAGATCGGCCAGCCGGGATGGATGCACGCCGTGCCTGCCCCGTGGTCCCAGATCTCGTCCATCGCCTCGATGTTGCGCTCTTCGTGGGCGGTATAGAAGGCCAGGTTCGCCGCAAGGACCTGTTGAATCTCGTTCTGCAGCGACTCAGGGTTCTCGGGCGACTGGGGCATGGACGCAGACTATTGCCGTGTCGTTGCTGCGCCTTGTGCGACGTCAGACGTCGCCCGACCGAAGCGATGCACGCTCAGTTGGCGCACGCCGTCATTGCGAGTTCGGTCGGAGGTGAACCGTCGGTGCTTGTAATTGCGAGCAGCGTCTCTTGCCTGACCGGCGTGTCCCAGAGGTCGGGATCAGACGCCGTGATGGTCGATGTAACCGTGATGCCACGTGGTGGGTCTGCCAAGCCGCACGACACCACTCGGGACACAGCAGGTGCAAGATCAGGATCGAGCCCCGACAGCAGCAGCCGCTGAATCTTGTAGCGAGGCATCCATTGAACGATGTCAGCATCGCTATCGAACAGATCAGTTTCGGTGCCATCTTGGCTTGTAATGGTCACGTCCACCTGCTGCACGAGTTCAGAGTCGAGCAGCGGAAAGATCGGGTAAGCCGCAACGGGCCAAGCATTCATGTTGACCGTCAATCCCATGAGAGCGGTGACCCCGACGAGACCCCAACTGACGAACGAGCCAAGTCGAATGCTTACGAGCTTGTTTTCCTCCGCTCGGAGCGAATGGGCAGGAGCGATCGCGGCGATTCTCGGCGGCGCCAGTTTGCGACGATGGACACCTTGAAGCTGGCGGCGTATGGCTGGGAGAACGCGATGCCATGGCACAAACGTGAGATAGAGCATCCGAAGCGAGGTGAAGGCAATTCCCATGAGAAGATGGGTTGCGATGTGAAATGTGAAACCGACGATGGCGGCCCAGGGTCGGGTGCGTCGAAACAAGATGGCAAACAGAAAGCCGAGCTCGAAGAGGATCGTCGCAGCCGCTGCACCCCAGACAAGTGGTGCGGGCCATTGATCAATGCGAATTGCCGGGACCTCGTCGAATGAGAGCCATGTGAGACGGGCGTGGTTCACCAAGTTGTTGGTGAAGATCCAATCGAGCCCGCCTGACATGTACTTGAGGAGACCGGGGAAGAAGTAGATCAAACCCATCAACACCCAAAGCACCCGCAGTGGCCTGGCGTACTCAATCGAGGGCGTTGGCGGCGGTTTACCTTTGCTTCGTTGACGGATGGCGTCGATGGCGAGTGCATCCCCGCTCGGCGACACTGCAAGGAGAAGCGCAACCCACAACATGTGATGCGTGTGGTCGACTTTTCCGAAACTCTCCGGTAGCCACATCACGTAGGACCCCGTCAGCGCGAACACACCAGCACTCGAACGGCTGAAAACACCGACCAATCCCGTCACGGTCGACACGGCCATGATGGCCATCAACACGCGAACTGTTTCTGGCGACGCGAGACCCAGATCGGCGAGCCATTGCGTGCCGTCCGGAGCATGTACCAACTCGGCTGGTAGCGCCGCCCAACGATCTGCGTTGCGCCACGGCATCAGGAAGAGGGTCGTTGCGAAGAAGACGATCCTGGCGGCACCGAGGTTGACCGCGTGTCCTGGTTCGCTTACGAAGGCCCGAAGGTTCTCGATGACCGTGCTGCGCTTGATTGCGCACAAGAACAAGCCCAGACTCATCGCCGCAATGAGCACAGCCTCAGAGAACCCGTCCATCGGAAACCATCGGCTTGCTGGTCCCAATCCTGAGGCAAGCGTCGATGGTGCTAGGCGTCTGCGAAGTCTGTGATCAGCTCGAGAACTTGTTCGCCAACGGCCGCTCTGTCGACACCATCGGCGTCTTCGCAGATTTCGCCGACAGACGAGGCTTCCTCATCGGTGCAGGGCCGCATGAACACGTAGTGTCCGCCGTTGACCGTTTCACTCTGGCTGTCGTTCGGCATGCGCGTTGCGAGAGCGGAAACCTGATCGCCAGGCAGTTCGCTGTCGTCGCTCGCACCGATCACCAGGACGGGCACGTCGACATCGAGTGCGTCGCTGTCAAAGAACGGTCCGTAGCCGGGAGCGAGCAGCACGATGCGGTCAACTCGGGGGTCGGAGAAGTCGGTACCAACACCCTCGGCGCTGATGCGCTCCTCGATCTGGCCAGAACAAAGCAGGGCGTCGGTTGTGTTGTCGCAGTAATCGGTAAAGCCGTCACCAACCACTGGGTCTGCGCCAACCATCCGAAGGGCGCTGTAACCACCCAACGAGTGGCCGACGAGCGTGATCGAATCAAACTCGGTTGTCTCGCTCATCGCATCGATGGTGAGCGAAAGGTGGCGGGGGCGAAGCACGAAGGGGTCGAGGCCGGGGTTGCCGCTCTCGAGGCCCGCGATGTCTGGGTGCGTTGGAGCAGCCACGGTGTACCCCTCGGCGACAAGCCCCTGGGCGAGGGTCGCGTGCACGGTTCGATCTGCCGAGAAGCCGTGAGAGATCACAACCAGCTCGTCGCGGCGATTCTCGCCCGTCGGTTCCCACACCGAAACGTCGAACGGGCGCTCGTGGACTGGGTCCTCGACCATGATGCTCTCGGCCTCGGACGCCTCGAGGGCTTCGGCTGAGGTCGAAGGGCCATTGTCGGGCGGCGGGCCGATGAGGAAGGCTCCGGCTCCAATCAAGACGAGAACCGCTGCGACCATCAGGATGGTCTCTTGCTGGGCGAGGTCATGGACGCTACGTATGCGTTGCCTCGTTCTGGGCCCATCAGGTCCATCCCGGAGCAGTCCCTGAAACGGTTCAGGGTGGCTTCGGGGTCGGCCTCGGGGCGCGGGCGAGACAGACGACCTATTTGATTTGGGCACATTGCTCTGGTTCAGCGTTGGATCGGGCTTACGATCGGGGGTTGGACCTCCGACACTTCGACGGGACTCGACATGAACTCAGAACAACTCGAACACATCCGCAACGGCAACGGATTCATCGCCGCACTCGATCAGAGTGGCGGTTCGACGCCAAAGGCCCTAGCGGCCTACGGCGTTGAAGAGAGCGCCTACAGCGGTGAAGACGAGATGTTCGATCAGGTGCACGCCATGCGCAGCCGGATCATCACAAGCCCGGCCTTCACGGGCGATCGGGTTGTTGGCGCGATCCTCTTCGAAATGACGATGGATCGTCAGATCGAGGGCGTTGATACGGCTGACTTCCTCTGGAGCAACTCTCGTGTCGTGCCGTTCCTCAAGACCGACAAGGGCCTCGCAGAGGAGGTCGACGGTGCGCAGGTCATGAACCCGAACCCGGGTCTCGACGCCTTGCTTGAGCGTGCGGTCAGCAAGAACGTCTTTGGCACCAAGATGCGTTCGGTCATCAAGATGGCCAACCCTGCGGGTGTCGACGCCGTTGTCGCTCAGCAGTTTGAGGTTGGCAAGCAGATCATCGGCCACGGACTCGTGCCGATCATCGAGCCAGAGGTCGACATCAACAGCCCAGAGAAGGCCGAAGCCGAAGCGCTTCTCGCCGCATCGATCCTCGAGCACGCCAACGCCCTGTCTGACGACCAGCTCATCATGCTGAAGCTGACGCTTCCGGAAGAAGACAACTTCTACAGCGAGCTCATCGCACACCCGAACGTGGTGAAGGTTGTTGCCCTTTCGGGCGGCTACAGCCGTGACGAGGCAAACGCTCGCTTGTCACGCAACAACGGCATGATCGCCAGCTTCTCTCGTGCCTTGGCCGAGGGCCTGTCGTATCAGCAGACCGACGACGAGTTCAACGCCACGCTCGACTCGACCATCGCTTCTATTCACGCTGCGTCGATTACCTGATCAGCACTTCGGTGACTGATCTCAGCGAGGGCTCCTCGCTGACCGACATCATCAAGCGGGCGTGTCTCGACGCGTTTCCCGTCTATGTCCCTGCGATTCCGTTTGCGATCGTCGTTGGCATCGCCATCAATGATTCAGCGATGCCGCGTTGGGTCGGCATTTTGTCTACGCCGGTGATTTGGGCTGGGTCGGCACAGTTCGCCACCATCTCGCTCGCCGGTTCCGCGTCATGGCTCACGCTTGTGCTGACGGGCGCCATCATCAACTCCCGACACATCATGTATTCGGCCGCGATCAGCCCTCGATTTGCCGACCAACCCCGGTGGTTCCGCTGGTTTGGGCCGTATCTGCTCGTCGACCAGGTCTTTGCCATGATCGACCAAGCGCCCGAACTGTCGGGGCGGGTTCTGCGTCGCTACTACCTCTCGATCGGTGCGTTCTTCTTTGTGGCGTGGCACCTGTTCGTTGCGGTTGGCCTGTTTGCCGGAACGGCGGTGCCCGACTCGTGGCAGCTGGGGGCGGCTCCGGCCATCATGTTCGCCGGGTTGGCCATCTTTGGAGCAACGCGGAAGCCAGCGGTTGTGGCCGTCGTTGTTGCCGCTGGGGTTTCTGCCCTCACGTTGCAGTTGCCGAATCGGCTTGGGCTGCTTGTTGGAGCGTTCGCTGGGGTTGCCGCTGGTTGGTTCGCCGAACAGCGGTACCAGCAAAAGGTTGAACCGGCAGACGACACGAGTGAGCCGACTACATGACAACGACCGCGGCATTGTCAGCCGTCCTTGTGATCGGCTTCATCACCTATGTGTCGCGGGCCGGACTGATTTTGGTGCTGTCGCAGCGCGAGCTGCCAGACGCCGTGACTGCCGTGCTGCGGAACGTCGGGCCAGCCGTGCTCAGCGCGCTTGTCGTGACCATCTTGGCCGGTGGCGGTGATCTCGGCGACGTGGATCTGACCAACGTCGCGGGAGTGGTCGTTGCCGGTGTTGTGGCGTGGAAGACCCGGAGCCTGGTGCTGACGTTGCTCGCCGGTATGACCGTGATCTGGACGTTGACAGCGTTGCTGTAGCTGGGTCTTGGGGCAGGTGGCGTGCTACGAACAGGTGCGTGGCTGATCTCTACGAGAACATGAGCACCCTGCGAGCCGTTCGTCGGCTCCGTCCAGATCCGATTCCTGACGATGTGCTCGAACGAGTGCTGCAGGCCGGTTGCTGGGCCCCAACAGGAGGCAACCAGCAGCCCTGGCGCGTGATTGTTGTGCAGGACGCCGAGAAGAAGCAGGCGCTGTCTGACATCTACAAGCCCGAGTGGGACAAGTACCTCCAAGGCTTCT
Organism: uncultured Acidimicrobiales bacterium; assembly: GCA_938009905.1. Classification (GTDB taxonomy): domain Bacteria; phylum Actinomycetota; class Acidimicrobiia; order Acidimicrobiales; family SZUA-35; genus CALEWY01. Next base: position 7,106 of record CALLGK010000078.1, on the reverse strand, counting down.
TGAAGCGCATCGAAGGTGCACCGCCTGACGAGCTCGAAAAGTGGCAGAAGATCGGCCGGGCCGGTGACTACCTGGCCGAGCACCTCGCTGCGTCACCCGTGATCTTGATGTTTGTTGCCGACCCTCGGCGAATGGCGATCACCGACGCCAAGCTCGACCGCATCAGCATGGTGGGTGGAGGCAGCGTCTACCCGGCCGTGCAAAACGTGATGCTGGCCTGCGTTGAGGAAGGCCTTGGCTGCACCTTGACGACGCTGCATTGTTTGAAAGAGGCCGACGTGAAGGCCGTGCTCGACATCCCAGACGAGTGGGCCACCGTTGGCATGGTGCCGATCGGCTACCCGGTCGGGAAGGGCCATGGCCCCATCACGCGGCTGCCACCGGCCAAGATGGCGTACCGCGACACCTTTGGAAGTGCCTGGACGTAGGAGCGATTGATGACTGCAACGATGCCGACAACGGGGGCTCCGTTCGACCCCAACAACATCGAGATCCTGGCCAACGTGCCATACAAAGATGGCCCACCGCATGAGGCCTACAAGTGGTTGCGAGACAACCAGCCGTTGTTCCACCAGAGCGTCGACGATCCGATCATGGTGGAAGAGTCGTGGGTGGTCACCCGACACGAAGACGTCAAACACATCAGCGGTGATCTCGACCACTTCGGAAACTTCGAGGGTCACAACCTTCGGAACGACCACGACCACGATGCCGTTGTTCACCTGTTGATGATCGACCGGCCCAAGCACACCGACATGCGGCTCATGGCCAGCCGTCGCTTCACGCCGAAGGTCGTGCGGCAATACACCGAGCACTACCACGATCTCGCTGGTCGGCTGCTCGACAAGGCGATTGGTGAGCATCGCGATGGCGATTCGTCCACCTTTGACGTGGTCGAGTGGCTCTCGGTCGAGTTCCCGATGGCTGCCATCGTCGAGTTGATGGGCACCCCGGTTGATGATCATGATCAGCTGTTGCGTTGGTCGAACGCAACCATCTCGAACCTCGATCCTGAGTATTCGCCGACGGCGGATGCCCGTGAAAAGGCCATCGAGGAAATGGCGGCGTACGCCTTGGGTCTGGCCGAAGAGCGCGGCGCCGATCCTCAGGACGATCTGGCAACCGTGCTCGCTCAACAGGTGCAGGCCGGAGAGCTCAGCCCGCACGAATACGCGGGCTACGTCATCTTGCTGTTTGTTGCTGGCAACGAGACGACTCGCAACAACATCTCGTGGGGCGTTCAAGCGCTGGCCTCCAACCCAGACCAGTGGGCCAAGCTGTGCTCCGACCCAGATCGTTATCTCGACAGCGCCGTGGAAGAAGTCACCCGCTGGGCATCACCGGTCAACTACATGAGCCGCACCGTGCACACGCCGGTTGAACTTCACGGGCAGCGTCTCGAGGTGGGGGAGAAGGTGGCGCTGATGTACCTGTCGGCCAACCGCGACGAGCGAGTGTTCGACGATCCTTTCCGCTTTCAGGTCGATCGCGACCCAAACCCGCAGATTGCGTTCGGCTTCGGTGCTCACTTCTGTTTGGGCGCACACTTGGCCCGGCTTGAAACCAAGGCGATGTTGTCCGAGATGGTGAAGCGGGTCGACTCGCTCGAACCAGCAGGCGACGCGGAGTACGTCTGGTCGAGCTTCATCAACGGTGTGAAACGCCTTCCGGTGTCGTTCCAGCTTCGCTAGTTCCGTCCTAGATCATCGACGAAGTACCGCGGCGGGACGTCGTGAAGGGCGTCCGGATCGAGATTCGCGGTGGCGGCAACAATGGCCACGGCGACGGCTTCTGGGTTGTCCCATTGCTCAAGTAGCGGCCGGTGGGTCCACCCTCTCACCACAACGTTTGCACCGGTCGACATGCGGACCGCGCCAAGGCTGAACTCAGCAGCGTCGGCCACGCGGCGCGCTAGCGCTTGATGGCGTCTATCGGCGGTCGCCCCACGGTGGGCGATCGGCACCCCGGCACAGATCAACACTTCAGTCTGCGGGCTTGTGGGCTTGCCGCGGTGCACTGCCTCACCCATACGAACCAGTCGGTCGACCACGGAATTCGGCATCAGCGACATATCTGCTGCCCGGGTTCGGTTCACGAGAGTGACGTCGGTTCGTTCCCAAGCCTCGAACACCGCAAGCAGAAGCCCCTGTTCCTCCCGGCCTTGCGTGTGTCGGTCGCGCCAATGCGTGGCGATCTGTCGCTTGAGACCGTCGCCGCTGCTCAACCCGAGCCCGTTGATCTCGGTTCGATTGAACACGAGTGACGGTTCAAGCGTGCGACGTCCTGCTCGCACCGTGGCACCGTCCGAGGTCACGTCGATCGTGAGCCGATCGATGCGAAGGTCGATGTCTTGGACGTGCTGTCCCAGGCGTCGAGCCGCGACAGAGAGAAGATCCGCGGTTGGGTCGCCGCCACCGCGCACAACGACGATCGAGCTCACTGCGTCGCCCCCAGCAGGTGATCGATGATGCCCAACGCGATAGCACCGTCGACCGATCGATCGAGGGCGGCAAACATCGGTGAGGGGTTCACGTCGAGCACGACGTGACGCCCGTCTGGGCACAGTTTGATATCGGTACCAGCGAACGGAAGACCAAGAACCTCGGCGGCGGTTAGCGCGGTCTGCACAATCTCTGGGGGAAGATCGAATTGTGAGATTTTCGTCTCTCGACCCCGGAAGTCGACATCGTCGGCTTCGATGTCGAAGGCCGTGAGCACTCGGTCGGCCATGGTGTAGACGCGCAGGTTTTTGCCGGGAACGAGCTCTTGGAAGTAGCAGGGCGCCTGTCCCAGGCGATCACTCTTGGTCTCGAGATCGCTCGGGTGAAGCACCCGGCAACGACCACCGCCGGCGACGGGTTTGTAGACGACCGCGCCGACTTCGTCGATCAACTCCTGGACGTGGCTTGGATCTTTTGTGGCCACGCCACGTGGGACCGGGATCCCAGCGAGAGCAAGTGCCAAGTCGGCCCCCGGCTTGGAGCGGTGATATGCGAACCCCCAGAGCGGGTTGACGACGGGGATGCCACGCTCTTCAAGGCTGAGTTGTACCGACTTGAAGAAGCCGTGCATCCGTTGTCTGGCTGCAGCCCGCTCGAGCCATGCGGCTTCGTCGGTCTCGCTGATCCGTGGTTGATCGTGCTCGGGAAGCAGGATTGGTATCGAGCGCACGAACACACCCCGTGACTTCGTGACCGCATGGTCAGCCACGGAGATCCTGTCGGCGCCCCACGTCCAGTCGGCGGTCCGATGCTTGGCCATGTGGAGAACGGTCGATTCAACCCTCCGCCGAGAAGCTGCGTGCTGGAGCGCTTGTATCTGCCGATCGTGTGCCGGACCAACAAGAACGATCGGGTCGCTCACTCGAGCAGGTCGTCCTCGACAACCTCTGCCACGACTTCTTCGACCTCGTCAACGGCGAAGTCGGTGACCTCTTCGATCGCAGGCACCTCAATGTCTGGCACCTCAATGTCTGGCGCACCGATCTCTGGAGCACCACTGTCTGGCGCATCGATGTCTGGCGCACCAAGTTCCAGCCCGCCCTCGACAAGATCCGGCTCGCCTAGTGCTTTGTCCCCTTCAGTGACAGGCGGTACCTCGGCCTCAGCGCCCGTGCCGAACGTTCCGGAGACGTCCTCGTCGCCTTCTTCTCCGATGGCGAGGGTGGTGGCTTCGATAGGGTCTGGTGCGCCGATGATCAGGCCTGGTGTGTCGTCGACTGGAACGTCGATGATGCTGACGTCTTCGTCGCCTTCTTCGCCTTCGGCGTCGGTTGAGACTGGGTAGTCGAACTCGACGCTTGGGTTTTCGATTTCGATGGGTTCTTCGTCGCCTTCTTCTCCGATGGCGAGGGTGGTGGCTTCGATGGGGTCTGGGTCGTCGATGATGCTGGTGTCTTCGTCGCCTTCTTCGCCGACGGCGTCGGTGGTTATTTCGCCCCAGGGGTGTTGTTCGTCGCCTTCTTCGCCGACGGCGAGTGTGGAGGCTTCGATCGGGTCAACGACAACGCCGCCGTCGATGGGCTCAACGCCGACGATGTCTTCGGTGCCGTGCCCGTCGTCGCCTTCTTCGCCTACGGCGAATGTGGTGGTTTCGGGGTTTGGGGGCACGACGGCTTCTTCGTCGCCCTCTTCCCCGACGGCAAGCGTGGTCGCCTCCGGATGATCGATGACCTCGTCGTCGCCTTCTTCGCCGACGGCCAACGTGGTGACGACTGGCGGCTCGGTTACTCCGGCAGCATCGATGGCGGCGGCCCCTGCGGAGCCGACCTTGCCCGCTGCGTTCTCTCGATGGGAAAGACGCTCCTCGCGGAGTTCTTCGACGGACTCGTCAAAAAGATCGCGCACCTTGTCGACGGCCCATTCGGCCATTCCCTCGTCAGACATTGTCGTTCCCTCGCTCGTGGGACCACCGGTTGTGATCGCCTGGCCATTGTCGGGCGAACCCGTTTCTCGGCGAATCGGGGTAAACCCCCAAACTTAGGGGTCGAACGTTAGGGGAAATCTCCGAACCCAGCGAACGAACGAGTGACTTGGCCCACATGAGTCGGTTGGAACAATCGGCGACCCAGTGGCATACGTCGTGTGCATCTATGTCACACTGTCGCCGCAACGGCCGGAGACGACCCCCGTCGCTGGCCAAAATACATGGAGGGAAACATGTTTGGAAACGCTTGGCGCGCCGCGCCCGTTTTACTGGCGAGCGTGCTGTCGCTTTCTGCCTGTGGTGCTGTGCTGGGTGGTGATGATGACGCCGCATCGTCGGCGACGACCGTTCCGGTTGCACCCACCACCTTGTCGTCCGGAGAGCCAGCAGACCGTGCCACCGCCACAACCGCTGCTGCCGTTCAAGGTGCCGCAGTCGATGAAGCTCCGGCTGAGGAGCAGCGCACCGGTCCGCTACTCGACGAAGACGGCGAACCAATCACGGTTTTACACCCCGAGCTTCGGCCTGTGATTGCCCCCGAGCTCATGGCCGCTGGTCCGATCCAGTTCAACCCCGTTGTCTGTGAGATCACCGGGTTCGATCTCGTCGGCTTCTCGAGTCAGGGCGACATGGCGACCGCTGGCGATCGCGTGTTCTTCGCTGGAAGCCACGGGCTTGTTGCGCTGACTCCTGACGCCACGTCGGTTCCTGGCGGGCCGTGTTCGCTCTCTGCAGATGAGTCGATGGGCCCCGGCGGAATCATGAGCGAGGACGATGACTACGACCGACTGTCCGGAAACTCAGAGGGTCGCTTGTTGGCCAGCGGAATCTTCGGAACCTTTGTGTACGACACGCACCTCAACCAACGGTTCGAGTGCGATGACATGAGCGGCAACGTCGCCATCTCCTCAGACGGTTCGACTGGGTACGCGTACTGGGTCGGCGAAGAAGTGGAGCGTTGGACCCTCACCGACTCGATCTGCAACCCAATCGACGTGGTGACCTACGGCGGATTCGACTCGGTAAGCAGCGTGTTCTCCCTCGGTGAGGCACTGTTCGTGAGTGGCCGGGATACCGACGGCACCAACACGCTCACGGCCTACCAGGGTGACGCTCCGGCGTGGACCCTCGGCAGCGACGACCCGAGTGATCCCGATTGGTGGGCCAACGTGGAAGGTGTTGCCCCGTGCGGCGGAAACCTGTGCGTTACCGAATGGTTCGGCACCTTCAACGTGGTCGATCCCAGCGGTCAGATCGTTGCTCAGTTCGACGGTGACTCGGCCATGGGCACGTGGAGCATCACGAGCCTCGGCGTTGGATCAGACGGTTCGCTTTACCTGCTGGCTGGTGATTCTGTCGAGCACGAGTTCGACGGCACGACCTACTTCAACTGGATCATCCGCCTCGACTAACCCCCGTCCTCCCGGATTGGTGTGCTGACACGGTCGTAACTGGTCACCTCAGCACACCAATCCGGCGTGGGTCCTGCATTGGTGGGTTGAGACGGTCGAAAACGGTCACCTCAGCACACCAATCCGGGAATAGGGTTGGCGCCGTGAGTTCCGGACCGCTCCCGCCCGTTGCGATCATCATGGGCAGTCAGTCTGACTGGCCAACGATGAAGCATGCCGCCGACACACTTGACGATCTGAGTGTTGGTCACAGCGACCACATTGTGTCGGCTCATCGCACGCCCGATCGCATGTATGACTTCGCCCGCTCAGCCAAAGAGCGGGGTGTGCAGGTAATGATCGCGGGCGCCGGGGGAGCGGCCCACCTTCCTGGCATGACGGCGTCGCTTACGCCGTTGCCGGTCTTCGGCGTGCCCATCCAGTCGAAGGCGCTCTCTGGCAACGACAGCTTGCTGTCGATCGTGCAGATGCCGGCCGGCATTCCGGTTGGCACGCTTGCGATCGGTCGAGCTGGCGCCGTGAACGCGGCACTGCTGGCCGCTGCCGTACTGGCGCTGAACGACGAAGGCGTGGCCGAACGGCTCGACGCGTACCGAGCAGCTCGCAGTGAAGCAGTCGCCCTTCACCCGGTCGATGAACACGATGCCTGAGAACGCGCCGTCCGCGCCGCTGCCACCGGGTGCAACCGTCGGCATCATCGGTGGCGGACAGCTGGGACGCATGCTGGCGATGGCAGCGGCCAGACTCGGGCTGCAGACGCTTGTGCTCGACCCAGCCGTTGCCTGCCCGGCGAGCCAGGTGTGCAACGGGCAGATCGTGGCCGACTACGACAACGTCGCGGCTCTCGCCGAATTGGCGCAGCGCTGCGACGTGATCACCTACGAGTTTGAGAACGTGCCGGTCGATGGCGTCGCGGAGCTGAGTGAACGGGTTGCCGTCTATCCCGGCGTGCGACCGCTCGAGGTGGCCCAAGACCGCCTCGTCGAGAAGGACTTTCTCACTGCCTCCGGCCTCACCACGGCGCCATACGTGGTGGTCGACTCTCAAGACGACATTGCTCCTGCCCTCAACCAGGTCGGCGGCCAGGGCATCCTCAAAACTCGGCGCCTCGGCTACGACGGCAAAGGCCAGCTCCGAATCGCGAGCGATGAGGTGCCGAGCGACGCATTCGCTCAACTCGGCTCGGTTCCGCTCATCCTCGAAGGCCTCATCGACTTCGACTGCGAGATTTCGGTGATTGCCGCTCGCGGCACAGACGGCACCGTGGCG
>CALLGK010000077.1 GCA_938009905.1 uncultured Acidimicrobiales bacterium | reverse complement strand
TTTCCCGTTCTGGAGGCCATAGGGCACGTTTTGGTGCTCTACGGCCTCCAGAAGGGGGAATGCGTGTTTTGGAGGGAGAAGATTCGGGTGGTCCTGCCCGGTTCTGGCATGCTGGCCCGGCATCGAGCCAGAACGGGGACCCAAGTGAGCGAAGCACAAGAGCCAGCGGTTCAGACAACGGTGGGCGACGACTACGTCGCCATCATTGAGATCTGCCGTCCGCCCAACAACTTCTTTTCGATGGACACCATCGGCGGTGTCGCCGATGCGCTGGCGGCCTGCGATGCCAACGATGCGGTTCGAGCCGCCGTGTTGTGTGCCCAAGGCAAACACTTCTGTGCCGGTGCCGACTTCAGTTCGCCCGGTGGGCGCAGCTACACCACCGACGAGCTCTACGACGCTGCCGCCCGCATCTTCGAAGCGCAGACGCCGTCTGTCGCTGCGGTGCAGGGAGCGGCGATTGGCGGCGGTCTCGGCCTCGCTCTTGCCTCCGACTTTCGATTCGCCGCGCCAGAGGCTCGCATGGCTGCCAACTTCTCGCGGCTCGGCTTTCACCATGGCTTTGGCCTGAGCGTCAGCCTGCCTCGGCTCGTCGGTCCCCAGGCGGCCGCCGATCTTCTCTACACAGGCCGCAGAGTGAAGGGCGAGGAGGCAGTCGAACTTGGCCTGGCCGACCGCTTGGTGCCGCTCGACTCGCTGCGAGAAGAAGCCCATGCGTTCGCTCGCGAGATCGCCATTTCCGCGCCGCTTGCAGTTCGGTCGATCCGGCAGACCCTGCGAGGTGACATCGGCGCGCAGGTGCGAGCGGCAACGGCCCACGAAGCCAAGGAACAGGCGTGGCTGCAGAAGACCGAGGACTTCGCCGAGGGCACTAAGGCCATGGGTGAGCGTCGCGAACCCAACTTCAACGCTCGCTAGCCAGCGACTGCATGAGCGACCCCAGTCAACGACCAGCGGCCGAAGGCACCGCTCCCGGCCACTTCGCCCCCTCACCAGTTGAGGCTGGCCACACCGCCCCATGCCCCCGTCGCGTCCGCGCCATGCTCGATGGTGAGTGGGTGGTCGATTCCTCGACGGTCACGTACTACTGGGAACACCCGTACTACCCGCAGTATTTGGTTCCCCTGACCGACATACGCACCGACCTCGTGCCAGAGAAAGCGCTTCGAATCGTCGACACGCACGCAGACGAGCGACTCGTGTCCTGGAAGATGATCGACCGGTGGTTTGAGGAGGACGAAGAGGTGTTCGTGCACCCTCGGAGCCCGTACGTCCGCGCCGATGCAGTTCGTGCGAACAAGCGCATCCAGATTGAACATAACGGGGCTGTGCTCGCCGACGCGTCGAGTTGTGTGATCGTCTTCGAGACGGGGCTGCCACCTCGCTACTACCTCGACAAGACGGCGATCGATTGGTCGCTGCTGTCGCCGAGCGACACGGTGTCGGCGTGCCCTTACAAAGGGACGACCACGGGTTACTGGGACGCCGTGGTGAACGGCGAATCGACGCCAGACATCGCGTGGAGCTACGACTTTCCAACCTGGGCGCTCACACCGATAGCGGGCCTCGTCGCGTTCTACGACGAGAAGCTGAACGTCACGATCGGGTGACATGGTCGTGCCGTGACGGAATTTGAGCGTGAGCCACGCAACGTTCTGGTTGTGCTGTCGGACGAGCATCAAGCCAGAGCGATGGGCTGTAGCGGCCACTCGATCGTTCAGACGCCGAACCTCGATCGACTTGCGGCGTCTGGCACGCGGTTCACCAATTGCTGGACGCCGTCGCCGATCTGCGTGTCGGCCAGGGCCGCCTTGGCCACGGGGCGATGGGCCCATGAGATCGAGGCCTGGGACTCGTCCCATGCCTACACCGGCGAGCCGCACGGATGGGCGCACGAGATGCGGAACCGAGGCCGCGATGTGGTGTCGTTCGGCAAGCTGCACCACCGCAGCGGCGCCGACGATGACGGGTTCACCGAGCGGGTGCTACCGATGTTCATCGTCGGAGGGGTCGGCTGGGTACAGGGATTATCGCGGCGCCAACCGATTCCCTACGACGAGAGCGCCGAGCTTGCAGCCGACGTCGGGGTCGGTGAGACCACCTACACCCGGTATGACCGACGCGTTACCGCAGCGGCGTGCAACTGGCTCACCGCGCCCGAACGCAGCGATCAGCCGTGGGTCGCGTTCGTGTCGCTCGTTGCCCCTCACTACCCCCTCGCTGCTCCTGAGGAGTTCGCAGCTCTGTACCCGCATGGCGAGGTGCCGCCACCAGAAATCGGACCGGTTGTTCCTGCCAATCCTGCCGTGCAGGCACTCACCAAGTTCTGGAACTACGGCGACTACTTCGACGATGCCACGACGATCGCGGGCCGGGCTGCCTACTTCGGTCTGTGCTCGTTCTTGGACGACAACGTCGGCAAGGTGCTGAGCGCTCTCGACGATTCTGGTCAGAGCGAAGACACCCTCGTGATCTACTCCTCAGACCACGGTGAGTTCCTCGGTAACCGAGGCCTCTGGGGCAAATCGTTTATGTACGAGGATTCCGCCGCCGTACCCATGATCGTGAGCGGGCCTGGAGTGCCACCCGGCGCGACTGTCGACACGAACGTGAACCTCATCGACATTGCCCCGACAGTGCTGGGTGGTGCAGCGGCCGCAGTTGGCAACGGCCATGCTCGATCACTTGTCGAGCTGGCGAACCTGCCAACACACGAGCGCCTCGCGTTCACCGAATACCACGACGGTGGCTCGATCACTGGCAGCTTTGCCATCCGTCATGGCGAGTGGAAATACGTGCACCACGAGGGCTTTGAGCCTGAGTTATTTGATGTCGAGAACGACCCAGATGAGCTCAACGATGTTGCCGCAGATGTCCGGCTCATCGAGGTGCGACGACGCTGTGCGAAGCTCCTTGCTGACGTTGTGGACACGAAGGCTGCGAACGATGCGGCATTTGCCGCCCAAGAAGCGATGATTGCCGAGCTCGGTGGTCGAGACGCCCTGATCAACGGCTTCCGGTTCAATCACACACCTGCGCCGGGCTAGCGCGGGAGCAGAGTTAGAGCGGATCGAACGCCAAGGCCTCGCAGCGGGCTAACGCGCGGTCGATGGCCGCTTGGTCGGGCACCAAGATGGCGGTGAGCCAGACGCCGTTCTGTTCGATGAGCACATCGGCAGCCCGCCTGGCCGCTCCGGGTTGGCTCAGATCAGGGCGAGCCGCATCGATCAGCGCGGCGAGGCCGTCGAGATACCGACGCTGAGCGCCTTGGTTGATCTCGGCATAGACGGAGTCGACGCCAGCGAGTGACCACAGTTGGAGCCGAAGACTCAGATAGGAAGCATCGAGAAAGCTCGGATCGAAGGCGCGATGCAGGCACTCCCGAAGCTGTTCGGCTGGCGTGGCGTCGATGTCGCGGGGCGTGACCAGGTCGATGTCGCGATCACCAATGCGCTCCAGAGCTGCGCAGATCATCGCCGTCTTCGACTCGAAGTGATAGTTGGCGAGGCCCACGGCCACACCGGCCTCGGACGCGACGGCCCGCATGCTCACGCCGGCAACGCCGTCCCGGGCCAGCACAGCGAGGGCGGCGTCAAGAATCCGATCGGCTGTCGATGGCACGCTGGAGGAGGCTTCTGCTGTCGCCGCCGCGGCTTGGGTCGCCACTGTCAGAACCGCATCTGCTGGATCTGGGCCGACAGTCCGCCGTCGAGCACCCAGAGCTGACCGGTGGCATAGCGGGCTTCGTCAGACGCCAGCCAAAACACCAGGTTGGCCATGTCGGTTGGTGTGCCGATGGTGCGGAGCGGATGCACGAACTCGGCTTCGGCCCTGGCCTCGGCCGGGTCGACGCCGTCTGGATAGAACTGCTCGAGCATCGGTGTGTCGATGTAGCCGGGGCAGATGGCGTTCACCCGAATGCCCTCCGGCCCGTGGTCAACGGCCATGGCCTTGGTGATCATGTGGACCGCACCCTTGGTGGCGCAGTAGGCCGCCAACTTCGGATCGGCGATGTATCCGTCGTATGAACCGAAGTTGATGATCGACGCGTGGCCCGAGCCGCGCAACAGAGGGAGGGCGTGCTTCGACGTGAGATACGTGCCGGTCACGTTGATGGCAAAGATGCGATTCCACTCGTCAAGCGTCGTTTCTTCGACCGTCTTCTCGATCTCGATGCCTGCCGCGTTCACCACAATGTCGAGCCGTCCGCAGTCTTGGTTGATCGTTGCGATGCCATCGATCACGGCGGCCTCGTCTGTCACGTCAAACGGCACGAACTCGCCGGCGGCCGGAGCGTCGCCCATGGTTCCCTCGTTTGAGAGATCGGCCGCGTAGACCCTGGCACCCTCGCGTTCCAACCGCTCGCACACCGCCCGGCCGGCGCCGCCTCGCCCGCCGGTCACGATGGCCACACGGCCCTCCAGTGCAGTCGTCATGGTGTTACTCCTGTGTTGATCGAGGCGTAGGCATCAAGCACGAGCCCGTGAAAGTGGTGGACCGCATGCTCGGAGAGGCCAGACCCGCTCGGGTCGTTCACGATGCGGCCCTGTTGGAACGCAGGGGTTTGCATGCCTCGCTGCACGCTTTCGACAAGGTTGATGTCTTCGACTTGCAGCACCTCGTCGAGGTAGCGAATCGATTCGAGCTCTGCCTCGTTTGGTTCTGCCGACTCGAGAAAGAAGTCGTATGTCTCGTAGGTGAGATCCGGACCGGCCGGGATGATCTTGAGCACGATCATGTTGCCTCGACCCGGGTATCGCATCATGCACGTGCTGGGCCAGAGCCACCACACGGCGTGATCGGTAACCGTCGCGCCGCTCACGTCGTAGGCCGAGTTCTCGGTCTTGCCGGCTTCGGCCATGTGGCTCGAGTAGATGTCGTGGGTTGTCACCTTGTAAGTGTCCATGTCGACGAGCGACACGAAGTCTTGGTGAGCAACGTGGCAGTGGTAGCACTCGAGAAAGTTGTCGACGACGTTCTTCCAGTTGCTGTTAATCGTGTAGCTCAACCGGTGGGCGAACGTGAGCTGCTCGACGTCTGGCGCCCAATGGGCGATCTCGGCACCCAACCCACCTGATTGCTGAGAGAGGGGAGCGGCCTCGCTGTCGAGGTTTACGTAAACGAAGCCGCCGAACTCTTCGATCTGCACCTGGTCGAGACAGATGTCTTCCGTCGCGAAGTCGGTGAGGTTGTTGGTGTGGCGGGCCGTCGTGAGTTGCCCGCTGAGGTCGTACGACCAGGCGTGATACGGGCAGACGAGGTTGGCGACGGTGCCTTCACCCTCAACGAGGTGGTGGGCGCGGTGCTGACACACGTTGTAGAACGCCCGGAGTTCGCCCTGTTTGTCGCGCACGGCGACGATGGGCATGCCCCCGATGTCTTCGGTCACGAACGCACCGGGCTCGCGCAGCTTCTCGACGTGACACACCCACTGCCAGCTTCGCCGAACGATCTGCCCTTGGTCGGCGTCAAACCACGCTGGCTTCGTGTAGGCATCGGCGTGCAGCGACATCGATGCGCCGGGGTCTGGATGCCATCCCTGGCTGATCTCACGTTTCGGGGTCGCCGGCTTCATGACGTATCGCTAGCACGAGTTTGAACGACTGTTCAACAGTCTGCCAACGTATCGCGCATCTGCCAGTACAAGTCGCACTAGATAAGCTCGCCTCGTGACCGATCTCGACGACGCGGCTGCACCCGTCGACGGGCGTGTTGCTCGCAAGCAGCGCAACGTCGATGCCGTGCTCGACGTGGTTCTCGAGCTCTTTGCCGAAGAGTCGATGTTCCCCACCATCGAGCAGGCCGCGACACGGTCGGGCCTCTCGCTGCGGTCGCTCTATCGCTACTTCGCCGATCCGAGTGAGCTGCTCGAGGCGACGATTCGTCGGAGTCGTCAGCAAACGGCCGACATCGCTCACTTGCCTGCCATTGGCGAAGGCCCCTTCGAGCAGCGGCTCGATGACCTCGTTGATTCCCGCCTTCGCATCTACGAAGCCCGCGGGCCCGTGTATCGGGCAACCGTGGCCAATGCGGCGCGGCATCCACGGGTGCAAGCTGAAATGGCAAGAAATGTCAGCGAGATGCGGGCCCAGTTCGAGAAGCAGTTCGCACCAGAGATCAAGGCGCTCAAACCGCTGGAACGCCTGGCGGCAATCTCGGCCGGCGACTTGGTGACGCAGATCGGCTCGATCGACCACTTGCGGCGCCACGGTCAGCTGTCTGTTGCAGAGACGAAAGACATCGTGGCAACGGCCGTTCGATCGGTGCTGAACCAGGGCGTTTGACCACGCAAACAACTGCCAGTTGAGGTGGCAGTAGCAATGAGCGTGCCACTAGGGTGCGCGCATGGACATCGTTCTGACCGGCACGGGTTCACCCTTGCCAGATGCCAACCGGGCCGGACCCTCCACCCTCGTGAAGGCAGGTGACACACACATCCTCGTTGACGCAGGTCGGGGCGTTGTGATGCGGCTGGCCGGCGCGGGATCGCTACCCGCATTCCTTGCCGGAGTGTTCGTGACGCACCTTCACAGCGATCACATCTGTGCCCTCAACGACGTGATCACGACGCATTGGGTGATGACCCAAGGCAACGCGACCCTGCAGATCTACGGGCCCGTTGGCACGGCGCAATTTGTCGAGCGACAGCTGGCGGCGCTCGAGGCAGACGTCGGATATCGCATCGCCCACCACGACGCCCTTACGGTTGGGCCACAGGTGAACGTCACGGAGCTCACAGCTGGTGATTCGTTCGAGATCAACGACGTGGCCATCATGACGGCAGCTACCGAACACTCACCGGTGCAGCCAACGATCGGCTACCGACTTGAACACGAGGGGTCGGCGGCGGCCCTCGTGGGCGACACCATTCCTTGTGAGGGCGTTGATGCCCTCGCAAGGAATGCAGATCTCTATGTCCAGACGGTGATCCGACGAGACATCGTCGAAGCCATCCCAAACGAGATGTTGCAAGACATCCTCGACTACCACTCCGGTGTCGTCGACGCGGCCCAGACCGCAAGCCGAGCCGGTTCGAAGCGACTCTTGCTCACACACATGGTTCCGGCACCAACGGCTGAGCAGTATCCCGAGTGGATCGCAAGAGCGGCCGAGCACTACGACGGCGAGGTTCTCATCGGTGATGACCTCTACACCGTCACGATCTGACGAGGGAGAACGATGAGCGAGTTCAAAGGCAAGATCGGCCGCACTCTGGCCGACTCGGAGCCTCATTTCTTTGAGCCCCCACACCCGGGCGACGATGCACCAAACGTCGTGATCGTCCTGCTCGACGACACGGGTTTTGCCCAGCTCGGCTGCTACGGCTCAGACATCGATACGCCCCACATCGATGCGCTCGCGGCTGGTGGTCTGCAGTTCACCAACTTCCACGTGACGCCGCTGTGTTCGCCGACGAGAGCGGCGCTGCTCACCGGACGTTCGCAACACGCGGTTGGCATGCGTGGTGTGTCGAACTGGCGCACCGGGTTCCCGCATCAGCTCGGGCACATCTCGAACAACGCGGCAACGATCGCCGAGGTGCTGCACAATGAGGGCTACGCCACGTTCTGCACCGGTAAGTGGCACCTGGCGCCAACGCAAGACATCTCGGCCGCCGGTCCGTTCGATCAGTGGCCCCTCGGTCGAGGGTTCGATCGGTTCTACGGTTTCCTCGAAGGCGAAACCGACCAGTTCCACCCCGAGCTGGTGCGAGACAACACGCACATCGACCAGCCGGCAAAGGCCGAAGACGGCTACCACGTCAGTGAAGACCTGGTCGATCAGCTCTTGGGCATGATCAACGACAGCAAGGGCGTACGCCCCGACCGTCCATTTTTCGCCTACCTGCCCTTTGGTGCGACCCACGCCCCACACCAGGCACCGCAGTCGTACCTCGACAAGTATCGGGGTCGCTACGACGAAGGGTGGGACGTCATCCGCCAGCGTTGGTACGACCGCCAAGTCGCGCTGGGTGTGATTGCAGAGGGCACAACGCTTGCGCCTCGAAACCCCGGCGTGTCCGCCTGGGACGAGATGCCAGAGAACCAGCAGAAGCTGGCTTGTCGCTTGCAGGAAGCGTTCGCTGCGTTCCTCGATCACACGGACGACCAAATTGGTCGCCTCGTCGATGGTCTCCGCCACATGGGCCAGCTCGACAACACGATTTTCGTGGTGATGGCCGACAACGGTGCATCGCAAGAAGGTGGACCGTTCGGGGTCATGCACGAGATGAAGTTCTTCAACGGCATTCTCGAAACGCCAGATGAAGCGATCGATCGCATTGACGACATCGGTGGCCCGCATAGCCACACCAACTATCCGTGGGGTTGGGCTCAGTGCGGCAACTCGCCGTTCCGTTGGTACAAGCAGAACACGCACGAAGGCGGCGTGCACGTGCCGATGGTGATGCACTGGCCAGCCGGTTTCCCAGCCGATCAAGCAGGCACCATGCGCAAGCAGTTCGTTGGCGTGTCTGATGTGACGCCGACTATCTATGAGTTGCTCGGTGTGACAGCACCCGAGACCTACCGGGGCTACCCACAGATGCCCGTGACCGGTCATTCGTTTGCGTCGGTGATCACCGACTCCTCGGCACCAGCAACGAACACGCTGCAGTACTTCGAGAACGCGGGCAGCCGCGCCATCGTCGCCGAGCAGGACGGCATGTGGTGGAAAGCCGTCACGAAGCACAACCAGGGCGACGACTTCGACACCGAACCGTGGGAGCTCTACGACCTGTCGGCCGACCCGTCTGAGTGCGACGACTTGGCCGAGTCCCACCCAGACAAGCTGGCCGAGATGGTCGAGCTGTGGTGGAGCGAGGCCGATCGACACGGTGTGCTCCCGCTCGACGACCGGCTCATCGAGCTGTTTGCTCCGCACCTCAGCGACCATTCGCCGCATCGTCCCGATCGCACGTACTCCTACCGTCCGCCGATGTCGCCGATCCCGTCACAGGCCTCGCCCGGTACTGGTGGGCGGGCGTTCGATCTGACAGCGACGGTCACGAGAGCCGCGGGGGAAGAAGGTGTCGTGTGGGCCACCGGCAACGAGAACTCTGGCATGTCGGTGTTTGTGCAAGGCGATCGACTTGTCGCTGACTACAACGCGTTCAACGACCACACGATCGTCGAGTCAACGATCGAGGTGCCGGCTGGCGATTGCGAGCTTGCAGTGCACATGGAACGAGACAGCCGAACGACCGGCTCGATCGAGTTGCTCATCGATGGCGAGCCGTGCGGTCGAGCCGAGATTGGCTTCTATATGCGCATGGTCTCATCCGTTGGATCAAGCATCGGCATGGACCACGGCTCAGCGGTGTCGGAACGCTACGACGCTCCGTTTCCGTTCGCCGGCACATTGCACGACGTGACGATCCAGCTTCCTGGTCGGCGCGACAAATCAGCCGACGCCACAACTGCGGCGAGCGAGATGTCTCGTCAATAGCTTGCTAGCTGGGTCTGTCTAAGGCTGCGATGCGAGCGGCGGGGTCTTGACGGCAGCCTCTGGTGCCATGTCGGCGCGCAGTTTCGCCCGAAGAGTGCTCCGATAGAGGGCAACGCCGAGTGCGGCAACGGCGAGCCCTGAAAGCAGCAATACGAGCCGCGCGCCGCTTGATGAATCGGTTCCGATGACTCGGCCGAATGAACTGGTGAGCGACCCGTCAACGAGCGCAGGCTCAGCGACGCGGGCAATCGTGAAGCCCGCCAGCAGCGATCCGACCGGTTGCAGCGTTTGCGACACGGCACCGCGGAGCGCGAACACTCGTCCCTGCATCGCAGCCGGGACTCGTGCGTTGTAGATCGTGGCGATCGAAGCGGCGGCCGCGGGGACGACCGAAAGTGCCATCGCCGTTCCAACCGTGAGCCCGAGCGCGCTCGGTCTGATGCCCGAGAGGGCAAAGCATGAGCCGCAGATGAACAGAGCGACCGCTGTTGACTTCAAACGGTCGGTTGGTGCCTCGCGTCCCGCCATCGTTGCGCCACCAACGATCATGGCGAGTCCGGCGGCTGCGATGACCCACCCGGCACGTGCTGCTCCCGCGAGCGAGGTGGCAGCCGCCATGACCGCAATGTTGGTGAACGAAAGAGCGAAGTTCAGAAGTGCGGTCACACCCATGAGAGCGAGCAGGGCGGTGCCCTTGTCGGGGCTCGTGAGCCATGCCCACATGTCGCGCCACGTGCCATCGTCGTCAATCGTTGAGTCAGCGCCTGTGTCGCCCAGCGGTTCGTCGAAGCGGACAACGATCACGCTTGCGACCCCAACTGCGAAGGTTGCAAGGTCGGCGATGAGTACGGCCTCAATGCCTTTCCATGCAAGCAGGGGAGTGGCAATGGCAGGGCCGAGCACCAACGCGAGCGCGGGTGCGGTCTGCTTGAGGCCATTGGCTCGAGCCATCTGGTCGGCCTCGACGAGGGCGGGGATCGCAGCCTGCGATGCTGCCATTTGGATGGCGTTGCCGGTGCCGCTGATGAACCCGGCAACAACGAGATGCCACACTTCAAGACGTCCGGTGATGGCAATGATCAAGGCCGCGAACGGCCCGATGGCGGCCACGATGTCTGCAGCGATCATCACCGTGCGGCGGCGGAACCGATCGATGACGGCTCCCATGGCGCCAACCAAAACGGCGGGAATCGCCGCGACCCCAGCCAGTGCGCCAAGCCATGCCTCATTGCCGGTCTCGACAAAGACAAAGACAGCCGCGCCGATGGCCGACATCGTCGAGCCCACCTCGGACACGGTCTGGCCCGCCAGCACGGTGAGAAATCGTCGTGGCAGCAACATCTGGGTCGACGACATGAGTTCATTTAAGAGGATTGAATCAATTGATTCAAGTAGATTGAATAAACGCTCCTCTGTGGAGGTCGCTCGCCTACGATTGGGTTGTGCCAGCGGTTGACGATCCAGCGGTTGAAAACGACAAGGGCGATAGCGAGCAGGGTTGGGTGCCCGTCGCTGGTGCTGGCGATCCGTTGGAGCGGGTCGAATTCGACAATCTCGACTTTGTCGCAGACGTCACCCACCCCGTCCGAGGTCGGATCTATCGGGCGATGAAGGAGCCGCGAACGATCGCCGAGGTTGCGGCCTTGCTCGACGCTCCCGTCACGCGCCTCTACCACCATGTCCAGCGGCTCGAAGACAGCGGGCTGATTCGGGTGGTCGCCACCCGCCAGGTTGGCTCGGTGACCGAGCGCCGCTTCCATGTGGTTGCCAAGGGCCTAGGCATCGCGCAGGAATTCATCGAGTCGTCCGACCCGGCCGAGGCTGCCGCGGCGCTCGGCTCGCTGTTTGACTTTGCCAAGGTCGGACTTCAGCGAGAAGTAGAGCTCGGCACTTTTCTTCAAGACCGTGACGACGACAGCTCGATCATCTCGTTAGGTGATATGCGTCTGTCGCCCGAGCGTCGCAAGGAGCTGGTTGTCCGGCTGTCGGCGG
>CALLGK010000076.1 GCA_938009905.1 uncultured Acidimicrobiales bacterium | reverse complement strand
CGATCAACCTTGTCCTCGAACCGCTCACGCCAACCCGCCATCACAGCAGTCTATCGAACAGTCTATTTTGAGTCTATGGCACCCGGAGTGCCTAACTAGGCAAAATAGACTGCCAAAACGACGAAACCCCAGGGGCCGAATTTGCGGCCTGACCTGGGGTTTTGCTCTGTACGCCCCCTGGGACTTGAACCCAGAACCTGCAGATTAAGAGTCTGTTGCTCTACCAATTGAGCTAGAGGCGCTTGGAGGGCTAGATAGTAGCTGACCCACGTGGTGGTTCCATTGCCCTTCTCACACTGCTGTTCGGTCAGTGACGCATCTCTCACATCGGCATTGATGCGCAGCTGAGCCAGCCAACGGGCGCTTCAGCGGAACTCGGTTCCCTCACGCGTCACCATCGGCCATGATTCTCCGGTGAATAGCCACCAGCAGGCGGTCAGCCGCCTCTTTGTGAGAACGGGATTGGTGCGGCGTTTCTGCCAGCGCGCCCATTGGCCGTTGCTGTTGGTTCGCCTCATCACCGAACTCGAGCTCGACCCGTTGGAGCTCATGCTTTTAGGCACGGCGATGGAAGTCACCATCCTCACCACCGAAATTCCAACGGGTGTGGTGGCCGACCTCTACAGCCGCAAGTGGTCCGTGGTCGTGTCGTTCCTGGTGATGGGAGTGTCGATGTTGTTCAGCGGCGTCGTCGTCGCGTTCGTGGCGCTCTTCTTGATGCAGATGCTGTTTGGCTTTGGCTACACGTTTGAGAGCGGGGCCGAGACGGCCTGGCTCACCGACGAACTCGGCGACGAGACGATGGCCGGCGAGGTCATCTTGAAGCGAGCGTCTCGTCAGCTCTTGGCCGGCGTGGTCGGCATGATCGCCGGCGTTGCGCTCGCCGCTGTCACGTCCCTGTCGTTCGCCATCGTCGTTGTTGGCGCCTTATATATGGCGTGGGGTTTGTATCTCGCCGCAAAAATGCCAGAGACCAACTTCGAGGCTCGCCCTGGCGAAGGCTGGGCTGGCTTTCGCGACATGCTTACAAGCGGTGGAGCCGAGGTGCGGCGCACACCCGGGCTGCGCATCCTCGCCGTTTCGGTTCTCGTCTACGGGATCGGCCGTGAAGTGCTCGACCGCCTCGGCATCCAGCGTCTGATCGACCTTGGTTTTCCCGATGACGTCGACGAGATCGTGCTTGTCGGCGGCCTCATGGTGGTTGACGCGTTGCTCGGTGCGTTCATCCTCTATCGCCTTGGCAACCGCGGTGTCGGCTCCGGTGTGGTGCGACCGTTCATGATGGTCTTTGCCATCTCGACTGTTGCCGTGATCACGCTGGCCCACGTCGAGATCTTGGCGGTCGCCGCGCTTGGTTTGATCGTGCACGGTGGCTTCTCGGCGTTGGCTGGGCCATTGCAAACCAACTGGGCCAACAGCTTCGCCTCCTCGACCAACCGGGCCACCGTGCACTCGTTTGTCGGTCAAAGTGAAGCGTTCGGCGAAATCGCCGGGGGAGTGCTGCTCGGTGTTGTGGCCCAGCTCACGTCGATCCCGATTGCGATGACGGTCGCTGGCGTGTTGTTTGTCCTGTCGCTTCTGGCGAGCTCTCGAGCCCGAGTGCTGCCGGAAACGGCGTGGAACACCTCCGCCCCAGTTGGGTGACACCGCACAAAAGGAACGGAGTCGGGAACGGCTCCATTGGTATGCTCGCCGGGCCTCCGTAGCTCAGCTGGATAGAGCATCGGACTTCTAATCCGACGGCCGCAGGTTCGAATCCTGTCGGAGGCGCTGTGGATCTTGATACACATGTTGCCGAGCTCGACGAGCAGGGCTTCACGATTGTCGAAGGGCTCATCGACGACGACACCGTCGATTTGCTGATGGCCGACGTTCGGCGTCTTGAAGACAAGCTGCACCGTTCGCCAGACAACAACCGGTTCGAAGGCAATCGCACCACCCGCACCTACAACCTGTTGGCCCACGGCGAGATCTGGCAGCAGGTGCCGGTGCAGCCTGTGGTTGCCTCGTTAATCCAAAGCCAGCTTGGTCCCGAGTTTCTGATCTCTTCGCTGGCGTCGATCTCGCTTGCACCCGGCGAAACAGCTCAGGTCATCCACGCCGACGATCAGGTGCAGCCGCTCGCGAAGCCTCACGTGCCAACGGTGTGCAACTCGATGTGGGCGCTCACCGACTTCACCGAGGCCAACGGCGCAACCCGGCTGGTGCCGGGCAGTCATCGATGGGACAACCCCGACTACTTCGACGACGACAATCCCATCGAGTCGATTCCAGCCGAGATGTCGAAGGGCTCTGTTCTCGTATGGACCGGGAGCCTCTGGCACGGCGGCGGGGCGAACACAACCGATGACGAGGTGCGGGTCGGCATCGCCATGAACTACTGCGCCGGCTTCATTCGTCAGCAAGAGAATCAGCAGCTCGGCATTCCGCCGGAGATCGTCGCCACCTTCACCCCAGAACTGCGCCAGATGTGCGGCTTCGGTATGTATCGCGGCCTCACGGGCAACATCGAAAAGAAGAGCCCAGCTCACCTTCTGTATGGCGATGAGCCTGAGACACAGCTTTGGGACGCCGAGCCGATCGATACCTGAGCCGCGAAAAGGCCCGGACCGTAGGCCCGGGCCCTCTCACTGCTTCGCTTGTGGATTGCGGTCAGCGACTGGCGAGCGACTTTCCGTAAGCCTCGCCCCGTCCTTCGATGTGAGCGGCACTTTGGCCGGAGTCGCCGTGGAAC
>CALLGK010000075.1 GCA_938009905.1 uncultured Acidimicrobiales bacterium | reverse complement strand
TCAAGTGTGTCGATGTCGCCCGGCGCGACGTCGGAACGCTCGCTGACATCGTCAGGAGCACGCCCCGGCGTTGGGTCCGTCTCGCCGTCGGGCGTTGGGCTGTCGGTCAGAACACTGCCTCGGCTAGAACATCGCCGTCTGTGCGGCAACCGTCTTTGCCGCCATGGGCAGCGCTTCGAGGCGTTCCTTCGGGATGACTTCACCGCTCGACACGCAAATGCCGTAGGTGCCAGCCTCGAGACGCTTCAGCGCCTCGTCGATCTCGTCGACCTTCTCTCGAGCTTTGGCCGACAGGGCGAGGTCACGATCTCGTTCGACGGCCAGCGTGTCACCTTCGCCCGACTCTTCGTCGAACTGGACATCGCCGGGCTCACGATCGGCCATGAGTGATGCGGCCTCAGCGGCAAGCGCTGCGGCGGAGTGGGTGTAGCTCTGACGCTCGTCAAGGAGCGATGCCTTCTGTTGGGCGAGCCACTTCTTGTCTGTAAGAAACTTGGGCAACTTCTTCTTTGCTTTCGAGGGGGTTGAGGCGTCCTTGGCCGAAGCCTTCTTCGCCGTGGGGGCCTTTTTGGCCGGTGCCTTCTTGGCACTCTTTTTGGCCGTTGCTTTTTTCGCCGCTGCCTTCTTCGCCGGAGCTTTCTTCGAAGCAGGCGGTTTTTTGGCCGCGGCCTTCTTCGTGCTCTTCTTCGAGGTGGTCTTCTTGGCAGTTGTCTTCTTCGTCGTCGTCTTCTTCTTTGAAGCTCCGGACGAGGATGACTTGGAAGCGCGTGCTGCGGGCATGAGCGCTCCTTTCAGAAGTTCGAATTCCTCCGAGTGCTTGAAACGCCTACGGATCAGACTCGTTGGCTGACACACGGCTGAGGTGGCGCCGTAGTGTAGATCGCTAGACCCGCGGGACCAACGATGGCTCGTTGATATCTCGAATCGGCCGGAAACCGATAATCCACACCCCACTACAGATGGGCTCGATACGCTGCGGGGATGAGCGACAAAGGGCCCTATCCAGAGGTACCGACACGCCCCGATTTCCCTGCCATTGAGCAGAGAATCCTCGATCGGTGGCGTGCAGAAAGAACCTTCGCTCAATCCATTACGAATCGGCCTCTCGACAACGAGTTTGTCTTCTATGACGGGCCACCATTCGCCAATGGCCTGCCCCACCACGGCCATTTGCTCACGGGCTACGTCAAGGATGTGGTGCCTCGCTACCAGACCATGCGGGGTCGGCGGGTTGATCGCCGCTTCGGGTGGGACTGTCACGGCCTCCCGGCCGAGATGGAGGCCGAAAAGCAGCTCGACGTGTCTGGTCGTGTCGCGATCGAAGAGTACGGCATCGCAAACTTCAACGAGTTCTGCCGAACCTCGGTGATGCGGTACACCGAAGAGTGGGAGTCAACGGTTGAGCGCCAGGCTCGCTGGGTCGACTTCGAGAACGACTACAAGACCATGGACGTCTCCTACATGGAGTCCGTCATCTGGGCCTTCAAGCAGCTCTACGACAAGGGTCTCATCTACGAGGCCTACCGCGTCATGCCCTACAGCTGGGGTGCCGAGACGCCGCTCTCCAACTTCGAAATCCGTCTTGACGACGCCACCCGCCCTCGTCAAGACCCTGCGGTCACTGTCGCATTCGATCTCGACCCAGTCGACGGCGACCCAGGTCCACTTCGCATTCTCGCGTGGACCACCACTCCCTGGACCTTGCCGTCCAACCTCGCCCTCGCGGTCGGGCCCGACATCAGCTACGACGTGGTTCAGACCGACGACGGTCTCGTGGTTGTAGGCACAGACGCTCGAGCCAAGTACGAACCTCAGCTTGGTGATGCCGCTCCCGTTACCCAGCTCACCGGCGCCGATCTCGTCGGCCGTTCCTACAGCCCGCTCCTCCCCTACTTCGCCGACCGCAAGGAGGCATCAGACGCCAGCGCAGCTGCGTTCCGCGTCCTCGGCGCCGAGTTTGTCGACACCAGCGAGGGCACCGGCATCGTCCATATGGCCCCCGGCTTTGGTGAAGACGATCAGCGTGTGTGCGAAGAAAATGGCATCTCGATCGGCAGCGCCGTCCCCGTCGACGACCAGGGTCGCTTTACCGAGCTTGTGCCTGACTTCGCAGGTGAAAACGTCTTCGACGCCAACCCCAAGATCATCGAAGCCCTGAAGGATCTCGGTCGCATCGTTCGCCACGACACCTACGACCACAACTACCCGCACTGCTGGCGGACCGACACGCCAATCATCTACAAGGCGATCTCGTCGTGGTACGTCGAGGTCACCAAGATCCGTGACCGCCTCATGGAGATCAACACCGAGATCAACTGGGTGCCCGATCACGTGCGCGATGGCCGCTTTGGCATGTGGCTCGCCGGAGCCCGTGACTGGTCCATCAGCCGAAACCGCTTCTGGGGGTCCCCGATCCCCATCTGGCGCAGCGACAACCCCGACTACCCCCGCATCGACGTCTACGGAAGTCTCGATGAGCTCGAGGCCGACTTTGGCGTGCGGCCTGCCGATCTTCACCGACCGGTCATCGACGAACTCACGCGACCCAACCCGGACGACCCGACGGGTCAGTCAACGATGCGCCGCGTTCCCGAGGTGCTCGATTGCTGGTTCGACTCTGGCTCGATGCCGTTCGCACAGGTGCACTACCCGTTCGAAAACAAAGAGTGGTTCGAAGAACACTTCCCGGCCGACTTCATCGTTGAGTACATCAACCAAACCCGCGGCTGGTTCTACACCTTGCACGTCCTCGCCGGTGCCCTCTTCGATCGGCCGGCATTCCAAAACGTGATCTGTCACGGCATCTTGCTGGCCGAAGATGGCGCCAAGTTGTCCAAGAAGCTGCGCAACTACACGGAACCAACAGAGATCTTCGACAAGCAGGGCTCTGACGCGCTCCGCTGGTACTTCATGTCGTCCAACATCGTTCGTGGCGGCGACGCTCGCATCAGCGACCAGGCCATCGACGATGTGACACGCCAAGTGCTGCTGCCGATCTGGAACGCCTACAGCTTCTTCACGCTCTACGCGAACGTCGAGAACCACACGGCGACGTTCCGGACTGATTCGACCAACCTGCTCGATCGATACATCCTGGCAAAGACCCGCGAGCTCATCGACGAGGCCGGAACGAGTCTCGACGCCTACCACCTTGCCGGTGGCGCTGACGCCATCCAGAACTATCTCGATGCGCTCAACAACTGGTACATCCGTCGCTCTCGCGAGCGCTTCTGGAACAGCGACGCCGATTCAACCCTTGATGTCGATGCCCACGACACGCTCTTCACCGTGCTGTCGACCCTCACCAAGGTGATGGCTCCCCTTCTGCCGATGATCGCGGAAGAAATCTGGACCGGACTGAACGGCGCAGACTCTTCGGTCCATCTCGAGATGTGGCCAGAGCTCGACGACTTCCCGAACGACCCAGATCTGGTCGCGGCGATGGACCGCCTTCGCGATGCCGCGTCGGCGGCGTTGTCCTTGCGAGAGGATCGCGGGCTGCGAGTTCGGCTGCCGCTGGCCAGCGCAACAATCGCTGGCGTCAACGCACCAGACATCACGCCATTTGCCGATGTGCTGGCTGA
>CALLGK010000074.1 GCA_938009905.1 uncultured Acidimicrobiales bacterium | reverse complement strand
GGTGCCGACGCGGTTCTCTTTGCTGCGATCGGCTGACTTCCTCGCCGTTGGGTTCGTCTCGGTTGCCGTGTTCTCGATTCGGGCCGGTGTCCGTCAGACCCTTGTCCCTCTACAGCTCAACCAAGAGTTCGGCCTCGAGGTCGCCGAGCTGGGCACCCTCTTCACCGCGCTCGGCATGATCGGCCTTGTCCTCATCTGGCCGTCCGGGTGGGCGGCAGACCGCTTCGGACCGAAGGCGCTTATCGTGCCGACGGCCCTGGCGATCAGTGTCGGCATTGCCTTGGTGGCGATGGCCGACACGCTCGCGTTGTTCATCGTTGGTCTGGTCATCTCGGCCGTCGGATCAAGCGTGACCGGCCCGGCTCCGGCCGCCTACGTGGCCAACCTCGTCGATGAAGGCCAGCGAGGTGTGGCCATGGGGCTCTACCGAACCTTTGGCGACATCGGCGTTGTGGCCTCGCCCGTACTCAGTGGCGCCCTCGCCGACGCAACGTCGATTCCCATTGCGATCGGAGCGAACGCAGTGCTGATGGCCGCAGCCGCGTTGTGGTTCCTCTTCCGTGCCTCGGGAGCCAAGGCGAGTTAGCCGCCGAGCGACTACGCCCGATGTCCGAGGCGCCGTTGGAACGACACCCGTGCGGCGACCAGGGCGATTGCTCCCAGATTGATCAACGCAAGCCCGCTGGCGATTGTCTTAGCCGACGATGCGCCGGTGATTGGAAGCGGCGGTGATTCAACGACGGGATCGACAGGTTCCGGAGGATCGACCGGCTCTGGCGGGTCGACGGGTTCGGGCGGTTCGGCCGTTGTGCGAAGGTCAGCCGTGCTGGTCTGGGCTTCGAGCACGGTGGTGGGAACGCCAGGGTCGGCAATGCGCGCACCGACGGTGCTGGCGTCGACTTCGACAACGTAGGAGCCAGGAGCGAGGCCGGGGAATGAATAGGCGCCCGTTGCATCGCTCGTGGTGGTGGCAATCACCGTGCCCGCACCATCGAGCAGGTTGACGGTGGCCCCCGGCACAACCGCGTCAGCCGTAGTTCGCGTGTTGTCGAACGGCTCGGCATCTTCGTAGACAACGCCCGAGATCGCACCGAGCTCGGTGCAGGTCACGGTGACCGAGTTGATGACCGGAGCCATTTGCGGGTCGGTTCCACGTACGAGAGTTGCTTTGATCTGGATGAACTGGAGCCCGTCGAGGCTTGCTGGGATATCGCCCGGTGATGTGAACGCGGTTGCGACCGTGCCGTCTGGGCCAACAAAGTCGAACGGACCGGCTGCCGTTGCGGCCGCTGCGATCTGGAAGCTGACCGCGCCACCAGCGGGCACGGTCACATCCCAGTCGAGCAGGTCGTAGAGCGGCGTGGTCCCGGTATCGATCACTGCTGAGGTCCACATACCAAGCGGTGCATGGATGGTTTGCAGAACACCGAGGGTGACGACTGGGGGAGTGGCGAGCGACCCAGCACCCTGGGCTTCGCCCAAGATGTTGCTCTCGTCTTGGTAGGCCAGGGCCTCATACATCATGTAGAACGGCGCACCGGTCGAGGTGATCTCGGTGCCAGCCGTGAGCACCGTCGGGGCTCGAGCGTCGAGCTTGCCTGGTGCGGCGCCGGCAGGGTTGCACGGGACAGGTGCTGCACCGCCGACTGAAATCGTGGTGGCCACGGGGCATGCGATGGCGATGTACTCGGCGTCAACGGGCAAGAAGTAGGTGGTGCTGTGTGCGCTCGCAGGGAGAAACGACGTGCTTTCCCAACCGTCCCGGTCGGCCTGCTGAATCGCGGCGCTCGGCGCATCGCCCGCGACGGCTGCGGCCTCGGCGTTGCCTGCTCCGTCCCGACCTTGGCCATCGTTAGAGAGCGTGAAGACGCCACGGGCGAGAGCGACGTTGGCCGATGTGCCGTTGGAGTAGTCGATTGACAGGTTGACCGCCGCGGTGGCACCAGCCAGGAGCTGACGGGTGCGGATGCCGTAGATGGGATCGGTTGTGGCGGGGTGCGAAACGAACGAGTCGGCCCGTGGGTCGACGGCGGTGCCGCGGTCGGCGTGGTGGGTGACGATGACCGGCCCGGTCGCTTCGATGATCAGGCCGTTTGCGCCGGTGGTGTTCGCAGCAAAGCTCACCGATGTGCCAGCTGGAATCAGTAGATCGTCAACGGTTGGCGCGGCGGCTGACCCGACGAACGCGTCGATCGTGACGTCGCCGAAGGGGGAGTAGACCGAGTAGTTCTGGTTGGCACGGCTCGACGGCACCATGAAGTTGGTGTCGGCCCACGAGAGCGGCGCGAGTGTGTCGAGCCCGAGCCCGAGACCGCGGGTGGCGATGGGTCCGGTTGACCACACGAGTGTCGAACCGGTGTGGGTTGCCCCTGGGATCGTGCCGACCTGCCCTGCGTTCAGCGTGAGGGTGGTGGCGCCATCGGTGACGGTGTTGCCAGCGACGTAGCTCACAACACCGGTGTCGGTGCCAGCATGGGCCGGATCAACCGTTACGTAGACCGGTACGGGATTGGGCCACGCAAGCACGCCAGCACCAACGGATGCGTCGGCCGCGGCTGGGTTGTCGAGATAGAGGCAGATGGTGTTGGCCCCAGGCGCAAGGGTTGGCACGCGGAGCCATACAACGGTGTTGGTGTCATCAATCGGGCCCTGTGTCCAATGTTCGATGGCCACGCCTGCATCGTCAGCGGCCCGCAAATCGAAGCCGTCCGGGCGGAGGATCCCCTGTGCGATCAAGGCTGCGGTATCGATGGTGACCGGCACCGGATGGTCGGTGAGCGCCGCCCCGTTTGGATTGTCAATGTCGAGACAGATGCGGTGTTCCCACGCTGGATCGAGCCATGCCGCGGTGGCCGGGTCGATGGGTGCCGTGTCGCCTGGGTTGACCGGACCAACCACAACGGTGTCGCCGGATGTCGCCGTGTCCATGAATGTGCCGGCGCTGAAATCGGGCGCCAACGTGATGGTGAGATCGGCGGCGCCCACCGGTGTTGTGATCAACAACAGGGCCGCGCATAGAAGCCCCACAAGGGCAGTCCCTCTCCGCATAGCCCGACACTATTGCCATCATGTGAGAAACGCGCGGCGATCGAACCGCATCCTTGTCGAGCTAGTTCGTATTGCCACGCAGGGTTGCGGGACGCGCGCTGATGGCGCGAAAACTCGCGGTTTTCACCGAGCGGCGTTGATCGCTGACCAGACTCGCTCGGGTGTGCACGGCAGGTCGAGGTGCTGCACGCCAAGGTGCTGCAATGCATCGACGACGGCGTTGTGCACGGCTCCCGTTGCTCCAACCACGCCGGACTCGCCGACGCCTTTGAACCCCAGAGTGTTGAAGCTGCTGGCCGTGCCTGACGCGATGACGTCAAACATGGGCAGCTGGTCGGCAGTGGGAATCGGGTAGTCCATGAACGAGCTTGTGATCTGGTTGCCGCGCTCGTCGTGCAGCACGACTTCGCCCAGCACCTGGCCGATCGCCGAGGCGATGCCTCCGTGCAGCTGGCCTTCCACGATCATCGGGTTGACGATCGTGCCGGCGTCATCGACGGCCACGAGACGTCGCACGAACACGGCGCCGGTCTCGGTGTCGACGTCGACCTGAGCCACGTGGGTGCCAGACGGGAAGGTGTTGCGACCTTCCGTGTCGTAGAAGTCGCCACACGTCATCTCGTCGCTCGGCGCGTGGCTGACCACCTCGACCCACGACACGGCCCGCGCTGGCGTGCCGATCACGTGGAAGCCAGCGTCTGACAGCACGATGTCGTCGGCCGATGCTTCGAGCAGCTCAGCCGCTTGCAGCCGGGCTTCGGCCACCAGGTCGTTCGCCGCGACGTGTATCGCCATGCCTGCTGTCTGCAGTGACCGTGACCCAACGGCGCCAACACCCGTAGCGATGGCGTCTGTGTCGCCCTCCACCACCGAGATCGATTCGACCGGAATGTTCAACACGTCGGACGCAATCTGGGCCCACGTGATGGTGTGGCCGTGTCCCTGTGACGTTGTGCCTGTAGTGACGATCGCTGACCCGTCCGGCATCACCGAAACGGCCGCTTCCTCACCGCCACCTCCCGTTGTCATGTGGTTGTAGCTGGCAATGCCAACACCGAGTGCCACGGTGTTGCCGCTAGCCCGACGCTGTTGTTGTTCAGCTCTCAGGGCGTCGTAGCCAATCGCTTCAAGCGCTCGCTCGAGGTCGCCCGGGTAATCGGCTTCGTCGTAGATGGCGCCGGTCGGTGTGGTGAACGGCATCTGCTCTGGCTTGATCAGATTGCGGCGGCGAACGTCTGCTGGGTCGACGCCGACTTCCGCTGCGAAGCGATCAACGGCTCGTTCGAGCGCTGATACGTATGGGCTGCGTCCAGCTCCCCGGTATGCCGACGTTGATGGCTTGTTGGTGAGCACGGCAACCGACGAGAACTCGACGTAGTCGATGTCGTAGCAGCCGTTGGCCAATTTGGACGTGTAGCCGGCAGGCAGCACAACGCCCACCAGTGGGAAAGCGCCGCCGTCTTTGACGAGGCGGCCGCGCACGGCGGTGATCGTGCCGTCATTCGAGCCGGCGATCGTGAGGTCGACTCGTTCGCCTCGGCCCTGCGTTGCGGTGGCGAAGTACTCCGAGCGAGTTCCCGTCCATCGAACCGCGCGACCGAGTTGGCGGGCGAGGTAGGGGACGAGATACTCCTCCACCGTCCGGCCAACCTTGCCGCCAAAGCCGCCGCCGACGGCCGGGGCAACAACTCGGATTTGCTCCGCATCCATCTCAAGCAAGGTGGCGAGGTTCTTCTTGAACGCATGCGGGGTTTGCACAGCCGACCACACCAGGAGGCGTCCGTCTTCTTCACCCGCCGCCACCGAACGGCCCTCCATGGGGGAGGGAAGTTGCCGTGGGCTCCACTGCGAGAGCGACACCAAAACGTCTGCACTCTCAAACGGCGCGTCACTCGCGGGCTCATCTGGTGAGGCGTGTCTTGTCGCCTCGAGCGTGGCGACCTCAAGTGCGTGGTCGATGTCGAGCACAGGTTCGGTTGGGTCGATGTCGACCATCACAAGCTCGGCGGCATCAACGGCCTGGGCCTGCGTTTCGGCCACGACGGCGGCCACGACTTGGCCAGCGAACTTCACCTCGGTCGTGGGGAACATCGGCTGCGCAAGCTCATCGCCAAACGGCAGGGCGTACGGCGCAAGCGTGTCGAGTTCGTTGCCGCTGATGGCGGTGATCACACCTGGTTCTGCAAGTGCGTCGGTCGTGTCGATCGAGGTGATGGTGCCGGCAGCTTCTGGCGAGCGAACGAACGCCACGAAGCACGGGTTTTCGAGTGCGGGGTGTTGGACGTCCGCAGTGAATGCAGCCGTTCCTCGGAGCAGACCGACGTCTTCAGCCCGAAGCAAGCTGCGACCCGTTTGCGGGTCGCTTGCGGTTAAACCTGCGGTGGTTGGGCTCGTCATAGAGCAATGCTAAGTCGTGCCTGCTACCTGTTGCTCCGGAGATGGTGTCGCACCCAAGCAGCTCTCGGTACGAAGAAAGCCATTGGCCAACTGGCTGGCGGGAGCGCTGCCTGTATTCCGAGCTGTTCACATGCCGAGCCGAGTAAGGAGCCGGTCGTAGGCCCAGTTCGTGAAGTCGAGACCTCGTGTGTCAATACCCGACCAGTGATTGATGCTCGGAAGAATCACGTCGTCTGTCGTGCTCAGCAGGCGCGAGGTCGCGCCCAAGTTCACGATGCCGACAAGATCGGCGTTGGCGACGTCGATCACAACGTCGCCCTTTCGATGCTCGTGGCTGATGTGGATGCTGGTTTGGTCCTGCACTACGTGGAAGGTCTCGGGCATCGTCTTCTGACGTTTCACCTTGCGACCGATGAAGCCGGGCCGGTCGAGGCGGCTAATGGTGACTTCAAACCGGTCGGCACTATCGAGGATGCGAGCCTGGTCTTCGAGCTTGCCGATTCGCCGTGGTGGACGGGGCACAAACAGCTCGCCTGTCGCCCGACGAGATGAACCGCCCAGCGTTGGATCTTCGCGGTAGTAGCGAAGGCCGACGCGATGCTGGCGCGCAGCCATGATGAGCTGGCGATCGATGTCGGCGTTTTGCGGCAGCTGCGCCGTGGCAACCGGACCGTGGGGCCCGACCCAAGACACTTCGATGCTGCGCTTGCCAGATGGCGTGTTTGGCGAATTGGGGTCGCCACCCCAGATCTGATAGCCAACTTCCTCTTTGAGGTCTGACACGATCTGCTCACCCATCGTCGGCACATCAATGGCGTGGACGACGTGAATCTCCGTCGCTCCGTAGGCAGGCCCCTCAAGCAGCGAATCGAGCTGCGTGGGTGCGGACGGTGTCGGCGCAACCTGTGTTGAATCGCCGTGGCTTGAGATCACAGGTATGTCGTCGGCAATGTCGTTCGCTCGGTTGAGAACCGTTGCCAGCTGAACACCAGAAATTTCTCAGATTTTTTTCGTCGGGTGCCCGGCTTTGGGGCTTCGTTGTCACACCCCCTGATTACTGTCCGGAGTATGGAAATCGGCGGGCGATTCCCTGAATCTGAAGATGCTCTTTCTGAAGCCGTCGCGAGTCTTGGCGCGGCGATCGACGAGGTGCGCAAGCTCCAGATCGATGCGTCAGATGATGCTCTGATCGACCTCGTTCCTGAGCTTGAGATCGCGGCTCGGCGTCACCGCTCCCTCCAACTCGACGTGGTCGAGAACGCAGCCAAGCGTGGCCTGCACAAGCGTGACGGCCACGGCTCACCAAAGATCTTCGAACGTCATGCAGCTGGGTTGAGCAATGGTGAAGCCGCCGCTCGAGACAAAACCCGCCGCATGACCCGCACCCTCCCCGGCGTCCGCGCCGCATACGCAGCGGGCGAGATCGGCACAGCACACGTCGACCTGCTCGGCCGCGTGCACGCCAACAAACGAGTCCGTGACGCCATGGCCGACAGGGAAGACGCATTCCTGGCCGACGCCTCGTTGCTGTCGTTCCGGCAGTTCGAGAACCGGGTGCGACTCTGGGAACGGCTCACCGATCAAGACGGGCCAGAACCCGCCGCAGATCGCAGCCACGCCAACCGCGACTTCCGCCTGCTGCAAGAGTTCAACACGTCCTGGACCGCCGCCGGTTCGTTCGGCTCGGTCGACGGCGCAGAGCTGAAAGACATCTTCGACCACTACTACCAGGCCGAACTGCTCGCCGATTGGGAACAAGCCAAAGCCGAGCACGGCGACGATGTCACAGACGACATGCTGCCCCGCACTCCTGCTCAGCGGCGGGCCGATGCGTTCAAGCGGATGGCCCTCGACGCCGCCGCGTTCGACGGTTCACCCGTTCCGGCGGCCACAACCCACACCATCGTGTGGTCAGCCGACGCGTTCGACGAGATGATCCGCCGGCTCGACCCCAACTACCAGCCGGTCCCGTTCGATCCAGACACGTTCCGTTGCGAAACTCTCAACGGCGATCCACTCGACCCCAACGATGCGTTCGCGAACTCTCTGGTCAACAAGATTCGCCGGGCCGTGGTCGACGCCAAAGGTGTCACCATCGACTTGGGTACCGCCAGGCTGTTCACCGGCTCAGCACGGGCCGCCGTGCAGCTCGACGCCGACTGTTGTGTCTGGCCTGGGTGTGAGGCACCTACCAGTCGCTGTCAGACCGACCATCTGAAGCCCCACAGCGAGGGTGGCAGAACCCACCCCGGAAACGGGGCAGTCCTTTGTGGCAGGCACAACCGACTCAAGGCAACCAGGAACTACCGCATCTGGAAAGACCCAGACGGCACCTGGCACACCCAAACACCCGACGGCCGAACCATCCAATAGGCCGTCGGGCCAGCGGCCCCTGGCCACCTACCGGTGGATCGGTTTGTGCCGTCTATCCGTCATGATTGAGGCGGAGGTGTCTGATGCTGAGGTTTAGCCAGCTGAGTGTTGCGGAGGCTGAGGCCTTCCTCGCGGAATACGAGGCGTCTATCGGCGAGCGCGCTGAGCGGTTTGTTGAGGGTTTGGCTCGTGCTGGTGGGCCTGCGTCGCCGGAGTATGGGTCTGATGGCTGGTCGTCGGGGTTGGCGGAGCTTTGGTTGTGGTTTATTGAGCAATACGACAACAACGAGCCGTCTGGGCCGTTCGCCGCTGCGGGTGTGGACACGACCCGGGTTCGTTGGGTTCCGCTTCCGTATCTGGTGGATGAGGTCATGTTCTTCGCGGTGGGGGTTGCGAACTGGTTTGAGACGATTCTGATGCAGGAGTTTCCTGACTTTGTTCGGGTTCGGGTGTCCGATGTCGAAGATGCCGCATTCAACCGGCCGTTGCAGTTTCTGGACAGCCGCGTTCCAGGACTTTGCAGCGACGCGATTTTCGACCAGTCGGAGTGGCGCCGTCGCCCGGTGGCACTTGAGGAAGTGTTCGACTCGTTCTACAAGACGCGGGAGCGGCTGGTTGCTGAACAAGCCGGGTTACTGCCGGATGCGCCTCCGCCTGGTCCGCCGGATCTGCACGTTGATGATCCGGTGTTTGAGGAGGGTGAGATTGGCGTGGAGTATGACTTGGTGGCGTCTAGTGCCTGGCGTGACGCCTTCGAGGAGGCGCTTCAAGGCTCGCCGTTGCTGGAACGGATAACTGACCTTGAGCCGGGTGAGTATCTGAGTGGTGTGTTTCGGGGGTCGGAAGAAGAGATTCGGGACGCCGTGAACGCGCTCTGGCACCAGTCAGAACCCAAAGACTCATCGTGACCTCGATCGCGATCGTTGAGAAGATCATGGAGTTGTCCGGGCCTGTTCGGCTCGTGGCCATCGATGGTCGAGGCGGGGCGGGCAAGACCACATTTGCCGCTGCGTTGTCTGCGGTGGCCGGCAACGCACCGGTGGTGCACACCGATGATTTCGCCAGTGATGACAACCCAATCAGCTGGTGGCCGTTGATGTTGCGAGAGGCAATCGAACCGCTCTCGCGTGGCGAGGTTGGTCGTCGTGCCCCGGCGGGGCGCTTACCTCGAGATGGTGGCGGTGATGTCTTGGAGCCGGCGCCGATCGTGATCGTTGAGGGTGTGTCGGCTGGGCGACTCGAGTGGGCTCAGCATCTGAGCTTCCTCATCTGGATCGAGACCCCGACGAGCGAACGGCAGTTGCGAGTGATCGATCGTGATGGCGAAGCCGCTTGGAGCGAGTGGGATGCCTACGAGCTCAGCGAAGACGAGCACTTCGAGGTCAATGAGACAAAGAAGCGAGCCGATCTGGTGATCGACGGTCGATCCGCATCGGACTGACAGAAATGTCAGCAGAACGTGCCGTTGCGAACGTCCTGCCGCATGAAGCTGGAATCGTCGCCAATCCACACCGTCAAAAACACGGTTCC